>PLWX01000266.1:0-1484 GCA_003151155.1 Acidobacteriaceae bacterium
TGATGTCGCGATGGACGATGTTGCGGGCGTGCGCCGCTGCGAGACCGCGGGCAAGCTGCAACAGAAGATCGAGAGGGTCAGCGAGAGGAATACCGCTCGTCATGGCTTGGGAGAGGGTTTGTCCCTGGTAATACGCCATCACGATAAATGGCTCGTTGTCGGCGGTTTCTTCAATGCTGTAAATCGCGCCAATGTTGGGGTGGTCGAGGTTGGAAGCGGCGCGGGCTTCCTGCAGAAGACTTTGCTTATCGCGATCGTTGAGAGCCAGCTCGGCGGAGACAAATTTCAGGCAAACCGTACGCTGTAGCTTAGTGTCGAGCGCCTTGTAGACGACGCCCATACCTCCGGCACCGAGTCTACTTATAACCCGGTAGTGTGCAATGGTCTCGCCGGCGGAGGGTGCGGGGTTCGCCATCAGGCGCACATCTTATGTTGCGTGGGAAGGCAAGTCAACGAAGCGGGCATCAACTCTACGAGGTGCTAGCTTCTTCGGTGTTGAAGTGGGTGAGGATGGCGGAGGCCTGGCTGCTGTTTACCACGGCTTCCAGACTGGCGGCGTTCGCCTGGCGTACGGCTTGGACGCTGCCGAAATGGCGCAGCAGGCGCTTCATGGTCTGCTCGCCGACGCCGGGAATTTCCAGCAGTTCGTTGGAGCGGTCGCGAATCTCGCGGCGCTTGCGGTGGAAGGTGACGGCAAAACGGTGAGCTTCATCGCGGATGAGTTGCACGATGTGGAGGACGGGCGAGTGGTGGTCGATACGGATGGGCTCGTCTTCACGGCCATAGACGTAGATGATCTCTTCCCTTTTCGCGATCGAGGCCAGGGGTTGGTTGATCACGCCGATGGCTTCAAGGGCTTCGGCGGCGGCATGGAGCTGGCCGATACCGCCGTCGATGAGGATGAGGCTGGGCAGCGGTTGCTCCTCTTCTACAAGACGCTTATAGCGGCGGGTGACCACCTCGCGCATGCTGGCGAAATCGTCGACACCCTGCACGGTGCGGATGATGAATTTGCGGTAGTCCGATTTCTTCATCTTGCCGTCTTCCCAGACGACCATCGAGGCGACAGTCTCCGCCCCCTGGATGTGGGAGATGTCGAAGCATTCGATACGGTTGGGGAGCTCGGGGAGCTCGAGCGTGTCCTGCAGGACGGATTTCATGACGTCCGTCTGGGGGCGCATGACGCGGAAACGCTGGTCATAGGACTGCTTGGCATTCTGAGCGACAAGGTCGATCAGAGAACGCTTGTCGCCGCGGACGGGAACGTTGATCTCGATGCGACGGTGCATCTGTTCGCTGAGGATTTCGCTGAGTGCTTCGCGGTCCTCGAATTCGACAGGCACATAAACATTGCGTGGGACGTACTTGCTGTCGAGGTAGATCTGCTGCAGCAAGGTGCTGAAGAGCTCGCCGGTGTTCAGGCCGTCGCGGATTTCGAGATCCCCTAAGTCTTCGAAGAAGAAGTCGCGACGATCTAAGACCTT
>PLWX01000266.1:1525-3808 GCA_003151155.1 Acidobacteriaceae bacterium
TCGCGCACGGCTTCGGCGTAAGCGCCTTCGGTCGTGAGTCCGGCGACGCAGGGGCCAAGGCAGCGTCCGATGTAGTACTGGAGACAGGCGCGCGGGTGGTTGCGGTTGAGATCGATGTTGCAGGAAGGAATCAGAAAATTGCGGTGAATGAGATCGACGATGCGGTAAGCGAGGTTCGCCGGGAAGAAGGGGCCGTAGTATTCCGATTTGTCTTTCTTCAGGCGCCGGGTGACGTAAACGCGCGGATAGCGCTCGCCCATGGTGAGCTTGACGTAAGGATAAGTTTTGTCGTCGCGCAGGAGGATGTTGTAGCGCGGCTGCTTCTGCTTGATGAGGTTGTTCTCGAGCGCCAGCGCCTCTTTTTCGTTGCCGACGACGATGTATTCAACATCGACAGCCTCACGGAGGAGGCTGCCGGTTTTGGCATTCTCGTCGGCTCCTCGGACGAAGTACGAACCTACCCGCGCGCGGAGGTTCTTGGCCTTTCCCACGTAGATAATCTGGCCTTCGGCGTTCTTGTAGAGGTACACGCCGGGGGCGGTGGGAAGGGTGCGGATTTTCTGGTGCAGATCCATGGAAGTTGCGTTTGGCTAGTTGAGTTTCCGCGTTCTCGACGGAAGGTGGAAATCAGCCTTGTAAAAATTCTACGACGCCCGCCGGAATTCCTTGATCCGGCTAAGGTTTAGCATTCGTAACTCATTGATAAATAAGCGACGGGGATTGGCATCCGCATTGCTGTTACTTAAGTCACGGCAGGGCAGCAGAACCTCCCCCGACAGTTCGCTTCTGGCCGACGCCCGAATGTCCCTAAGGAGTCCCGAGAGTATGAACCGAATTTCGATGGTAGCAGTTCTGATCGCAGGCACGATGCCGTTTACCGTGGGCTGCGCCACCAAAAAGTACACCCGCAATGAAGCGGCACCCGTCATTAACAAGACCAACGAATTAGATGACCAGACGGCCAAGAATAGTCGCGATATTAAGGACACCGACCGGCGCGCGCAGGCTGGCATCCAGGATGCGCAGAGCAAGGCCAACACCGCGGACCAGCATGCTCTAGCAGCGGGTCAGCAGGCGGACGAGGCCAACAAGAACGCGCAGACGGTTTCGACCAACGTTGCGTCGCTGGCTGGCACGGTAGAGAACCTCGACAACTATAAGCCGGTGGCCGAGAGTTCGGTGCACTTCGGCTTTGACAAGGCTGACCTGACCAGCAAGGCGAAAGACGCACTTGACCAACTGGGCGGACAGATCACCACGACCAAGCACTACATCGTGGAAGTGGAAGGCAGCACGGATTCGACCGGCGATGCCGACTACAACTACCAACTGAGCAAGCGCCGCGCGGATGCCGTGATCCAATACCTGTCGGACAAGTACCAGATTCCGGCGCACAAGGTCTTCCTGATCGGCCTGGGCAAGGATAAGCCGGTGGAGAAGAACGCGACCTCTGAAGGACGCGCGAAGAACCGCCGCGTGGACGTTCGCCTGATGACGACCACGACCGACCAGCCGCAGAATGCTTCCGCAAACGCTCCACAGGGCAACTAAGCTAACGACCTAAGGGTCAAGAAAAAAGGCACGATCTTCGGATCGTGCCTTTCGTATTATGCGGTGAAAGCTAGCGAGTGCCGAGGCCAATGACCATGGCCATATTTTTGGGATAGACGACGTCGTTGCCGCGGGCGAGGAAGTGGGTGTAGACAGACATCGATGCGCCGTAGATGCCGAAGCCGGAGCTGACGACGCGAGAATGGGCCACGGCGGCCACGAGCGCTCCGGCAAAACGGAATCCGGAAGCGCCATTGGCGGCGGCTGAGCCTGGGCCACCCCCGTTTGCGGCGGCGTGGCCGGCATCGTGGTCGCCCATGACCGAAGTTGCGAGCGCAACCTGCAAGGCGGTCACGAAATAGCGAGTACGGGGCGTGGTGACCTGCGCGCCACCTTCGGCGTCAAGCGCGAGATTTTCACCGCGCGAAACTTCTACCCCTTCCAGACTGGATTCCACTTTTTGCTCGAGACCATTCGGAAGCTCGACCTGGTGGAAGAGAATGCGCAACTGCCCATTGCGCTTTAACCTTCGCGCGGCGTGCACTTCCATTACGGAGCCGGCGATGCGTGTGCCCACAGGCAGCAAGAGCTGATTGGAGACGGTGAGAGGTTCGGTGAGCACGGCCTCAACCGGCTCGCCCTTCTTGGCGTTGGCGGAGGTCAGAGCGGTCACAAGGCGCGCATGAACAATGCCACCAGAGGGAGGAACCGCAGCGATGCCTGCCAAGGTCT
>PLWX01000175.1 GCA_003151155.1 Acidobacteriaceae bacterium
CACCTTCACGAATAAAGCAGGTTAGAGTCGCCGTTGTAGCGGGCAACACACTTTTGAAATTCTTTTTCGGGGAGATGTTGGATCAGTTGCGAGAAGACGGTGCGTCCAGAGTTCACCCGTCATTGTTTCACCCCGTCGACCAGCGGAAAGAGGTCAATCCAGCCCCTTTCCAATTCAAATCGTTCCTGCTTCGGCCATGCGTTATCGGCCTTATCTTCAATGAGTTAGGTCGACTGCCCGACAATTTAGCCGGACAGTAGTGATTCGTCCCCAATGACGGTCTAACAACCATCAAGGCTGCCATTCTACGGTTGAAAACTTGGTTGAGGAGAACTTCAATGAACATAGAAACAATTCTGATTATCGTCGTCGTAGTGTTCTTGCTTGGTGGAGGCGGTTGGTACTGGGGCCGCGGGCGTCGTTGACGCGACTTCAGCCGGCGGAGTATTTGCCGTCGAGAACGAAGTTCCCCAGCTCCAATTGCGCACGACGGACTTCGGGATGGCCCCTTTGCTTGAGGAGGTCGAGATAGATAGCCGTGGCTCTGTCGATCTGCGGCGGAGTCGCCAAGCGATAACCTTGGGAAAGCTCGAAGAAGTCGCCGGGCCTGCCCGCGGCGGTATACCAAATGGCCGCGGTGTCGAGATTCTTGGCGAAGTAGGCCCCGTCGCGATACAACGCTGCAACTATGGATTTCTCGTCTGCTGTAGTGGCGCCGATGCGAAACCAGTGATCGGCCTTTCAGGAAACCCTAAAACACAGGACATTGCTGAAGCCAAGAAACTGGGGGTCGTTGATTATTACGTTAAGGATTCAATGCCAGCGGAGCACTTGGTGCAAAAGATAAAAGCAATCCTTCTAAATCGCCTCGCAACACAGCTTGACCGACCTGCATAGCAACTCGACTCGTGCAATTAAACCCGATCCTGGAGCACACAAAGGCAAATGCGGACCCGCAGCTCGGGCCCGATCGGCGAACCGAAGAGCTCAGTGCTCATCTCACTGAGGATGATCCTTACCAGCGGAGTTTTCGTGCCGGGCGTGCGGGGTGGGTACACCTTGGCGCAGGAACCAACCATTGGTAACAAACACCGAGCGATCGTTTCGGCGCTTCCTGAATCTCACCATGGCGAAGAAACTTGAATGGCGCGAAACCAGAGTGGCGAGTCCCATTCAACTCATGGCTGCCGGCAAACTGATTGTCGCTGTGAAAAATTGCTCTGATGGGCGGAATGCTGCGAGACCATTGCCGCGGCCGAGGGCGCCCCGACAATGAATACGTGAAGAGGGGCTTCCGTCCAATCCTGGTTGGCTAGCAGGATCCCAGCGGATGGCGGTAACACGGCTACAGATTCGGCCGCCAAAAACCGCATCGCTTCTGTCGCGGTCAACCCCATCTTCGCATTTCCGCGTGCCGCGGCTAACATCGAACTAAGCCGCACCAGCGCAATGTTCTCGTCCCTGTCCGCGAGTGGGAGCACTGTCGGATCGGTCGTCCTCGACGAGGTCAAATACCCGGTGCCGGAACTCGCAGGTGGGAAGTGCAACTGGATGAATCTTTCCGCAGAAGACGCGTCTGTAAGATAACGTCGAGTGCCGGTCACCTTGTATAGTGCGAGAAATGCACGGCCCATCGCGAGCGTGTCGCCAAGGTAGAGTCCTTTGCTCTCCGGTCCACTATGTCGGAATCCGCCACCAGCGACGCTAGCGACGCTGCGGTGCGCTACGATCCAGTCCGTCGAACGTTTCGCTTGGTCGAGAGCTGTTGTCTCACCGGTTGCGGCGTAGTAATCGCACAACGCCGCGATCATTTCTCCGTTTTCTCTCGAGTAGAGATGCTTATCGATACGCGGAATACCGTGTGCGCGGCGATCACGATCCGGGAGTTTGAAATATGATTCATTTTCCTGGCCGTCGACCAGATCGGCATCTTGCGATACGTAGAATGCTCCATCTGGTGACATCAGGAAGTTTTTGACATACGCACGCACGCGTTGCGCAACCTGAAGATATTCAGGATTTTGAGTTTGCGCATAGGCTAGGGAGTAGATGCGAAGAGCGTCTGCTTGAACAGAGATCAACTTCTCAAAGTGTGGCTCTGACCAACGTCCGCCTACCGAGTATTGGTACATTCCACCCCAGGCCGGATCGAGAAGCAGGGCCGCATTGTGAAGCGTATCGGCAACGTGCTTCGCATACTCAGCATTCCCGCGCGCAGCCAGTCCCAACGCGTACTCGACGGCGTCGCTATCCAAATATTTATGACCTTGTCCCCAGCCGGATGCTTGCTGGTCATACTGCGCTTCATATTCCGTTTCGATCCGTTGCAACAGTGCAGGATCGAGTGCCGCTTGGGCAGCGGGGCTAAACTTCTCTTGTCTTACAACACTCGGTCCGGGACTTGGATCGTCAATGATCGCCTGCAGCATCGACGCCATTGGGAGCGGTGCGATATATCCCTGGCGCTTTACAATCTCCGAGCCGTCGGCGGCGAACACGACTGTGGCGGGCCATCCGTAGTCCTGATAACGATTCGAAATGTCTGGACGTGCGTCTTGATCGACGTTCACCAGGAGGTATCGCTGATTGAGCAACTGGACAACAGCTGGGTCGCGATACGTCACATCATCCATGACATGACACCAGTGACACCACACGGCTTCAAGATCCAGCAGCACGAACTTGTTTTCTGACCGCGCTTGCGCGAAAACACTTGCCGACCATGGATGCCACGCCAGTTGAGCCGGTGGTGCTTGCGCCGAGCCAGAAGCGAGTGGCGCGAGCACCGCAATCATAATGAACACGATGTTCCGTAGCTTGCTCATGAAAAGGAGTACGGCCAGAGGCTGTTGCTGGATTTTCGCGGTGGAAATACTCCCGCAGTTCGTAGATGCTGTCCTTGCATTCCGCCGCAAGCCAACGAGATTAAGCGGTTAAATCACCCAAAAGAGGACATCCCGCACACTAGTAAGAGCCATTTTCTAAGAGATCAGCTTGTCCCATTACGGAGGTTACCTAAAACGTCTGCCGCCACCCTTGCGGAGTCGACAGACTTTGTTGATTTGCTTCCTATAGACCTACTTAAATCCGTTGGGACCAGCATTTAGTCCGGCCGGGAAGAAGACTCCCACCGCAGGACTGACAACCGTGTTATTTTTCACTGCGCCACCCTCGGTCACGATGTTGAGTACCTGGGTAGTCGTACGTTCGATGGCAATTACGTTAACAGAGTCCGCGTCCGTAATGCGTGCCGCCGTCACGGCGCCTCCGCCGCCCAGACCAGAAGGCGTGGTGAAGGTAGAGAGGCCATAGTCATCCGGATTTGTGTCGTAGGGGTCAGCTTTCGTGCCAGGTGCAAGAGTCGTAGCTGATGCGGCGAGAGCGAGCTGCGCGCGCAGCGAAGAAATCAGGTCCGTGTAGCTCCCTATGCTGGTGTTGTTGGGATCGAGATTGTAGATCGTGGTCCGGATAAGGCCCGCGTGATACGCCTCTACCGAAAGTTCAAAAGACAGGATCACATCACTCAGGGAGACCTTGTCTCAGAAACTCTTGATTTGGAAACAACCTAGCCCGAGATCGACCTTAGAACTTCAGTTTCAATCCAAACTGTAGATTGCGTGGCGGTTGGGTCCCACCCGACATTCCGAATAGAGGACTGGTCATATCATTTACGCCAATGAGAAAGTTGGTGTGGTTGAAGACGTTGAACGCCTCCATACGGAATTGCAGATGCACGCTCTCGGTAATTGAGAACGTTTTGAGCAATGAGACATCGGCATCCCAATAACTCGGACCGACGAATGTATTGCGGCCGAGATTTCCGATGCAACCAAGGCATGGCGCCGAAAAGAAATTAGCAGGTAGGTTGAAGCCGTCAGCCCACTGCGCGTGCGTCGCGTGAATGGCATTCGCGATCGCGTTGGGGCGGTCATTGGCTTCTCCGTCCAAGTTGTAATCACCGCCCATGTTTACGCAGTCCGCGGCATTGAAAGTGGCCGCATTGCATGCTCCCTGAGAATTTCCCTGTAGCAACGCTGGGTTGGGATTGTAGGGACTCCAATGCGCTCCAGTTTGAGCCGACAAGATCCCGTTGAGCTCCCATCCTCTGAGAACGGAGGCAACCCTACTGCGCTCGCGTTGAAAAAAAGGCAGCTCCCAAGTGTAGGTGCCCGCTACTCGATGACGAATGTCGAATTCTGAATTGCCTCGGTCCAGTTGAGGCTGCGTTTGATCAGTGGTAACTCCGTCCCCAGCCGCTGGTCCGTTCACGCTGCTGAAACCGCTCTGCCAAGTTGACCCGTCGTCGATTGAGTGGGAGTACGTATAGTTCCCGCTGATTCGAAAACCGTGGTTCAGTTGCTGGTTCACAGAGAACTGCATGCTGTGGTAAGAAGAAGTCGCCGTATTCTCCCACACCCGCAATCGTCCGAAGTTTGGGTTTAGGAAAACTCCACTCGGGTTGATCTGGTAGTTGTTGATCGTGTTGGTATTTCTCTGGCTGCATATGAGACGACCGAAGTTATCAGTCACGCAAATTCCCTCTGGCAGTCTGCTCCCCGGGATTCGATTGACGCTTTCTGCGCGAAAGAGATTAGATCCTGTTGTTCCGACGTAATTCAACTCGACCCTGAGTTTGGGGCGCAGTTCGCGTTGAATGCCGAAAAACCAGTTATGAATGACGGGGTCATTCACGCCATTGGAAAATATGATCGATGTCAGATCAGCGGTTTGAGGATTCGATGAGTTCCATCCTGAGATGTTTCCTGTTGCTTGTAACCCCACCCCGGAGTTCTGACTCGCTGGTGCAGGACCGAAGATGGTCGGAGTACCGCCACCCACAGGTCCGTAGACGATCTTGCCGTCAGGATTGCTGTCAAGATAATTGCTGATCGTATTCAGTGAGTAATACGGAGGGTTCCATCGTGTGAGTGAAAGACGCTTTTGCAAGCTTCCTTCATATCGAATCGCGAAGCTTCCACGAAGGGAAGTCTTCCCATTCCCAAACACATCCCAAGCGAACCCGATGCTCGGTCCAAAATTATTATGATTACCGCCGCCCAGGCTCTTGGCTGGAGCAAACCCTCCCGGGCCACACTCACCCGCGAGCACTGCCTTGGGATCGTCGGGGCAAGGTGTGCTGGCATTCTTGATCTGCCCCGCACCGGTCGTGATGTCATCGATGATGTTCGTTCCAGGTCCTCTGATGAACGTTGTCGCCAACCGGTCAAGTTCCTTATCGCCGGTGTGCAGGTCATACCTGAGTCCAACGTTCAATATAAAGTGCCTCGATATTTTCCACGCATCCTCGACGAAGCCGCCGACCTCCCAGTCCCGCCAATGGCGGACGTTATCTGCCAGTTGCGCGGGGGCTCCCGTTGTGAAGCCCGGATCCACTCCGACATTTTCCGAGTAGGGAGCATCGATAGCGAAGAAAAGAGGATCGAAGAAAGAATATATAGGGATGCCGGCCCCGAAATCGCTATTCTCGATATCGCGGCGCAACTTGCCTCCGAACTTGACATTGTGCTTTCCATAAAGCAGGGAGAGAGTGTCTCCGTAGCTGTAGATATGTTCATGAACGACGGTTGGCTGTCCGGCTCCGAAGCCTAATGTGCCATCGTCGATCCCGGGCAAACCAGGCAGATCGACCGCGGTGGCACTCGCATTCTGCGCATACCCGGCTTGGAATTCATTCAGCATGCTTTGGCTAATCAGATGAATCAGGCTGAATTGGAAGTTGACGGCCGTGGCCGTGGACGGACTTGTGATGCCACGAACCGCATTCGTCCCACTCAGCCGGTCATCAGCATGAGACCAATTGAACTGGCTGAATATTCTGTTTGTTTCATTGAAGTTTTCGTCAAATCGAAGAGAGGCCTCGTTGCCATTGAAGAGGCTGCCGTCTTGCTGCGACCCTTGCGTATTCAAGGTCTTTTGAAGGAATACAGTGTCTCGATTGAACGTTCCCGCTTGCGGCGCCGAATATGGAGAGCCTCCCGGACAGTGAGCGTTCATCTCTGTGATGTCGGCCTGTTCAACCCCGAAGAGCGCAGCAAACTTTCGCGAAATGTCGCCTGCATGGCTGGTAGCTCCATCCGTGTTCGCCGGACAAAGATAGTCTCCGAACGTCACGAACCCCGAACCGAAGTTCTGGTTAACGTACTGACGTAACGTGAGGCTTGGCGTGCTTGGACCCTTTGCCGGAAACTTCGTGTAAAGCAGGGCGGCAACGGAATCCGGAAACGCCGAAATGGTCGCGGCGCTAAACTGTGGAGATTCAGTTAAGGCAATTAGAGGAGAAGACTCCACGAATCTATCGCCCTGAAAAGCAATCAAGAAGAAGGATTTATTCTTGCGGATGGGTCCGGAAAGAGTGGCACCATACTGGTTTAAGCGAAGCGGTGCTCGTATTCGATCGGCGGGATTGGCGAAGTGATTCGCATAGAATGGATTCGCATCGAAGATGTCATTGCGCAGAAATTCCCAGACACTCCCGTGGAAGACGTTGCTTCCGGATTTCGTGATCAAGTCAGTAATCGCGCCCGCACTGTCGCCCAGTTCAGGAGCGTTGTTCAGAGTCAACACCTGAACTGCCTCAACGGTGTCCAGGATCGGCTGACTGACAAATCCTCCGCTCAGCCCCTTGTTGTCAGCCCCATTGAGCAGGAAACCGTTGAAGTTTTCGCGAATCCCGTTGACGACCGTATTGGCCCCATTCTCATACATCACGCCGCGCACATTTGTGGCACCCGGCTGGTATTGCACAAGGTCGTAGACGTTTCGACCATTGAGCGGGAGATTTTCAATCTGACGAAAATCAATCTCCGATGAAAGTCGGGACGTTACTGTATCCACCGTTGCCGAGGCATCGCCCACCTCAACGGTCTCTGAAGGAGAGCCGATCGACATCGTGAAATCGGCGCGAAGTACAGTTCCCGATTCGACGCGAAGATTTGTGGCTACGGCAGCCTTAAAAGCTGGTGCTTCTACCCGAACATTGTAGTTTCCAAGGAGCAGTTCCGCTGCAGTATAGAGCCCGAAACCGTTAGCTTCTAAGTCCAGGTGAAATCCAGTCCCCGCATTCCAAATACGCAGATGGGCTCCTGGGATGGCGGCACCGGATGCATCCACTACTTGACCGCTGATTTGACCATTCTGAATTTGCGCTAGAGCGGTGGGCACATATGTCGACAAGATCACTACGAGAGCCACTGTACAGGTAAGCGCTCTGGTCCACCGCATTGGACCTCTTTCCTAGGGAACTCCCTGGAAGCTCAACTACCATCCATTGGCCGTGGAAGTATATCTCGCTCTCAAGCCTCCGCGGCAAATTTGTCGAAGGCAAAATCGTACGAGAACAGTGTGAAGCTAGCTTAGACCTAAGCCGCGCAACATCTTCTGGAAGCGTGGATCAGCGTGTAGCGAATCAAATTCTTCGAACCCCGGCAGCCAATAAATGAGAAATGGGTCACGCAGGTTATATGCAGTCTGCAGTGTACGAATCGCATCCTCGCGTCTTCCCAGATGAACGTAACAGCGCGCGATCGGGGAAAATCCGTACCGAGATTTCGGATCTCGGTCGCGGACAAGCAGTTCGAGCTTCCGCTGCCAGTAGCCGTCTGCCCCATTCTTGGCAAATGCCTGCTTAAGACTGAGTGCGTCCTGGCCAGAGAAACCTGTATCGCTCGCTTCCAGATACTCTCCCTTTTGTTCTAAGCTGACCGACAAACGCCAGCGCAAAGGCTCGAAGGAGGGATCCACTTCGAGTGCACTTCGCATAAGCTTCAAGGCTTCTTCATATTGACGAGCGCAAAAATAGATATGCCATGCCAGTGAGTTCGTCTCGACCGAAACTGGATCGGAGGCCTTTCCCAACTGGACCTGGCGGATTGCTTCTTCCATTCTTCCGCGGTGGGCAAGCGTGGTCGCGAACAGCATATGAGCGATAGCGTAATTCGGCTGTGCTTCGATCGCGCGGCGAAAATACTCCTCCGAGGCCTCTGGATTCCAATCATAGAGAAAGGAGGTAACGCCGAGAGCCATCAACGCTTGCGGTTGTGCGGGATCGATCTTCAACGCTCGAGCCGCAGCAATCTTCGATTGGGGAAAGCCTTGGTAATCTCCTTCGACCCCTTCAGTGTGCAGGGTATCCGCCAGACCGGCCCAAGCTTCAGCGTTGCTGGGATCGCGTTGCGTGGCCTGCAAAAACATTACCTTTGCTCGATCTGTGTCCAGCGTCCTCAGCAGATACTGCCCCTTAAAAATCAGCAACGCGACTTCCGGGTCGACAGCTTTGCGCAGCGAGAGTTGCGCCTGTTCTTTGGACGTAAGGTGCAGCGAAATACTTTCGGCAATGTCGCGAGCCACTTCACCTTGTACTGTCAGGATGTCACTTAGCTCTCGATCGTAGCTTTGCGCCCACAAATGGCGGTCCGAAGCCGCCTGAATCAATTGTGCCGTGATTCGCACCCGACTTCCCGACCGTACTACCGATCCTTCCACCAGCGCCTCCACGCCCAATTCCTTCGCGATTTGACCCGCTGATTTGCGGGTACCTTGGTAGCTCATCGTTGACGTACGAGAAGTAACTCGAAGCGAACTGATCTGGGCGAGACTCGTGATCAACTCGTCCGTGACGCCATCAGCGAAGAACTGTTGTTCATGGTCGTTCGAGAGATTTACCAGCGGTAGCACTGCTATCGAACGGACAGGCGACAATTCGTTTGGCTGGCGGGATGGCCGAAAGCGCAAACTCCACGCGATTGTCGCCAGGCAGAAGACTACAGTGCCCAGGATCAGACTCGTAGCGAGGACCTTGGATCGCGTTTTGGGTCGCGGATCTAGGGCCACCTCGACTGGAGTTTCAGACACGATTGGATCCGGCTCAATCGACGTCACCTCTCCCAGGAAGCGATATCCGCGTCGAGGCAGTGTCTCGATGTAGCGAGGTTCAAACGCGGAATCAGACAACACCTCTCGGACTTTATTGAGAGCGCTTGCGAGGCTGTGATCGAAGTCGACGAAGGTATCTGCCGACCAAAGCTTCAGTCGGATTTCTTCTCGGGTAACGAGTTCCCCAGGACGTTCCAGCAACATCACCAGCAATTGGAAGGGCTGCGATTGGAGGCGGATCTTATTCCCGTTCTTGCGCAACTCGCCGGAGTGCAGGTCGGCTTCGTAGGGTCCGAAAATCAGACGACGCGCCAGAGAGGTAGAGGAAAACATGATCACTGAGCGATGCTGTGGCGTTGAGAGTAACAGTATGCTGCCTAAGCGTCAAAGCATTGCTCCCCAGATGGAGTCAATTGGTCCTTTGTTTTAAGCAAGTTGGCAGATGATAAAGAATTGAAATGCAAGTGAAGTGCCGCGGATTGCCGTTCCGTCCGATTTGAACCAGAGTCGGCGGGCTTCGAGGCAGTTGCCGAAGCTGAGCCGATAACTCGGAAGGGAGTGGAAATGTCCGATCTGTTCATTGCCGGATCAAAATCACGACGGTGTCGTCCGTTGTACTTAGGATTGTGGTTGCTGCTCGGGATACTAACGGGCTGCGGAGGCGGTGGAGGGCAACAGCGGTCACCAATTCTCTCCTCCCCAAAACCCACTCCTCCTCTAACCTTCAAACCGCATTACACGTCGGCGTTCATCTTCTCCACCAAGTTCGCGCAACTGGCGGTGAATGACACCATGGCATACCACGCCGATGCCATGTATCAGACCAGCCCGACGGAGGGGAGCACCCAGGATGTTACGAACCAGGCCACGTGGAGCACGTCGGACGCCAGCGTCGCAACCGTGAATGACGCAGGGATGGTCACTGCCATTAGAACGGGTTCCGCCACAATCACTGCCTCTTTTGCTGGCCTCGTTGGAACCGCATTGGTCGTGGTGAATCAGAAGCCGACCATCGTCGTCGGAGTAGATTCCCCGGTTTTAGACACGCTGAGCTTGTCTTTCTTCGGCACCAACCACCCAGAGTTTTCTGCAGCTGCCACTTATCCTGACGGCAGCAAATTAGACGCTACGGGCTTCGCTGCGTGGACCGCCGATCCCTCGGGTATTTTGAAATTCTGGAAGGACTACACGTATCAGGGCGGAATCGCCACTCTTGTCGCGGTCGGCAAGACCACAGTAACCGCCAAGTTAAGAACAGGCGAAACAGGGACTTTGGTTGTCACAGTCGTCCCATGAGTTGTGACCGCTCGACCGACGTAATGCCAACACCCGTCCGCAAGCCTCGAATAGCGGGTGTTGTCCGTCGCAACTAGTACTCCATCGCTCAATACACGTCGTCCAAAAAAATGACTTCTCAAGGCAGGCTCTATGAACAGGGCATTCGCGAGCGGGATTTACACGAGAGTCGGCGAACTTCGGGGCACCTTCGGCAAGAGTGTCCAAACGTTCGATTTATCTCTTGCAAAATTAACCCAGCCCCTTCGTCCGCTGAGCTTAGGACTGGGGCTGCTGCTTGGGATACTGACGGGGTGCGGTGGCACAGCAAGGGTCGCAGGAGGAGTTGGAGGCGGAGGGCAGCCGCCGCCTGTGCATGAAGGCATCGTGATAACGGTGTCGGCCGACAGATTTGCGCAATTGGCGGTGCGCGAGACCGATCCGTTCACCGCCCTCGCCGATTACGGGGATGGGGTGACTCTCCCTCAAGACGTCACCAGGAAGGCGACCTGGAGCACCTCGGACGCGACCGTTGCAACCGTGGAAAAGGGAGGATTGGTCACGTCCATCGCGACGGGTTCCGCGACGATCACCGCCTCTTTTGATGGCGCGATCGGAACGGCCACGGTGGTAGTCAATCAGAAGCCGACCATCGGCATCACCGTGAACCCTTCGGGAGACATGTTCAGCTTGTCCTCACAGATCCACCCAGAATTTTCTGCAACGGCCGTCTACCCGGACAACAGCCACTTGGATGCTACTTACGATGTGGCTGGACTGCCGATCCTCGGGGCATATTGGGATTCGGGGTCGACTCCACCTACCAAGCTGGGATCGCAAATCTCGTCGCGGTTGGCAAGACCACCGTTACCGCCAAGCTAAAAACAGGTGAGACCGGGACTTACGACGTCACCGTCGTGCCATGAAAGATGGGGCGACAGATAAACCGCGAACCATTCGACAAGATTCGATCCAGCATTGAAGAAAAGGAGCTCTCTATGAGTCAGCCCGTAGTGCAGTGTTTCCGTGTTGCGGAAACCGCTTTTTCCATGATCCTGCTGCTTGCCCTTGCAGGGTGCGGCGGTACTGCGCAAATCAACAATCCCAGTCATTCCACGATGAAAGCCGGCAACTGGTCTATCACGGCGAAATCGTCCGCAGAGACTTACATCGTTGGCGGAAACATCCAGCAAAGTAATTCCTCGCTTGTAGGACAAATGCGCGTACTCGGTCCTTGCGAAAGTCCCACCTCAAACTTCGACCCCTCGGTAGCCGCACCACTCTCTGGCGCAGTAGATGGGACGACATTCACTCTTACGGTAGGGCCGACTCCATCTGGAACCGTAATCAGAATGAAGCTGTCTGGCAGTGGGACTTCCCTCAACAACATGGCCGGTACTTTCACGCTTGAGAAGGAAGGCTGCGGACCCGATCAGGGAACCGTCGAGGCGAATATCGTTTCAGTTCCTAAGGGCCATTATCTGGGCAAGGGAATCGGAACCTCGGGAGATTCCAACGTCTCCGTTGATCTTGATTGGCCTCAGCAAGCGGGACCCGCAGATGCCTCCGGATACATTCCGCTGAATGTTAACCTCAGTTACAAGAACTCTTCCTGCTCTGCCAATACCCCAGTCAACGGATACCTAGCCGGTTCCATAGTTGACATCGTGTTCGTTGAAGGCGACGGCCCGAACCCTGTGATTTTCGCGTTTTCTGGATTACTTGATCCTCAAGCCAATACGGTTCTCAAAGGCACCTACCAGACGCTTAGCGGCGGTAGCCAACCCGCGTGTTCGGGCGACCAGGGAACCATCGAACTCGACAGCACCGCCGATCTCTAGCTTCCGGGCGATGACGAAGCCTGTGATGTCGAACGATCACCTCACCATCTGCAAAGAAACTATCCAAAGTCGCGGTTCTTCTCAAAGGAGCTTTTTATGAAAAACCTGCTCGCAAGAATTTTCGCCCTCGCGCTCTTCGCGACGCTGCTACCTTCATCTCTCGCCGCACAGGACAAGTTTACTTTTACGTCCATAAAAGCCCCAGATGGCAGTGACACTTTCGCTTTCGGCATCAATGCCAGGGGAGATGTCGTCGGCATCGATGGTACGGGCAGCTACCTCTTGCACAACCACCTCCTCTCACCAGTGCCACCCCCCACAGGCGGTACGATCAATGCGCACGCTATCAATGCGGAGCGCGATATCGCAGGTATTTTTGCGGATGCGAAAGGCCCCCACGGGTTCTTCCTGCACGAAGGAAAGTTTCATTTCATAGACTTCCCGGGCGCCGTCGCAACGCGCGTCCGCGGTGTTAACAATGCCGGAGATGTTACGGGGTCGTATGTCGACGCGTCCGGTGTGGTGCACGGCTTTATCCGGAAGGATGGAGAGTTCAAGCACATCCACGTTAACAATAGCGCTGCCACCGATGTCTACGGATCAAAAGATAACGGCGAGGTGCTGGTTGGGGATGCGGTACTCAATCCCGATCTCTCAAACCACGGGTTTATAAAAACGCGTGATGACGGTTTCAGGATCATCGACTATCCAGGAACCAAAACGCCGTGCACTCACGTCCGAGGAATCAACGAGCGCGGTGACATCGTTGGCTTCTATTCCATAGTCAGTTCAGTCGCGGAATGTAACAACATGCCACTCGCTCATGGCTTCCTCTTGCGGCAGGGTCACTACATGACCGTTGACTACCCAGGTGCCGAAGACAGCCTCCTGATGTCCATCAACGATGACGGAGTGATGGTAGGCATCGTCAACGACCGGGTGCGAGTGAAGATCACCGGTTTTCGGGCGACACCGAAAGACTGATGAATAGTTTCGGTGGCAGCAGGGCTGCGCCACTAACGGCAGCCCTGCTGCAAGCGGTCCCACAGTTTTGAGAACTGCCGGCGCGATGTCAGCGGGATCACCAGGCCCGGAATCTCCGTCACCCAGAACTTCGCTACGTAAAAGAGGGGTGTTCCATGTGGCTGATGAAAAGATATGCAACTCAAAGATGGATGTTCAGCATATTGGTCTGGTCGCTAATGAACCTTTCCGGGTGCGGCAGCAAACCCGCAGCCCAATCGAGTTCCAGCATCGCTAGCGGAAATTGGTCCATCGTCGCTACTTCGGCAAACGCGTCAAACCGCATCTTCACGGTCGGCGGTTCCATAGCTCAAAACGGCGCATCGTTATCCGGAAAAGTCCACGTGCTCGCCCCGTGCGAAGCTCCGAACGCGAGTGATCCCAATCAAAGCGTTGTAATCAAGGGCACAGTATCCGGCGATGTGTTCGACCTGCAAGCAGGCCCAACCGCGGCGGGAACGATGCTAACTTTCGTTCTATCTGGCGAAGGGAAATCATTACAAAGTTTGAAAGGAACATTCACCGAAAGCGACGACTGCGGGCTTGCTGACCAAGGCACGGTAACAGCAGTTCTCGTACCATCGGTGAGCGGCACTTGGGCAGCTCCGGGAACTCCCAGTGCTGGGCACTCCGGAGTGATCGTGTGGCTTGGCCTAAAACAAGATCCGACTTCGAACGAGTCTGGAGCGTATAACCTGAACGGTGTCGTGACTTACATCAACGCAAGCTGCGAAGCAGATGCCGTACCAATATCCGGATATCTCGCAGGATCGATTTTGTCCATCGGGGTAGACGAATCTTCTACGAATCCCGTCGTCTTTTTTGCTACTGGGTCATTCACGCCTCCAAACATTTCCACGTTCGCAGGCGAATATCAAACGAAGGATGGTGGTACGCTACCGGCGTGCGCAGGGGACAAAGGAAGTATCACATTTGAGCTCCAAACCGACTGACCCTACAAGCCTCCCTGTTCGGATTAGTGTTAAGCGATCGCGCATAGTAGGCAAACGAAGTAGGCGACGGAATTATTCGGAATAAGTGTCAGCAATGAGCTATATCCGGCAAATAGTGCGCTCGCCCCTCATCGCTCTGACGGCCGTCACTACTCTAGCCGTCGGCATCGCCTCCACCACCGTCGTCTTTAGCATCGTGAATGCCGCCGTGCTCCAGCCATTGCGCTACGGCAATCCCGACCGCCTTGCGCTCGTCTGGATGGCGCGCCGCCAAAAGCCTGGATACGGTAATCCATCGCCGCAGGTGTACGCGGCTTGGCGCGATCGCGCCAAGAGTTTCGAGCAAATGGCCGCCCTCGCGGACACCAGTTTCGACCTCCGCGGCGATCCCCCCGTGCGCCTCGGGGGCGTTGAAGCCACAGCCAACTTCTTCTCCGCCGTCGAGGTCCAGCCCGCCTTCGGCCGTGGTTTTACCGAAGAAGAAGCTCGCAGCGGCGCGCACGTTCTGGTGCTCAGCCATGCAGTGTGGAAGAACCGCTTCGCCGCCAACCCAGCCATTCTCGGCAATACGATCGTCCTCAGCGGCGCACCTTGGACGGTCATCGGCGTCATGCCGCCAGGATTCAGCTTCATCCGCAACCATGATGTCTTCGTTCCCATGGAGCTTTCCGTCGGCAGGCTCGACGGACACAACGCGCTCATGCCCGTCGCTAAGCTCCGTCGCGGCGTCACACGAGCACAGGCCGACGCCGAAATGGACGCCATTCAGCACCAGGTCATCCGGGAGCGGCCCGACGTCGCCGCCAGCCGCTTCGATAGCGCCCGCATCATGCCGTTGCGCGACCTGCTCCTGCCCCGCAACCGGGCGAGCCTGATGCTTCTTCTGCTCGGCGCCGTCGGACTCGTGCTCCTCATCGCCTGCGTTAACGTCGCTAATCTCCTGCTCGCGCGCGGAGCTTCGCGCCAAAAAGAAATCGCTGTTCGCTTCTGTCTCGGCGCTTCGCGCTCACGCATCATCCGTCACTTGCTTGCGGAAGCCGCAGTGCTGGCGAGCTTAGGAGCAACCACAGGTCTTCTGCTCGCCTTCTTGGCAATCCACGTCCTCTCGACTCTCGATGTCCTTCAGACTCCCGGACAGCCGCCGGTCTCCATTGATCTCAGCGTGCTTGCGTTCGTCGCCGCGATCACCGTGCTTACGCTTGTGGATGCGGGGCTTCTGCCCGCATGGCAAGCCAGCCACGTTTCGCCCATTGAGAACCTGAAAGGAACGGCGTCGGCCGCTCTGGGTGCCGCGCAGCACCATCGCATGCGCAGCGCGCTGGTCATCGCCGAGATCGCACTCTCCGTCGTGCTCCTCGCGAACGCCGGCTTGCTCATGCGCCGCTTCGTCAACTTGCTTCACGTGAATCCAGGTTTCAATCCTACAGGCCTTCTCACCGTCGATCTCTCGCGCGGCCAGCAGACCTCGTCCGAGTTAGCGCGCAACTTCTACGACCAGGTTCTCGCGCGTGCGCAGGCGATTCCCGGCGTCGAATCCGCTGCCCTGTCCACCACGCTACCCATGCGCGGATGGCGGTACGGCATTCCCTTCCGCCGCCCTGATCAGCCGAAGGAATCCCTAAAGCGGCAATTCGGCATGTTAAATGTTGTGAGCGCCGATTATTTCCAGGCCCTCCGTCTGCCAGTCCTTCGAGGGCGTGCCTTCAGTCGGCAGGACACTGCCAGCTCGCAGCCGGTCGTCATCATCAATGACAAGCTTGCGCGAGACTACTTCCACGACGAAGATCCCTTAGGAAAAACGCTTCTTGTCGCAACGCCTTTTGACGACAAAGCCGAGTTCCCGCGCCAGGTGGTCGGCACGGTCTCGGATGTGCGCGACAGCGGCATCGAGAATCCCATCGCCGACGATGTCTATTTACCATTCGAGCAGTATCCCATCGCCTGGGAATATCTCTCGCTCCGCACCACAGGCGATCCCGCCACACCCACCGGCAGCCTTCGCGCCGCCGTCGCCGCGGTTGACAGGGACCAGCCGCTTGAGGATATCGCTACCATGCAGTCGCGAATTGACGATTCGCTTGGCTCCTCGCGCTTTACCACGGCACTCCTTGGTGCCTTCGCCGCCTTGTCGCTGCTCCTGGCGGCGATCGGCATCTATGGAGTGGTGGCCTACAACACCGCGCGCCGCACTGCCGAACTCGGGCTGCGCATTGCCCTCGGTGCCCGCCCCGCCACCGTCGTTCGTCTCGTCGTTGCCCGCGGCATGAAGCTCGTTTTAGTTGGAAGCCTTCTCGGACTTGGAGCCGCCTGTGGCACAACTCGCCTGCTCAACAGCGTCATTGATCAAATCAATCCGCGCGATCCCATGGTCTATGCGATGTCTTTCGCTGTAATCCTCGCCGCCGCGTTGCTGGCCGCACTGCTCCCCGCACGCAAAGCCGCCGCTCTTAACCCCATCGAAGCCCTGCGGCACGAATAGCCAAACAACTCTGGTTGGCGCCGCAGAGCAGGAGGTTCGGCAGTCGTCCACTCTGATCTACGTGATCCATGCGTTCGGCCAACTGATCCAGTTCGAGTTTTAGTTGAGCAAGCAAAAAGCGCAGCGCGCCGGATAATTTAGTCTCGGCATCTTCAAGGATCCCCGGCAGTGCATGATCCAAATGGCGTCTGCCTTTGCGCAAGGTGATTCCTCTTTCCAGAAGCAGCCCGCGAATCTGGTTTACGATGGCCGTGCGTCGCATGACCCAGCGCTCACGGACTCGATGCAGGGACTGTAGATCCAACTGCTCATCGGTCTTGATCGGAACAAAGCGCATGTTGGGCCGTCCCACGGCCTCCGCGATCGCTTCCGCATCGATAAAGTCGCTCTTGTTCGTCTTGACATAGGGTTTTACATACTGGGCTGGCATGAGGCGTACATCATGACCTTGCTCTCGCAGAGCGCGCCCCAAAAAGTGCGATCCGCCACAAGCCTCCATGCCAATGCGATCGACCTTCAGGTTCGCTGTAAATCGCAGCAACTGTTTACGCGAAAACTGCTTGCGCACCACCACTTCGCCGCGCAGGTTCAATCCCACCAAATGAAATACCGTCTTACCCAAGTCAACGCCGATCAAATGCAGTTCCATGGATGCCACCTCCCTGCGCCTTTTATATCCCAGGTCCGAGATCTGGATCGGCGGCGGACCATCCCATTAAGTGAGAAACGCCTTGCGCGTTTTCCTAGCGGGCGCAGCCCGCATCCTTTCCATAGCTCATCTCTGCCGCGAACTCCGATGGTGTTCTGTAGTTCAAGCTACTGTGTGGGTACCGGCTCGATCTCCGGGTTCCTCAGCTTCGATTTGGAATCGCTCATCGCGTCATTCTAGAACTTCGTCGGTCGTCCGCACTCGCGGTCGGTAACGAACGCCCGACAATCCGAGCACCGTCCAGGTACCAGCACATTGTGGTAAGCCGTTTTTTTGCGAGCTATCTGCGCCCGCCCCCGTTTGCCGGGCTTAGGGTGTAAATTCAGAAGCATGGAAAAGTACTACACGACGAAACAGGTGGCCAAGTCCATCGGCGTCGGCTATCAGACCCTGCTCCGGTGGCTGTATGCCAAGCACCTAGCCGAGCCGGAGCGCATAAAGCTGGGCGGCGCAAGCGTACGGCTTTGGACCAAGGCCGATCTTCAGCGAGCTCGCAAGCAAAAGAAAGATGGCTTGGCCGGCCGGCGCAGCCGAACCGGGACCGGACGGCCCAAAAAGCGCAGATAGCGGGCGGCACGCTTTGCTTCTCCCCCGATTCTTAGTGATAACGCGATTTACCACCACCTATTCATCGCTCAGACAGACCAATCACTCCATTGAGTTTGCGTCACTTGCCATGATCGTTCCACGAGAAGTTCAAACGCTATTAGAGGCCCCGGCACCCCGATCTGCAGGAAAGTCTAAAATCGTCCTCTACAGCCGGCTTTAGCAGACGATTTAGAACTCTGCTATTCACGCCTATCAGCATGGATTCCTAAAGCATGCTTGCCGAACAAATTGGGGAAACGTCCAGCTTGTCCCGAATTTTCCCAACGCGCTAGTTGTGACTTGGGCCTGCTGCAACGGCCGCATGGGGCGTATCACCTCCACGCGGGGCCCTCTCTAGTGCACCGTGACGCTGGTCGTGGTGCTCGCCGTGGCTCCGCGGCTATCGGTGACCGTGACTGTTACAGGAAACGTTCCCGTACTCTTGTACGCGTGATAAGTCGTCGTGCCCGATTGCGTGGTTCCATCGCCAAAGTTGACGGCTGACCGGCTGATCCCTCCGTCGGGATCGTACGATTGCGCCGTGCATGCGCGAATCCCCATTCCGACCGCGGGAGAGTAATTGTCGAGCTTCACCAGTGCAACCGGCGGCGCATTCGTTCCTACCCCAAGGTGAATTTTTGTGGTCGCCGTGTAAACGGAACCTGCTGCATCCCACGCATTCACTCCGACGAAGTAGTCGCCATCGGGAAATCGCAGCGAGATATCCAGCCGATCATCATTAATGCGATAGGTGGACTTCCCCTTCACATACACGGTCATCGACGTGATCTTCGCCGCGCCTGAGGCCGACGCGATGAGCCGGAAATAGTTCGGGAACACGCTTCCCGATGCGGGTTGCCAGATCGTCACCCCGGACTTCGGCTGGCGCGAAGTGACGGTCGCCGCAGCAGTGCCCATCACTCCTTTATCGTCATACACGTAGGCACGAACGCTATAGACATCGAAATTCTGGTAGGTATGCGTCGCCTTCGGCCCCGCGACTACTGTCCCATCGCCAAAATCGATCTTCGACGACGCCACCTTTCCATCGGGGTCCGTCGACGAAGATGTCGATGCCGTTACGGTCAACGGCACCACACCCAAAGACGGTGTAACGACGATCCGCGCCGTAGGCACTGCATCCCCGCGCCGGTATGCAACAGCGTTTGACATCTGGTTGAAGATCGATGGTTTGCCGATCGCCTTTACGAACAATTTATAGGTGATCGATGTCGAGAGCGCCCAACTCGAGAGGCTCAGCGAGCGCGTCGACGACGAAACATCCTTCAGGCTCATCAGGTTGTTCCCATCCGTTGATATGAAAACCCGGAAATAGGAAACGCTGTTTGCAGGTCCTTCGCCTTCGAACTTCCAGTACAGGGTCCCGCCACTCGTCCACGCAACCACGTTCAGGCAGTTATCGATTCCTGTTTCGATTTCCGTGCCCTCTTCGTAATCGTTCCAGGTCGCAACCTGCAGGAATGGCAACTGACGGCTGGTGTTGAAATACTTGCCTGCTTCCACAAACGAGTTAAGCCAGGTAGTCGCGCACTGCCGATGCATGACGCGATTGCCCGTCCACCCCGCGAGCGTGTCGTTGAACCCGACATATCCTGTGCCATAGACCTGTTTGGCAGGGTTCGCCAGCGCCGTGCTGTAGAAACCGTCGAGATACGAAGTCTCGATGTCGTAGGGATTGCTGCTGTTGATCTGGATCCATGCAAACCCGCCGTCGGAGTTCGGCGCGGTGAATGCTCCGCTGTTCTCGAAGACGAACAGCGGATTTCCGGTCATCTTCGCACGCACGTCGTCCCAATCGATGTAATAGGTATCCACGCCGAAGAAAAACACCACCGGCCGCGAGTTCACGCGGAGGTATGCTGGCGACAACTCGTAGGTCGTGTATGCGTAGTTCAAATCGTCGATGAGTTTCTGGGTGCCGTCGCAGTTGTTATTTTGCGCATAGCTGGAAATGGAGCCTACATCTTCCATGATGCCGAAAGTAAATCCCTGCGCCTCCGACTCCGATGCGAGGTACCCCGCAGTCTGGTCAGTAATTTGATTCTGCCCGTACCAGTCCAGGATCGCGCCCGCCATCCCGCGCGATTTCATATCCACCACCTGTCTATGCACCGTCGCTTGCGTGTTCGAGGCGTAGCCGACGTTCATGTGCGAAGAGGTGCCAAACCAGCCCATAAGGTGGGCGTAGACCTTCGTTGTGTTCCCGGAATACAGGAGCGTGCCCTGCGCGGACTTGCTCACGTTGCGGGGCGCAGTGTCTCCGTTGACGAGCGCCAGAAACGAACTGGACGCGGAGGTATTGTTCGCCGTCTCCGCCGTCAGCGTGGTGGTTGGCTTGATCGTGATCTGGGCCGCAGCCGATACAGCCATGCCGCACATTATGAGGAAGCATGCTGCTGCCATGTAGCGCTTGGGAAAGAAAGGGGAGAGTAACATGACACACCTCTTGGGGCGTTCGTTGCACGCGTGCTTCGCATACAAGCGAGGGAATGTGTCGATTATTCCGCTTTCCCGGCCAGCGGCGGACAAAT
>PLWX01000208.1 GCA_003151155.1 Acidobacteriaceae bacterium
GGCGCGGGTACGATCAGTGAGATCATCGCGTAGAAGTGCAAGCATCGTGGTATCCCACGTCTCGTAAGCGCGAGACGTGGGGCACCCAAAAAGTGAGTAAGTCAGAATTTTGTTCATACAGCATTTGGTGGCACTGGCAATTTCCTGGGTGAGATTGATTCACCTGAAAACAGAACTGGCGGCAAGGCCGCGGGGTGGTACGTGAGAACGGCCGCTCCCTACAAGATCTTTGAGAGAAACTGACGTGATTGGCAAAGAACGAATCCGGATCAGACTGAAGGCTTACGACTACCGCGTTCTGGACCAGTCCACGGGAGAAATCGTGGATACGGCTCGCCGTACCGGCGCGCAGATTGCGGGACCGATTCCGCTACCCACGGTGAAGAACAAGTACTGCGTTCTCCGCTCTCCGCACGTGGACAAGAAGTCTCGCGAAGCATTCGAGATCCGCACCCACAAGCGCCTGCTCGACATTCTCGAGCCGACGCAACAGACGGTGGATGCGCTGATGAAACTCGATCTGCCCGCGGGCGTCGACGTAGAAATCAAGGCATTCGGTAAGGCGAGCAAGTAAGAACAAATATCCGACAGTGCCCCGCGAACGCGGAAGGCATGATGAGGAAGAAGCGCAATTATGGTTAACGGAATTATCGGTAAGAAAATCGGCATGACGCAGCTCTTCGACAATAAGGGCGATGTGCGTCCAGTGACGGTGCTGCAAGCCGGGCCCTGCGTGATTACGCAGCGCAAGGCGGCGAACAAAGACGGCTACGATGCCGCGCAGATCGGACTGGTGGAGTTCGTCAAGGAGACGCGCCTCTCGAAAGCGGAGCGCGGTCACCTGGGCAAGAGCAACCTTCCGCCGGTTCGCACGCTGAAAGAGTTTTCGATCATCGTCGAACGTGAAGATGGTCCCGAAGGCGCAGCCAAAGTCGGCGACAAGGTGCTGGTCGAAATCTTCGATGGCGACCGCTTCGTCGATGTGACCGGCGTCAGCAAGGGCCGCGGATTCGCGGGGGTTGTGAAGCGTCACAAGTTTGCCGGCGGCGCGAAGTCGCACGGCTCGATGTTCCAGATCAGCGGTTCGATCGGTTCGTCGGCGTTCCCGTCGCGCGTGTTCAAAGGCATGCGCATGGCCGGCCACATGGGAACGGACCAGGTGACGGTGCGGAACCTGCGCATTCTCGGGATCGACAAGGAAGAGAACCTGTTGATCGTGGAAGGCGCGGTACCCGGGCACAAGGACGCGACGGTGTACATCACCAAGTCGAAGCGTCCGCCGAGAGAGCGTCGTGGATTCGCTGGTTCGACCACGGTCGATCCGTTGAAGGCTTCGAAGCGCGCGGTAGCGAAGAAGAAATAATGGGTTGGAGCTCCCACCCTGTGGCTATCGCCACAAGGGTGGGGCACCCACAGTAAGGTGGGTAACCCACTGAGATTGAGAGAGTCCTTATGGCGACAATCGATGTAGTGAACCTGGATGGCAAGAAAGTCGGTTCGTTCGAACTGGCCGATGAAGTGTTCGGTGCGGTGAACGAAGACCTGCTTTGGGAAGCGGTGAAGCATTACCGCGCCGGGCAGCACCGCGGCACGCACGCCACCAAGAACAAGAAGCTGGTTTCCGGCGCAGGCAAGAAGCTCTGGAAGCAGAAGGGAACGGGCCGCGCACGTGTGGGCTCGATCCGTTCGCCACTGTGGCGCCACGGCGGTACGGTCCACGGACCGCAACCCCGTTCCTACGACTACGCGTTCCCGCGCAAGAAGGTTTTGGGCGCGCTGCGTTCGGCGCTGGCTGCGAAGCTGGCCGATGGCAAGCTGACGGTGGTCGAGAACTTCGAGGTCAAGGAAGCGAAGAGCAAGACATTCCGCCAGGCCCTGACCGGTCTGAAGTGCGACAAGACAGTTCTTCTGATCGAGTCGAACAAAGAGAACAAGAACCTCGAACTGAGCTCGCGCAACTTGAAAGGCGTGGAACTGGTTGCGGGTAATGCGGTGCATCCGTATCACCTGCTGCGTTACGACCGTGCAGTCATTGCGCGTCCGGCGCTCGAGAAGCTGCAGGACTCGCTGAAGAAGTCGGCGTCGAAGCGGAAGGCGGAGGTAGCGTAATGAAATCGGCATATCAGATTCTCCGCAAGCCGGTAATCACCGAAAAAGGTCTCGGCGTGAAGGAAACCGAATCGACCCTGGTCTTCGAAGTGGCGGCGAATGCCACCAAGACGGAGATCAAGGAAGCGGTGCAGAAGACCTTCAAGGTGAAGGTGGACTCGATCCGCACGGCAAACTTCGTGGGCAAGGAACGGCGTCGCGGGAAGTTCAGCGGCTTTCGTCCGGACTGGAAGAAGGCTTACGTTCGCCTGAAGGAAGGCGAAAAGATGCCGGAGTACGCGGAGAATTTATAGACCGCGGGAAGATTAGCGCCGCGTTAATAAAAACGCGACGGAAAAAAGAGAAGATTATGGCAATCAAGACATACAGACCGCTTACCCCGACGCTGCGCTTCCAGACGAAGCTGGTCAACGAAGAGCTGACCACGGATCGTCCGCATAAAGCGCTGACGAAGACCAAGCAGCGCACCGGCGGACGCCGCAATTCCGGCGATATCACGATGTGGCATCACGGCGGCGGGCACAAGCGCAAGCTGCGGCTCATCGATTTCAAGCGCGACAAGAGCGGGATCCCTGCGACGGTCGCAACTGTCGAGTACGATCCCAACCGTTCGGCGAACATCGCGCTGCTGCACTATGCCGATGGCGAGAAGCGTTACATCCTGCACCCGGTGGGGTTGAAGGTCGGCGCGAAGATCGTGAGCGGGCCGGAAGCCGACATCCTGGTGGGCAATGCGTTGCCGCTGCGCAACATTCCTTCCGGCACGGTGGTGCACAACATCGAACTGAAGCCCGGCAAGGGCGCGCAGATGGCGCGTTCGGCAGGGGCACAGGCACAGCTGGTCGCGAAAGAAGACGACTACGCGCTGTTGAAGCTGCCTTCCGGTGAGACGCGTCGCGTGCTGGTGGACTGCATGGCGACGATCGGGCAGGTCGGCAACCTCGACTACGAAAACGTTTCGATCGGCAAAGCCGGACGCAACCGCTGGAAGGGCATTCGTCCGACCAACCGAGGCGTGGTGATGAACCCGGTAGACCATCCGCACGGCGGTGGTGAAGGCAAGACCAGCGGCGGACGCCATCCGGTGACCCCGTGGGGACAGCCGACACGTGGATACAAGACTCGTAACAATAAGCGGACCGATAAGTTCATCGTGACGCGGCGCTCGAAGTAAGCGCGAGAAGGTATAGAGACTAGCTATGGCACGTTCGACAAAAAAGGGTCCTTTTATTGATTCGCATGTCCTTGCCAAGATCGAGGGCTTGAACGCCCGTAACGAGAAGAAGGTGGTTCGCACCTGGTCGCGGCGTTCGACGATCATCCCCGAGATGGTGGGCCACACGCTGGCGGTACATAACGGGAAGAAGTTCATCCCGGTGTATGTGACCGAAAACATGGTGGGCCACAAGTTGGGTGAGTTCAGCTTCACCCGGCAATTCAAAGGTCACTCGGTAAAAGCTGCAACGGAGACGGCTGCAAAGCCGGCTCGGTAAGGGAGGCGAGATGGAATTCACAGCTAAAGCAAATTTCATTCGCGTCTCTCCGCAGAAAGCGCGGCTGGTGCTGGACCTGATCAAGGGTCAGCGGGTGGAAGACGCACTCAACACGCTGCTCTTTACCAAGAAGGGCATCGCGCCGGCGATCCACAAGCTGGTTCGTTCGGCGATGGAGAACGCGAACTACCTGAGCTCCGACAAGGGTCTGGATATCGACCTGGACCGGCTGTACGTGAAGAACGCGATCGCCAACGATGGTCCGCGCATGAAGCGTATTCGTCCGGCCCCGATGGGACGCGCGTTCCGCTACCAGCGACGCATCTCGCACATCGAAGTAGTCCTGGCGGAGAAGCCGGGCTTCCAGGGTGCGGCGACGACGGTGGATGGCGAAGAGCACGCACCGGTGAAGGCAAAGGGCAAGAAGGCTCCCGTGAAGAAGACGGCGGCCAAGAAGGCTCCAGCGAAAAAGAAGATCGCGGCAAAGAAGACCGCCGCTAAGAAGTAACAGTTTCCAGGTTCACCTGCGGGTGAACAGAATGGCGAAGCGGCCCTGGCTGCATCGCGGAGAAGAAGCGAAGATATGGGACAGAAAGTCCATCCTTACGGATTCCGCCTCGGATATACCAAGCCGTGGAAGTCGCGTTGGTTTATCGTGCGCGACTACGACAAACTGCTGCTCGAAGACGTGAAGCTCAAGGCTGAGCTGAAAGACAAGCTCAAGTCGGCGGGCGTAAGCTCGATTGAAGTCGAGCGTCCGGGCAACAAGCTGCGGATCATCATTCGCACGGCGCGTCCGGGCATCATTATCGGCCGCAAGGGCGCGGAAATCGACAAGCTCAAGGGCGAGTTGCAGAAGCGCACGGGCCGTGAGGTGTACATCGACATCCAGGAAGTGCACAAGCCTGAGCTTGATGCGCAACTGGTGGCGGAGTCGATTGCGCTGCAACTGGAAAAGCGCGTAGGTTTCCGTCGCGCGATGCGCAAGTCGGTGGATTCGGCGCTGCGCTTCGGCTGCAAAGGCATCAAGGTCCGGGTCAGCGGCCGCTTGAACGGCAATGAAATCGCTCGTTCCGAGTGGTACCTGCAAGGCCGGTTGCCGCTGCACACGCTGCGCGCGGATATCGACTACGGGTTCGCGGAAGCACACACCACGTACGGCATCATCGGCGTGAAGGCGTGGGTTTACAAGGGCGAGATCCTTCCGGCCAAGAAGCGCGAGCCGCAGGCTGCCAACGCAGGTGGATTTTAGCCACCCCAACAAGCGCAGAAAGCGCGCTTGCCGGGGGCCCCGGTAGTAAGTTTTCAGATTTAGCCGCGCGACAGCGCGGTGAGAGCAGCGACGGCCAAGGCCGATTGACTGCCCGGAGATTACGACGATGTTGATGCCCAAGAAAGTGAAGTACCGCAAGCAGCAGCGCGGACGCATGCGCGGAAAAGCGTGGCGCGGTTCCGAACTGTCCTTCGGTGATTTCGGATTGAAGGTCCTGGAGCCGGGCTGGATCAGTGACCGCCAGATCGAAGCGAGCCGTGTAGCGATGACGCGTTTCATCAAGCGTGGCGGCAAGATCTGGATCCGCTTGTTCCCGGATAAGCCGGTAACCAAGAAGCCGGCCGAAACCCGTATGGGTAAGGGTAAGGGAGCTCCGGATCACTGGGTTGCCGTGGTACGTCCTGGCAAGATCCTGTTCGAGATGGAAGGCGTTTCCATTACCGATGCGGAAGAAGCAATGCGCCTGGCCTCGCACAAGCTGCCTTTGCGCACGAAATTTGTAGCCCGCGAACTGGCTCACTAACGGGATAAAGGGATAAGAGAATGGCGCAACAACAACAGAGCATGGCGGATAAGGTCCGCAACCTGACGGCGGCGGAACTACACGCGCGCGAACACGACCAGAGCGAGCAACTCTTCAAGCTGAAGTTCCAGATGAAGATGGGACAGACGGAAAGCGTGAAGAAACTGCGCGAGCTGCGCAAGGAAATCGCCCGCATCAAGACGGTCGCCCGCGAGAAAGAACTTGGCATCGCCCGGGCGGCAGTTCCGGCGTCCCCGGACCAGCCGGTGCATAACGCGAAAGCCAAGAAAGTGAAGAAGGCGACAGCCGCGAAGAAAACGACGACCGCCAAGCCGGCGAAGAAGGCGAAGAAGGCGAAGAAGACGACGAAGGCGAAGAAAGCAACGCGCAAGAAGACGGAGAAGAAGTAAGCCATGGCCGAAACTGAGAAGAATACGCAGCAGGAATCGCACCGCAAGCAATTGATCGGCATGGTGGTCTCCACCAAGATGCAGAAGACCATCGTGGTCCAGGTGGAACGCCAGAAGGCACACGCGCTGTACGGCCGCGTGATCTCGCGGCGCAAGAAGTTCTATGCGCACGATGAAGAGCAGACGGCGCACGTCGGCGATTTCGTGAAGATCGAGGAGACGCGCCCGCTGAGCAAGCTGAAGCGCTGGAAGCTGGCGGAGATTCTGCGCCGGTCGGCGTTGGCCCCGGAAGTGATTGCAGAGCAGGCGAGCTAACCGGATTCCCATGTCTCGAGAAGCGCGAGACATGGGGCACCCGAAGAAGTTCGAGGGAGAACGAATATGGCAGTGCAGATGAGATCGATGCTCGAGGTTGCCGATAACAGCGGCGCCCGCAAGCTGCAGATGATCAACCCGCTGGGTGGCGGCGCCGGACACGTGGCGCACCTCGGCGACATCGTCACCGCGGCAGTGAAGGAAGCTTCGCCGGATGGCACGGCGAAAAAGGGTACGGTCGTGAAAGCGGTGATCGTGCGGACGCACAAGGAACATCGCCGTAAGGATGGCACCTATATCCGCTTCGATTCGAATGCGGCGGTGCTGATCAACGACACCGGCGAGCCGGTGGGAACCCGCGTCTTCGGACCGGTAGCCCGCGAGCTGCGTGAAAAGCGTTTTCTAAAGATTGTTTCGCTGGCGCCGGAAGTTCTGTAGGCGCTGAGCACTCCCGGTGAAGCCGGGAAGGAAAAGGATTCGACATGGCAACGGCAACGACTACAGATATCCGCCGCAACGACACGGTGAAAGTAATCACCGGTAAGGACAAGGGCAAGGAAGGCCGGGTACTGCGCGTGATCCCCGATAAGGGACGCATCCTGGTGGAGCATGTCGGGATGGTGAAGAACCACGTCCGCCCGAACCCGCAGAAAAACATCAAGGGCGGCATCGCCGAGCAGGAGAGCGCGATCTCGATTTCGAATGTGGCTTTGATGTGCAACAAGTGCGGACCGACCCGCGTGGCGCACAAGGGCGAAGGCAAGCAGAAGACCCGTGTATGCGCGAAGTGCGGTAATGATCTGGTAGGTAAATAAGGCAATTCCACCCTGTCCTTCGGACAAGGGTGGGGAACCCAAAGAGACGTTAGTCTCAAAATTGAGCACCTCACGTAACGGGACCTACCCGAGTCCGTGGGAGGAAGAAGCAGAGAAATGGCAGACGAGAAGAAGGACGAAAAAAAGAAAGAGCGCAAGCCAAAGGCAGAAGCCCACGAGGCTCCGCAGGCAGGGCGTCCGAAGGCGAGTAATCGCAAGTCGGCGCGCATGCGCGAAAAGTACGTGAAAGAAGTGATGCCGGTCATCATGAAGGAATTCGGCATCGAGAACCCGATGGCTTGCCCGAAGATCGAAAAGGTTGTCGTCAACATGGGCGTAGGCGAAGCGACGCAGAACGCGAAGGTCCTGGACCCGGCGGTGAACGACCTGCAGACGATTACCGGCCAGAAGCCCATCGTCACGAAGGCGAAGAAGTCGATCGCGCAGTTCAAAGTGCGTGAGGGACAGTCGATTGGCGCGATGGTTACGCTGCGCGGCGACAAGATGTACGAGTTTCTCGACCGCCTGATCACGATTGCGCTGCCGCGCGTGCGCGACTTCCGCGGGGTTTCGTCGAAGAGCTTTGACGGTCGCGGCAACTACACGCTCGGGCTGCGCGACCAACTGATCTTCGCCGAGATCGATTACGCCAAGGTGGACAAACTGAAGGGCATGAACGTCACCATCGTCACAACCGCGGCCGACGACAACGGCGCCCGCGCCCTGCTGAAGGGCTTCGGCATGCCGTTCCGGGTGGGCGCATAAGCGCATATTTTGTAACAGAATAGAGAGCAATCACTATGGCAACTACAGCAAAGCGCGTCAAGGACGCAAGGAAGCCGAAGTTCAAATCCCGCCAGCACAACCGCTGCCAGCTCTGCGGCCGCCCCCGCGCGTTTCTGCGCAAGTTCGGGGTCTGCCGTCTCTGCTTCCGGTCGCTTGCGCTCAAGGGCGAGATTCCGGGCGTCGTCAAGTCAAGCTGGTAGGCGGAGTTGGCGCGGCACCCTGTATACTTAGAGGGTTGTCGTATCCGTCCCACCCTTCCAGAGACCCCATCCGTCAGGGATGCAGAAGTCTGGAGGAGATTGGTTTTCGAAGGGCCGCTGC
>PLWX01000085.1 GCA_003151155.1 Acidobacteriaceae bacterium
TTCGAAGACATGATGCGTCGCGTTCCCGACCTCACCAGGATCAATCGACTGATCGGCTACAAGCCCAAGGTGCAACTCGACGAAATTCTCCGCAGTGTGATTGAAGATGTGCGCTCGCGCCTCGAACCCCGCCGCGCACCCGAGCCGGTTATTACGTAAAATAGAGACGTGGCTTTTCTTCGTAACGTAGGCACTACCCTCGAAATGATCAAGTGGGAGCACTCGGTCTTTGCGCTCCCCTTCGCCCTGTGCGGCGCGGTGCTCGCAGCCGGCGGCATTCCCAGCGTTCGTCAGCTGGTATGGATTGTCGTCGCCATGGTCGCCGCGCGCTCGGCCGCCATGGCTTTCAATCGCTGGGTCGATGCCCGCATCGATGCCGCCAATCCCCGGACCAAGACGCGCGCCATTCCTGCCGGACTGCTTACCGCCAACTTTGTCCTGATGTTCACTGTGGTAGCTGCGGCGATCTTCTTCATTGCCGCTTCGCAACTGAATCGTCTTGCGTTGATCCTCGCGCCGATCGTGTTGCTCGTCCTGCTCGGCTATTCGCTCACCAAGCGCTTCACCCGCTGGTCGCACGTAGTCTTAGGATTTGCCCTCGGTATGGCGCCTGCAGGCGCATGGATCGCGGTCCGTGGCTCGCTCGATCCGCGTATTCTGCTGCTCACCGCGGCAGTTACTTTTTGGACCGCCGGCTTCGACGTTCTATACAGCTGCCAGGACTACGAACACGACTGCCAGTCGGGGCTGCATTCGATCCCGCGGTATCTCGGCATTCCCAATGCGCTGATTATGGCGCGAGTATTTCACCTGCTCATGATCGCGATGCTCTCTGGGTTCGTGTGGGCCTTCCATCTCGGCACCATCGGGATCGCCGGATTACTCGTGGTCGCCGCCTTGATCTTCTACGAACACACCTTGGTCAAAGCTGACGACCTCAGCAAACTGAACGCCGCCTTTTTCACGATGAACGGCGTTATCTCGACTCTCTTCTTCTTCTTCGTAGCTGCGAAAGTATTGCTGTACCGCTAAGACGCGACGGAGTTAATTGACCGGCGTGCCCTGCGTCCAGCACTGTGCCGCAGCCGATTCGTCCACGCTGCGAATCACCGCACTCTGATCCGTGCAGTAGGCGCGATGGCCCAGCCCCTTCTGCAACGGCGTTGCAATGATCTTGTAGCTCTTGGCTTCGCATCCAGATATCTCCATCTTGTATCCGTAGCGGGTGCCCGATTCCAGCGCAGGATTAATCAACTGCGCGCCGTGTTCGTCGGGCGATTTTCCGTTCATGCTGCCGCCAAGGTTGGTCAACCGGCAGGTATATCCAGACTGCGGATAAGTGGCCGCATAAGTTACNNTCAATCAGCAGCCGCGGATCGAAGGGTAGATCTTGCGGCTGTCCATCCTTCGTGATCCGAACCCCGAACTCCATAACATCGGTGTCGCCGGTGAGGTCATCGCGTTCCACCGTTATTTCTACCTTCGATTTATCCTTCGGGTTCTGGATCACGGCGAAGACCGGACCTGCGTCGAAGGTCTGCACCGCGTTTGGCGACATCGCCATGATGAGCGAGAGCATCATCATCGACTGATGTTGTTTCTGCCGCATGTCCGGCGGAAGCTTGGCCAGTTCCTTCAAGAGGACATCGGGAGTGTGCCGGTCGATCTGCTCCGGCGAGGTAGCCTTCAGCAATTCCAATAGTGCCTGTCGCGGAGTCTGTGGAGCCTGGGCAATCGCCATCGAGGACAGAAGTAAAAAGACGAACCAACGGTGCATAGTAGCCTCCGAAGGCTGATTTGTAGCACGTCGGGCGCAGCGGGCAAAGCCAATTGCTTAGGGTGGAAGTTACTGTTGGGGTAGCGGCGGCAATCCAATCTTTGCTAATAAGCCTTGAAACCGAGGGTCCCGGTGCAGTTCAGCAAAAGCCGGAGACAACCGCGCTCCCAGGATTGACGGTTCATGGTTGGTAAAACTTTCCTCGAGATACTCCATCGCTTTCTGGTTTTCTCCGAGCAGGCCACTCGTTTCCGCGAGGGAATAGGCTGCCGCCCTCCCGCTTCGCTGAAGTTTCATTTCGGCTTCTAACTTTGCCGCGAGCATTCCATGGCGTCCGCCGGATGCTTGTCCACGCTCAGCCGCCTCCACCACCGACAATTGGTCGGGATCATGCCGCAGTTCGGCAACTTGCCTTCCTTCTGCAAGATAGGCCGCATCGTCACCTTCGAAAAGCGCAATCCCAGAGAGGTACTGGTGGGTCGAAAGGAAAGCAGGTTCGGAAGCCTCGAGGCTTTTCAGCAGGCTCATAGCTTCCTTCTTCTGACCTGCGCAATACAGGATCAGTGCTTTGTCCGCGAGGATCGCGGTTGACTGCGGATCGAGGCTCTGTGCTCGATCGATTTCTGCAACTGCCTCCGGCAAGCGCCCAAGGGACAGTAGCGAAGTGGCATACCAGTGATGCGCCGGCACCGAATTTGGGCTCAGCTCAATCGCGCGCCGAAACTCCTTCTCGGCCTCTGGGAGATCCCAACTCCAGTTAAACTCCGCGAATGCGAGGGCACTGTGCGCACCCGAAAGAGATTCATCCAGCGCAATCGCCCGCTGCGCCGCCGCAAGGGCTCGCGGATATGCCTCCGACGACGCCATCGACGAATATTCGCGCAGCAGGTTATAGCAATCCGCCAGGCCGACATAAGCTGGCGCATAGTTCGGATCCTCCACGATCGCCTGGGTGAAATAGTCCACCGCCTGGTTCAGGCTTTCAGCCGTCCGCTTGTGCCAGTAGTAAATCCCAGTCAGGTAAAGCTGTTCCGCCTTCGGATTGGCTTTGTGGACCGTGGCGTGGGTCGGAGCGCCACTTCGTTTCCAAGGCGGTCGCGCCAGCAGAAATATACCGCCAACCAAGAGCACGGTCGCCAGCAGCACGAATATCGGCGACACCCTCCGTGACGATGCCGGCAGGTCGGGGGTGGATTCCGCTAAAACTGGTTGAACCGCTATCGCGGCCATCGCGATCTCGCCAATTGCAGGCGCGGCGTTTTCCAGCCACGCCTGCAATTCTTCAGGATAGGCGTAAACTCGTCCGCCGCCCGGGACGCGGTGCACCGGAAGCCCGCGCGTGGCTTCCCAGCGTTTCACCGTCCGTTCATCTCGGCTGAAGAACGCGCCAATCTCTTTCCACGAATCGAGGCGCTTCCCTCCCTCCGAATTTTGTCCTGTGGCACTCATTTCCCGATATGCCCCGGTTTGACCCGTGTTGCCGTTTGCTGCTCCGGCCAGAGTTCGTCGATTATACGTCCCCATGTGGTGGTTGCTCGCCGTCTTCTATGACTTCCTGTTCGCAGCCGACATCTACCAGCGCGCTCGTCGCGATGACAGTTGGCGCTGGTCCCTCTTCGCGGTCACCATCGCCGGCGTCATTGTTACCTTCTTTGCCAGTGCCAGCCCCCTGTTATTCCTCAGCCCTCGATTCATAGATCGCCATACCGGCCCCGTCTTTATTTCTATGTTTTGCGTCATGCTGCTCTGCGTGGGCGGAATCACTCTGACCGTCAACCGCATGCGCCGATCCCAGTCTCCCACTCCCTCTTTGGAAGAGAGATAAATCTGCCATGAAATTGCGCACCGCATTTGTCTCGTTGTTCGTTGTTGCCGTCTCGGCGGTCATTGTGCTGATGGCCGTCTCGCGCCAGGGCCACTCTACGGTTTCCGCCGCCACTTCAAGTGAAACCGCTGCCCTCAATGACGCCCTTAAGAATGGCCTGATCACCGAAGACGAATACGACGCGAAACTCGAAGCCATGGCTGCTGCCGACCCTCAGTCCAAACCTCACAGTGCTCGCGCCGCTGCCACCCCTGCAAGAATCTCCACCCGTCTTAAAACGGTTGAGATCCAGGATCCCGCCTGGGGCATCACTGCCTTTCGTATGCAGATACCTGAAGACTGGCGTTTCGAAGGCGTGCTCATTCGTGACCAGGGCTGCGGCTTGCCTCCGACCGTTGCCTTTCGCGCCACCAGCCCTGACGGACTGTACGGCGCCCAAATGATGCCGCAGTTTGGCTCATTCTGGTCCGATGAGCCCAGCTTGCTACAAGACTATCGTCGATTCCATTGCAAGATCGATAAGCCCATGGATGCCGAAGCATTCATGAAGTTCATTCTTCCGCTTGCCCGGCCGAATCCCACTGCTGGACCAATTGAGCCCACCGTGGACGCCCAGCAGTGGCAACAGAACATCACCACTTTCAATCAACGCGCCGGTTCCGGAATCGCTCCCGCGCACATGACCGGCGGCGCTATCCGCAGCCGTATCAACTACACATGGAAAGGCGTGCCGATGGAAGAAAATTTCACGGTTCGCATCTCGACGACCCAGCAGTCCATCGGCATGTATGGAGGACCGAAACGCTATTCGTGGACTACCGCCGCCTATGTTGCCGGCTTCCGAAGCCCCAAAGGAAACTTCGACGAAGCGAACGTGCGGATTGCTCCGCTTCTCGGCAAGGCTGCTTACACCGATGAGTGGACCCAACGCTCGATGCAGAAGCAGCAGCGCGACGCGGAGCTGGAAATGGCGTCGATCCGGCGTCAAGGTGAAGAGACCCGCGCCACGCTTGCGCAGAATCACCAGGAGTATATGCAAGCGCAGCAGGCCAGTTACCAGAAACACAACCAGCAATGGCGTGAACATATTGAGACCATGGACCGAAGCGCCAAGGCCTATGAACTTTATGCCAGCGACGAACAACTGGTGCGGAATCCGCAAACCGGCGGAGTCACCCAGGTCACCAATCAGTATGGCAACAAAGGGTGGCAGGATCAGGGCGGCACTCAAATCCTCATGACCAACGATCCCAACCTCAATCCGAACCTGTACCTCCGCGGTACGTGGACGCAGTTGGAGAACGTCAACCCTTTGCAACCCTGAATTTCTAAAGAGGTCTCACTCGAAGTATTGCGGTTTGTTTCACTCAGTCCTACTTCGTGATCCGGGGGGAACGCGAAGTAGGACTTACTTTTTGCAAATGGATGAGTCTTTCATCCTCCAACTTCATGGGACGAAAAGGGAACTACCCATCCTCCAGCGTCGTATCACCTGCTGAGGATGACGTATGCAGACCCTTGTCCAGGACATCCGTTACGCGCTTCGGCAGATGCGACTCTCTCCCGGCTTCACCCTGACGGCGATTCTTACTCTCGCTATCGGCATCGGCGCCACCACCGCGATCTTCACCCTGGTGAACTCCATCATGTTGAAGTCTCTGCCCGTAACGGACCCCGCGCGGCTCTATCGCATTGGCGACACCGACGAGTGCTGCACCGAAGGATGGGAGGCCGACGACTGGAGCCTGATGTCGCTCGGTCTCTACCAGCGCCTCGCCGAGGCTGCGCCCGAGTTTGAGGAGACGACCGCCTTTCAGGCAGCCACCGATATGTACGGTGTCCGTAGCGCCGCCAAGGATCACGAGGCTCGCCCGATGCACATGGAATATGTACAAGGGAATTATTTCCATCTGTTCGGGATGACGCCATTCGCCGGCCGTTTGCTTTCCATGGCCGATGACGACCGGTCTGCTGCGCCCGTTGCAGTCATGAGTTACAGCGCATGGCAACAGTCCTACGGCTCCGACGCCTCACTGGTCGGCACGACCTTCATGGTCGAAGGCCATCCCGTGACCTTGATCGGCATCGCGCCTCCGGGCTTTTACGGTGACACGCTGCGCAGCGATCCCCCTGATTTCTGGATTCCAATTCACCAGGAGCTTCTGCTCGACGGTCCTGAAGGCAGAATGCGCTCCAATCAGCCGCAGTGGCTGTATGCCATCGGACGCATGAAGCCCGGCGCGAGCGTGCAAGGGCTGGACGCTCGCCTCACACCAGTATTACAACGATGGCTGCGCTACGAGGACGAGATTCCCGCAGCCTTCCGGGGACAGGTCGATCCGACGATTGCGCAGAAGTACATCAAACTCTCTCCCGCCGGATCGGGCATTGCCACGATGAAGCAGAACTATGGCGCCAACCTCCGTATTCTGCTGCTGGTTTGTCTCGCCGTTCTGCTGATCGCTTGCGCCAACATTGCGAACCTGTTGTTGGCGTGCGGCACCGCTCGCCGCAGTCACACCGCGATGCGCATGGCCCTCGGAGCCAGTCGCACCCGGCTCATCCGTCAGCAACTCACCGAAGCCGTGACACTTTCCCTGTGTGGCGGCATTCTAGGAATCCTCGTTGCTTACTCAGGCGCGCGCCTCATCATCGCGCTGGCGTTCCGCAGCGCAAAGTTCACTCCCATCAGCGCGGCTCCTTCGTGGCCCGTGCTTGGTTTCGCTTTTGGACTTTCCCTTTTGACCGGCATCATCTTCGGCGTTGTGCCGGCTTGGTTCTCCAGTCACTCCGATCCCGCCGAGGCCCTGCGCGGTGCGAACCGCAGCACGCGCGATCACGCCACGCTTCCGCAGAAGTTACTCGTCGTTGCGCAAGCCGCGCTTTCCCTGGCGCTTCTCGCTTCTGCCGGATTGCTAACCGCCAGCCTGCGCAATCTCCAGCACCAGGATTTCGGCTTCCTGCCCCAGAATCGTTTAGTCATCGCGATCAATCCGCCGGCGCCGACTTACACCCAGGATCATCTCGCGTCGCTCTACCGCCAGTTGGAAGATCGTCTCCATCAGTTACCCGGTGTGCAGAGTGTGAGTTTCGCGCTTTACAGTCCATTGAGCGGTAACAACTGGGGTGAACTGATCGCCGTCGAAGGCAAAGGCGATCCTAAGCCCAGCATGGAAGACGCCGGTTCGTGGGATCGCGTCAGTGCGAACTATCTCACCACCATCGGGCAGCAGGTGGTGCGTGGCCGCAACTTCCAGCGCAGTGACGCCTCGGGCCGTCCCGTGGCGATTATCAATGAATCCCTGGCAAAAAAATTCTTCGCCGGCGAAGACCCCATCGGTAAGCACTTTGGCATGGATGCTGCCCGCTTCGCTTCCACGTACGAAGTTGTCGGTGTTGCGCGCGATGCGAAATATACCGATCCCGCCGACCCCGCGCGGCCCATGTTCTACGTTCCGCTGGAACAGACCGAACACTCCGACGACCAGATGATGCAAAGCATCCTTGAACGCTCGCATTTCATGGGTAGCATTCAAATGCTCGCGGCGGGCAGTACGCAGAACCTCGAGGCGCAGATCCGCCGTGCCGTCGGCGAAGTCGATCCCACGCTCACCATCATCTCCGTGCAATCGATGGAGCAGCAGGTATCCTCGAACTTCGATCAAGAGCGCATGGTCGCAAACCTGGCTGGGGCCTTCGGCCTCATTGCCTTGTTACTTGCCGCCATTGGCCTGTACGGCCTCACCGCCTACAGCGTGGTGCGTCGTACCGCCGAGATCGGCGTCCGCATGGCCCTGGGCGCCGACCGCCTGAACATCGTGCGCCTTGTGTTGCGTGGCGCGTTTCTGCAAGTCGCTATCGGATTGCTGATCGGCATCCCGCTCGCGATTGTTGCCGGACGTCTGATGGCCGCACAACTCTTCCATGTCCGCAGTTGGGATCCAATTGTTCTTGGAGGATCGATCGTCTCGTTAGGAGTCTGTGCCGCAGTTGCCAGCATTTTGCCGGCACGACGTGCGGCCTCCACCGAACCGATGAAGGCGCTAAGAACGGAATAGTTGAAAGTCTCGTTCGAGCTTCTGCCCTTCGGTTCTGTCGTCACAACCAGGTTTCGGGCTCACCACGGTTTGTATCAGGGCACGACTTCAGTCGTGCCGCTTGCGACTTCTGAAGGATGGGCTTCAGCCCCTGCCGCTCTCGAGGCTCTGAGAAAGTGCGATTTCACGAATCGGTGGAAGCGCGGCTTCAGCCGGTTACTTGTCGTAATGCAGCAACGAAAAAACGTCGAAATCTTTCAGCTTGTCGCGTCCGCTCAAAAAATCGAGTTCGATTACGAACCCAATTCCGCAGACCGATCCTCCGAGCTGTTTCACCAATTCCGTCGCTGCCACGGCGGTTCCGCCCGTCGCAAGCAGATCGTCCACCACTAGTACCCGCTGTGCTTTCTGGATCGCGTCTTTGTGGATCTCCAGCGTATCTTCGCCGTACTCCAGCTTGTAAGTGTGCTTCACGGTCTCGCCCGGAAGCTTGCGTGGCTTGCGGATCGGGATGAATCCCGCGTTCAAACGATAGGCAACTGCCGGCCCGAAGATAAATCCGCGTGCTTCCATCCCCACCACGAGGTCCACCTTGTAGTTGATGAAGTGCTCGGAAATTCCATCGATCACCTTCGCCAAACCGGCCTTCTCTTTGATCAGAGTAGTGATGTCATAAAATAAAATGCCCGGCTTCGGATAATCCGGAATCTCGCGGATGTACTCCTTCAGCCCGTCATAGCTCACAGCAGTGCGATCTGCCATTTACCAGGTTCCTTCGATGCGGAATTTTTTCAGCTTCGTGTCGGGCGCGGCATCTTCCATTTCCACTTTATCCACTCGTGAAGCCCGCGGTCCCTTCAGCAATTCAGTATAGAGATCGTGCAACTCTTGCCGCGTGCCGCTGGCCATCACCTCGACGCTGCCGTCGGCGCGATTGCGCACCCATCCTGCCAGCCCGAGCTGCACTGCCGCGTGTTCCACAAACCAGCGGAAGCCCACGCCCTGCACGCGTCCGGTGACGATGTAGCGCCGAGTTTCATTCGCAGAGTCGCTCATCGGTCTAAGCGCGCGAGAGGTAGGCGCCTTCCGACGTATCCACGCGGATCTTGTCGCCTTCGTTCACGAACGGCGGAACATATACGACTAATCCTGTCTCCGTCTTCGCCGGTTTGGTCACGCTGCTCGCCGTCGCCGATTTCAACCCCGGCTCCGTTTCCACGATCAGCAACTCCACCGTCTGCGGCAACTCCACGCCAACCGCTTTGCCATCGAAGAACTCCACCGAGATCTGCAGATTTGCCGTCAGGTATTCGACCGCATCGCCGAGTACGTCGCGGTTCAGGTGCAGCTGCTCGTAGTTCTCCGTATTCATGAAGACATACGCATCGCCTTCCTGGTACAGGTACTCCATCTTCTCTTCATCGACCGTGATCTTGTCGATCGCATCGCCCGAGCGGAAGCGGTGTTCGAACATTGCGCCGGTACGCAGGTTGCGCAGCTTTGCCTGGATGAACGCGCGCAAGTTGCCGGGTGTGCGATGCTCGACGGAAAACACCGAGTGCAGATCGTTGTTGTGCTTGATCACCATGCCGGGACGCATTTGGGTGGCTGGAATGGCCATGAGTTGCTGGTACTCCTTACCTAATTTTAGGAACTTTGTTTGTGCAGCCCTGGCGCATGTCGCGCAGGCGGAATTCCGCTGCGTGCACATTTCCCAGTGAAAACCGGAGCACCCGCTGCCCATGCAGGGCCAAAGCGCTCGCGGAGAGGGATCGACAAACACTTGATTGTACCGTTTCGTCTCGCCTTTTGCGAACCTGCGAAGGCTGGCAACACCCCGCGTCACATGGCGTTCTAAGAGAAGGTGCGAGTTTCCCAGAGACCAGCAATTTCCCCAGATACGCACCCATTTGTTTCCCGGGGCTTCGGCCCCCTCCGAGGCCCAATCTTGCAACCCGCCGATCCACGCAATGATGGCAAGAAATCGCCGCCCGCAAAAGAACAGGGCACCTTGCGCCGGGCTAAGGTCATCCCATTCCCAGGTAAGCGGGAAGACAAGAAGCCCACCAGTTCTGGTAAGCACTAACTGAAAAGATCGCGGCAACGCCGCTTAAAAAAGGAGATCACATGAACGAACAGAGAGCATTTCGAGGTTTCGGATCCTCCCAGGGAAGCGGCGTCGGTTTAGGACTGACGCTTCTACTCGTCGGCCTTGGCATCGGTGCGGTTACCGCATTGCTGCTCGCCCCCGATACCGGTCGCAAGACCCGCAAACGTCTGCGTCGACGCTACGAAGACGCTCGCGACATGATCGGTGACTTCAGCGGCCAGGCGAGCGATGCCTGGGAAAAGGGCTCCGATTGGGCCGATGATACCCGCGAGCGCGTCAGCAAGCGCGTGAAGCCTCTAGTGAAGCCGATCCGCAAATCGATCTTCGGATAGCAACTTCCAGAACGCTTCTACCAAGCCCGCTTCGGCGGGCTTTTTTCTGGGCCGAAAAATTTTGTGAGTTGAGCAATATTGACCATACCTGAGTTCCCGCGCTTGCTAGCCTTTGCTCATCGTCCCAGAGTTTCTACCAGGTGTGGGGTGCGCAATGAGCAACGCTTCACCGTACCAACTCTTAATCGTCGACGACGAGCCGGGCGTTCGCGAGAGCACAGCCATGCTGCTCACCGCCAAGGGCTACCTCGTCCGAACCGCCGAGCATGGCCTCGACGCGCTTCTGCAGATTAAGAAGCAGAAACCCGATCTCATCATCTCCGACCTCAACATGCCGCAGATGTCCGGCTTTGAACTGCTCTCCATCGTGCGTCGCCGCTTTCCCGAAATTCCTGTCGTGGCGGTCAGCGGTGCTTACGACTTCAGCGGCCACGTCCCCAGCGGCGTCATTGCCGATGCCTTTTACGCCAAGGGACAGCATCATCCTTCCGATCTCCTGCGCACCGTCGCTCATCTGATCGAGAACAAGGGGATTCAACAATCGAACCCTAAACGGGCGTTTGCTCCGGTTTGGATACCACGCAACGGAACCGACGCCGGCGGAGTACCTTTTGTCGTGGTGACCTGCACCGATTGCTTGCGCTCCTTCCCCATGAACGTCGCCTATGAAGGCAACCAGGAGATCCAGGAGACCACGTGCCTCTCTTGCGATACCAGACTGCAATACATCATCGATTTCACCCTTGCTCTTCCCGCGGCTAAAGCCCATGCGGCCGCACTCGGCGCTGTCTAATGCCCTCCCCCAAGCCCGCTTCGGCGGGCTCTTTTTCTTGGTGCATCACAATCCCTCGGAGTTTCCCGCATATGCCGCCAGTGGTTTCCGATGCCACGTCACCAGCAGCGCCGAGCCCACGACGATCAATCCGCAACACAATCCGATCCAGATCCCCAGCGCGCCCCAGCCCATGCGAAATCCAAGGATGTATCCCATTGGCAATCCAATCAGCCAGTAGGCGATAAAGTTTGCGATCATCGGCGTGCGCGTGTCGCCCGCGCCGCGCAACGCTCCGGTCGTCACCACCTGCAGCCCATCGAATAACTGGAAGGCCGCCGCCACCAGCAACAGCGTCGCCCCAATCCGAACCACGTTGGGGTCAGGGGAAAAGGCGCGCGCAATGATCGTCGGGATCGACAGGAACACCAGTCCGGCGCACGTCATAAACCCGGCGCCAAGCAGGATCGCCGACCATCCCGCACGGCGAGCGCTGGCGGCATCGCCTCTTCCCAGGTTCTGTCCCACGCGGACAGCTGCAGCTGAACTGATGCCCAGCGGCACCATGAATGTGAACGCCGCGCAGTTCAACGCGATCTCATGGCCCGACAACTCCACCGCCCCGAGCTTCGCGCACATCGCCGTGGCGGCCGAGAACGCGCCGATCTCCATCAGGATCTGCCCCGAAGCCGGCAATCCCAGCTTCAACAACGCTTTGATACGCGACAGATCGACATGCGGCCGATCTTCCCGCGCCGGCCTGTCTCTCCGCTCCACCCAGAGCAAGGTGATGGCCAGAGCCAGCGCCATGTAGATTCGCGCGAAACAGGTGGACCATCCCGATCCGACAATGCCATACGCGCGAAATCCGAGGTGTCCGTAGATCAGTGCATAGTCGCCGACGGCGTTCACGATGTTGGCAGACACCAGCGCGAACGTAATCGGCACGGCTACGTCGCGCGCCTGCAAATAACGTCGCAGTGCGAAGTACATCAGCAGAGGCAGCGTGCCCCAGTTCAGTGCCGACAAGAACGGCTGCATCGGCCCGACCAGATCAAGGCTGATGCCGAAGCGCCTCATCAACCACGGCCACATCGATACCGCCAGCATCAGCAGCGGCGTAAGCGCGATTGCTAGCACAAAACCATTGAGCAGTGTGTGCCGTGCGTCGCGGACGTCGTTGCGCCCGTGCGCCTGCGAGACGAACGTATCCATGCCGAGCAGCAACCCACCGCCGAAGATCGCCAGCATGTGATACAAACTCTGGCCCAGTCCGGTGGCGCCGATCGCGATCGCGCTGTCGGGCAGGCGCCCGACCATGATGGTATCGACGACCCCCATGCTCATCCATCCCAGTTCTGCCAGGATCAGCGGCAGCGCAAGCCGCAGCGTCTGCCGGAAATCCGCCGCCAGCGGACGCGCGGAAGGGGATTGACCCTCGAGGGGAAGCATCGCACTACTTTACCTTGCGAATTCGTCGCTCGCTTGCCACATGTGCAATCGATTGCACATCGTTGATCCTGCACCGACGCTTCGAGCAGGCCCTACGCTAGGTGCGTTTTCCGCGTGTTTTCGATTGACAAAAGCAGAGCTGGAACGCATGATTTTTCCTCGCAAGAGACCAGGGTTGAGGTATGTTCAGACGTGGAATCGGGTTTCAAGTTTTACTTCGGGCAAGCCGAAGGAGTAGGGATATGACCTCCAGGCTGTCGTTGGTCATACTGCTGTTGAGCGTGGCGAGTTCTGCCAGCGAAGCACCGGCCTTGAGTACGTTTTCGCACAAGGGCTACCAGGTGGATGTTCAGACCGTAGGTGGTGTAACCGTGCAAGCCACCCTCGTCGACGTGGGGAATGCCAATCGCGTTGATGTTCGCGTGCTGAACAAGACCGATAAAATTGTCGAGATCCAGCCGGATTCCATTTCCCTCGCGGCCATCAGTCCCAAAGACACTGAGCTCAAATTGCTTTCCGACAAGGAACTGCACAAGTCCGCATCGCGCCAGTTCCTGTTCAGCAATCTTCTGATCGGCTTCACCAACGACCTGGGTACGGCGCCCAGCCCCACCTCACCCGCCAGTGAGTACCCGACCACGGCCGCGCTCCGCCCGCCCCAGGATGATGGTCACGGGGAAGCTGCGCAATCCCAACCTAAACTCGAGTCGGCGGATAAAGCCGGAAACAATATCGATCAATTGCTTTTGCGACACACCATCATTTTTCCCAACCAATCGACCATGGGCAGCGTGTTCTTCAAGCGGGAAGGCAAACTGGGTGGCGCGGTAGTTTATGTCTGGCTCGGCCGCAATATCTTCAGCCTGCCCTTCGGCAGCGCTACCCCAACCTCACTCGTAGCCTCGGTGCATCAGAGTATCGACAAAGCTCCGGCTCCGGTGAGCGCTCCGCCTCCACCCGTCGTAGCTGCCGTTCCAAGAGCGGTGAGCGCTCCGCCTGCACCAGTCGTGGCTGCCGTTCGCAGCGAAACCACTGCTCCGAGCGCTCCCAGCGTCGTTTCCCAGCCGATCAACAAAGTAATGCATGGCCCGATCATCAAGGTGAACGGAGCACGCGTCCAGCCGTGCCAGTCGGATGCCTGCGGCACCCGCGGCGAGGTGGCGATCAGCCTGCCGCCCGGAGCCAAGTACATTGCCACCCACTACTACACCACCGCGGATGCTCCCAACGATCGCGCCGACGTCTATGAAACCGGTACCGACGAAATCGCTTCCGGCCGCTTCCATGAAGCGGTACACGCCATGAACAATCACGGACAGGAAGTGGTGACCGTCTACTACTTGAATCGTTCCGGCAAGTCGCGCTGGATCTCGATCAACGTCGAATATCGGTAGATAGTCTGATGGGGAACGCTTTCACAGCGGGTGCCCCATGTCTCGCGATTTTCGAGACATGGGTGGATTCGACTCGGCACAATTTTGAATCACGAAACCATACCCTCTTGCTTCCTCACGGTCCTCTGCTGAAAGGATCCAGCGCGAAGCGCGTCTCGCCGTAGAAGCCTGGGGCGACCCAGCCCCGGGTAACGATCCAAAAAGTTCCCCAGTCCCTTCAGGGGCGGCAGGCCCGCAAGCGAGGCGATGAGCCTCGCGGGAATTCCCGCCCCACTCTCGCTCGCGGGGTCGCTGCTCGAATTTGTCGGGGTAGGAAGTGTAACGCGATTTACCGACAGCTATCGCGATCACTGGTCACTATTTGCCAGAGTCGCGATAGTTTCGCGAATACTCGTGGACAAATGCGTGCAGCTCTCAACTTTATTCTTTTCTGACCAGCCGTGTGATGGCGCATGGCTTGGGCCTTCTAATACCGGCCCCCAAATCACCTTTACCGGATGTGTTCACGTATCCAAAGCGGCCGTCAGCGTACGCTGCTCGGCCTAATTTACAGTTATCCATTTCTAATTCCGGACCGGAATGGGAGAGTTTCGCAATATTGACCATCCAAGACGCTTCGGAAGTGAGAATGTATCGAGCATCTCGCGATTCGCTTCGTCTGGGGCGTGCCTGTCGCGAAAAGTCGTAGCTGTCTAATTTGTTCGGAAAACGGGTGTTCCGGCTCCGTTCTGACCTGCCGGGAAGCACATCCGCACAAGGAGAACTGCGATCATGAAGATGAGACCTGTGGTTGTGGCTATGCTTGCCTTTGCTCTAGCTCTCCCGGCATTCGGCGCCGGCAACAAGACTTACAAGACTACCTATCCCGTTCCTTGCAGCGAGCTTTGGGGCGCGGTAAAAGTCGCCCTCAGCAATCTGGACAACTACAAAGACGTGCAGAGTGACGAGGACAAAATGTCGGCTGACTACAATGTGAAACACTCCATTCATTGGTCCGTTATAGGAGCGGTCAATCAGGGCAAAAACCACGTCTCCTTGGTGCCGATTGGTACCACGTGCGAGATGAGTGTTGTGTCGATGTATAGTGGGCTTTCGCACAACGACCAGGGTGACTTCAAGAAGCGCGTGGATGAATCGCTGGCCAAGCTGCAGGCGCCGAAGCCCGCCGAACCCACGAAGCCGGAGCCGCCAGCGAAGTGATGGCAGAAATGTACGCGCGGGTGCCCCATGTCTCGCGATTTTCGAGACATGGGTGGATTCGACTCGGCACAATTTTGAATCACGAAACCATACCCTTTTGTTTCCTCACTGTCTTCTGCTGAAAGGAACCAGCGCGAAGCGCGTCTCGCCATAGAAGCCCGGGGCGACTCAGCCCCGGGTAACGATCCAAAAGTTCCCCAGTCCCTTCAGGGGCGGCAGGCCCGCAAGCGAGGCGATAACGTGCTGTTTGTCCGTTCTCGTTCTGAAATCCCCTTGCGCTCACCGGAACTATTTGCAGCCGGGTGCCCCATGTCTCGCGATTTTCGAGACATGGGTGTAATAGTCTCGACGCAATTTAGGATCAAGAAACACCCCGCTTCGCCTCACTGTCCTCTACTGAAAGCAACGAGCGCGAAGCGCGCCTCGCCGTAGAAGCCCGGGGCGATCAGCCCCGGGAACGATCAGGAAAAACTTCCAGCCCCTTTAGGGGCGGCAGGCCCGCAAGCAAGGCGATGAGCCTCGCGGAACGCCAGTGCCCTCTCTCGCGAAGGGCTGTTCGAACGCGTCGGGATAGTGAGTGGTAACGCGTCGATAAGGAAGAAGGCTGTGTCAAGGACAGAATAATCCTGTCCGGTGTCGGTGACACCGCGTGTGGACCAGAGTTCGGTTGAGGACCAAGATCTCCGGGCATACGCTGAATTACTTTGCGGTGAGCAAATCGCTTCACCATCCATCGATACGGTCTGAAACTGCGACCATGATTTTCCGTGCGAACATCCAGCACCACTCGGTCTGGATGCGAGAGTGCTCAATCAATTTCACGGTCTAGCTTCCGCCGACCACGCGTTATCTCGAGCTGCTCTCGATACGAGCGATCTCCGGATACCCAGTGTTGCTGCGCAGCATCCAGTAGAGTCGCACTGCTAATCTTCGTGCCGCCGCCACCTTGGCCACGCCCCGCGGCTTGTGATGGCAGCGATGTTGATACTGCCGGCGAAATCCTTCATCCAGCCGGTTCACGGTCTGTACGCTTTCCACCAGCAACATGCGCAGAAACGGATTGCCTTGCTTGCTGATCGATCCCAGCCGGCGCTTGCTGCTCGAACTGCGTTCCGATGGGATCAGTCCCAGGTAGCTCGCCACCTGCTTGCCGCGCTGGAAGCGGGATACATCGCCCATCGTTAGTACAAACGCCAGCGCCGTGATCGGTCCCACGCCGGGCTGTGTCATCAGCAACACCGCCTTCGCGTCCTGCTGCGCAGCCGCGGCGGCGGCTTGATCGAGCTGCTGAATGTGGCCATCGAGAACCTTCAGCAACTGCAGCAGATCGTGTCGCCGTTTCGCCGCCCAACCTTCCAGAGGCAGTGCGCAAAGCGCCTGCTGTCCGGCCTGGCTCCACAGCTTGCGCTTCATCTGCACCCCACGGTTCAGCATCAGATGCTGCAAACCGTTCTTCACCCGCGCGCGAATCCCGACCAGCTTGTGGCGATGAATCAACAACTGCCGCAGATCGCGCTGCGCCGCATCGGGCCGCCACAGCCGCGGGAACCGGTTCTCCAGCAGCAGCTTCAGAATGTGCGCTGCATCCCGCCGGTCGGTCTTCTGCTTGCGCACGTAACTGGCGCGGATCTGCGCGGCATCACCAATCCACACTTCATGTCCCAGCCGCAGCAACAGGTCTTCAAACCACTGGCTGTTGCCACTGGCTTCCAGTCCGATCAACGCCGGCGCTTCCAGTTGCCGATAGAAACGCTCGGCTTCGCCACTTCCGTTGTCGAGCTTGTGCTCGCTTACTTCGCCGGTCTCGGTGTCGAGTACCGCAACTTGTTGCCACCCAGGATGGAAATCACACCCTACAATGTTCATGAAGGCTTCTCCTGACCAGGCATCTTCTTGGTCCTCAACCAAAGAAAATACCAAGTCGGCTCGAAGCCTTCTTCCTTATCCAATCAATTTATCGCCATCAATCCGGGTAGCGGCCCTCTAAGTGAGGTAGACTCTACGACGCTCGAAACAAGAAGCGGGTGTTTGTCCGGAGGTTTGAATGTCGAGTTCAGCAAGAAATGTTTCCCGCGTCATCGCGATGCTCTGCTCTTTGACTCTCGTTGCTCTCCTTAGTTCCGTTGCTTCCGCGCAAGAGTTCGCAAAAGCAACGGCGGCGAATGCGAAGCAATTTGTTGGAACTTGGAAAGCCAACTTCCAAGGACACCCCTTCTTGACCGTGACACTTGCGAGCGAGGCGAACAAGTTCGTGGGAACCGTCAGCCATGTCGATATCGAAGTAAACAAAGATGGTGAACTGACGAAAGCCGACCCAAATGAAGGCGAAGATCCGATTGCGGATCTTCGTGTCGCTGGCGACACCCTGCGTATCACCGTCAAGAGTTCCGACGGTTCGGAGGACTCAATTCAATCCGAATTACGGCTGGTCTCGGCAAACGAGGCAGACTTCCGTCTCCTCGTCCCGCCAGATGTACCCGCACCCAAACCATGGCGGCTCAAGCGAGTTGCTGCGACGCCGTAGTTGGCGATAACAGCCATTACACTCCCTATTTCCCCACACCGGGATTACTAGCGATAACGCGATTTGCCGGTAACTAACTTCCGAGTCGAAGACCCGTCAGTAGCCAGCGGCAGTTCTGTTCCCATCGCGCCGAGTGAGCAATGCGGCTGCATGGGATGGAAGCGAGTCGCTATGCCGCCGTGTCTCTCGGTCCGTCGAAGAACAAGTGGTACCTCGTTAGGGTCGCAAATCTCGAAACCGCGCAACCCATCGGCGGTGTCTTTGAGCGCTTCGCTGAACGTAACCAAATCATCTTCATGGGAAGAATCCTCCGTGACGGACTGAAAACTCCGAAACGTGCGGTTTGTCCGTTCTCGTTCTGAACTCCCCTTGCGCTCACCGGGACTATTTGCAGCCAGGGTTGGAAGGGCTGAATTCCTCCTGCTGGTGCGCGGTGAGGTTCGAAGAAAACTTCATATAAGTCACGGCAAAGACTCCCTTGCTATCCGGAATGCCAGTAATTCCTATACCCTTGGACCCGTCCGGGCTATAGAAGAGTTCCTGCGCGCGGTCACCCCACACTTGGTGTACGTAGTGAAAGTTCTTCAGCTGTTGCTTATACCAGGAGATGTACTCCTCGAGACTTGCTTTCATGGGAGCGCCATAAAGGTTCATGTTTGCGTTTTTCCCGCAAACGGGGGAATCGATTTCCTGCTGAAATCTTAAACCTGGATGAACGGGCAGATCCGTTAGCTTCTCGTTGGGTTCCGCCGCAACGGCAGTCATCGCTCCGCCGAGCAACAACGCCAATGTCAAGCTTCCAAGAATTCTGAAACGCATAGTCAAGCTCCTTTTCAATATGCAAATTTGAAGTCGCTGCGATCGATGTCCGCTGTGCGGTCATTTGGAAGTTGCGCGCCACGCGGCGTACAGGTCGGTCGAGATTCACGTCCGCCGTGGGTGCGAATGTGGGGCATGATTCCCGCGCGGTCAAACAAACTATGCTTTAAGTCTTCCTTAACTGGTAAGTCGCTAATTCATTGAGGGATGGAGGGGATGCTTTAACTGCGCTGTGCCAGCATCGAAGCCCATGAAGCCGGCAGACGGTCGCAGCCTTGGTGGCCAGGGGCCTCGTCTGGGGTCGCACCGCCCAGTTGGACCAAGGAATCTACAAGCCGTCACGTTAGCGCACTCTCCCCCGTGATCCCTCTCACCTCGATCCTGTTCATCCATCACCGACAGCGCAATACGATCCCGCCTATTGTCTTTTCCAAGGGCCAGTGTGCCCGGACTCAGAGTCCGAGAACACTGGCCCCAACTGTTTCCAAACTAGCTCTTTGACAACTCCACCCCGAAACGGTACCCAGACCAGCGGGTGCCCCATCCTCGCGCGCCTCCCTTGGCGGGCGAAGGTGGGTCTATTGAAGAAGCGCCGCAGGCGCCTCCAAGCCTTGCTTTTGATCGTTAACTCCCGTCCTTTGAATATTTTGCTCGCAACTCTCATACCCTCAATAATTTGTGAGCTTTTGCCGTGCTAAATCATTGAAACCAAACAAGTCGTTTCCGGGTGGGGTTAACCAACGAACAAACATCGAGGACCGCCATGAAACGCGAAGAAATTCCGCTATGTAATCACGTGAAAAACAACGGAGCCGTCTGCGAATCACCCGCACTCAAAGACCACGACTATTGTTACTTTCACACCGCCGCGCGCGAGCGCAGCAAGCGACAGCGCCGCGCTGCCCGTCTGAAACTTCCGTTCCAGCTCCCGCTCCTCGAAGATGCGAATTCCATCCAACTCGCCATCGGCGAAACTCTCAACGCGCTGCTCGCCGGTCAGATCGACCACAAAACCGCTGGGCTTGTTCTCTACGGCCTGCAAACCGCGGCTGGCAATATCCGCCACACCGATTTTGCACTCAGTGAATACGATCGCCAGGCTGAGGATTACGAGGAAGAGGAAGAAGAGTCAATCGAAGAAGAGCCGGCGGCAAAACCTGTAGCAACTGCCATCAAGCTGCAACCCGCGAAGCCGCGGCAAAAACAACTGCCGCCCAAGAAGAGTGTCGACAAAGAAATCCTCGACGTAGCTTGCAAGCTGGCCATGGAAAGAGCTCACGCCATCAAGGAACAATTCAAAAAGTAAATGTGTGCTTAGCGGTTGGCGAGTACAGCGCCGTCGAGTACCTCGCGGACTTTTTCTCCGAAGGTGACGGGGGTGAACGGTTTCTGCAGCAGGTTAATGCCTTCCTGCAGGACGCCGTGATCGCCGATCGCGTCGTCGGTGTAGCCGGAGATGTAGAGGACCTTGCTGGCAGGCCAGTGCTTTACGAAGTACGCGGCCAGTTCGGGTCCGCTCATGCCGGGCATGACGACGTCTGTGACGAGCAACTCGAGGCTGCCGTGGTGGCGCTCGAGGAAGCTGATCGCCTTCTCCCCGTTGGCAGCCACATGCACGGTATAGCCGCAGCGTTGCAGAATGTGCTCGGCCAGGTGCCGCACCTGGTCATCGTCTTCCACCAGCAAGACGGTTTCGGTTCCCTTGTGAACGTTGGCTGGACTTGCGCAGCTCACCGGTTCGCCTTTTCCGTGAACCAGGGGAAGATAGATTTCGAAGGTGGTTCCTTTGCCAACCTCGCTGTCGACCTGGATACTGCCGCCGCTTTGTTTCACGATCCCATAAACGGTGGAGAGCCCGAGGCCGGTTCCGCGGGTACGCTCCTTGGTGGTAAAGAACGGTTCGAAGATGTGGACCTTGATGTCCTCGGCCATGCCGGTACCAGTGTCGTGGACGGCGAGCATGACGTACTCGCCGGGAACCACGTCGATATGTTCGCGCGCGTAGGCGGCATTGAGGGTGACGTTGGCGGTTTCGATGACCAGGCGTCCGCCGCGGGGCATGGCATCGCGCGCATTGACGACGAGGTTCATGATGACTTGTTCGATCTGACCCGGATCGGCCTTTACGTTGCCGATGCCGCTGGCAACCTTGGTCAGCAACTCGATATGTTCACCGATGAGGCGGCGCAACATCTTCTCCAGGTCGTTGACCACGAAGTTGAGGTTGATGACCTTGGGTTGCAGCATCTGGCGTCGGCTGAAGGTGAGCAACTGGCTGGTGAGGGCGGCGGCGCGGGCACCGGCCTCGTCAATCTGCTCAACGTCGGCGCGCAGGTCAGGATCGGTTTGCACACGGTCGAGCACCATGCGGGCATAGCCGCGGATGACAGTGAGAAGGTTATTGAAGTCGTGGGCGATGCCGCCGGAGAGGGTGCCGATGGCTTCCATCTTCTGCGTCTGGCGAAGCTCTTCTTCCAAGCGCTGGCGCTCGATGATCTCCGCTCGCAACTGGTGGTTGGCGGAACGGAGTTCACTGGTGCGGTTCGCGACCTGTTCTTCGAGATGCTCTTCGTTCTCGCGGAGAAGCTGTTCGGCGCGCGTACGCTCGGCGATTTCGGCCTGGAGATCGTCGGCAATGCGAAGTTCGCGCTGCTGAATGACGACCAGGCGCAAGCTGGAGCAGACGAAAGAAACGGAGACCATGAAAATGGCGAGGCCGATGCGGTCGCGCACGATGACCATGGAAAAGATGAGGACGAGGAAGGCGGTAATGACGGGATAAAGGCGATCGCCTAACAGGCGCGAAATCCGCGCTCCTTTAACGTGAGGTTCTTCAACGTCATCCCAGGTGCTGGCCAGTAGGATGGGCGCGATGTTGAGCAGCGTCCAAACCACCTGGTACCAGGTGCCCGAAGGCACGCGGTAATAGTTTGCGAAGAAGTCGGCTACGCCCGCCAAGGCGAGATAGCCTGAGAACCTTGCGAACAACTTGCGCACCGAGTGGGAACCGGTAAGCAGGGTACGCATCAGGAACAAGAGCGCCATGGAGGCGTCATAGACAAGCGAACCGGCCCAGGTGGCCTGGAGCCAGGTATGGCGCGCGCCCATCTCCGGGACCTGGGTGGGCAGGAAAAGGAAGAAGAAGTAAATCGCAATCCAGAAGACGACGATCTGGATGAAATCGAGGATGTGAACGGGATCGAAGCGGCTGGTTTCGAAGTCAGGTTCGAGAAAGAGCGTGAAGCTGAGAGGCGCGAGCCAGAAGACGGAGATGTAGTCGGACAAGGACCCGGCGGCCGTGACCTCCGGGTGGTAGTACGAGTAGAAACCGATGGCCAACGAAATAGCAAATAGAGTGCAGCAGCCGGCGGCGGTGATCCAGACGTAACGCGACAAGCCACGGCAGCGTCGCGCGGTCTGGCAGCAGACGACGACCGCGATTCCCATCAGGATGAAGTCGAGGAAATTCTCTATTCTCAATTCCCAGCTGCTCGAGCGGAATTTCGCGAGCACCAGTAACTGGCAAAGGAACAGCAGTGTTGCCGGGAGAGTCCACCAGCAACGGCCGGTCCACCAGGAGCCATAACTGGGGCGCTGAATACGATTACCCATGTAACAAAACATCCAATCCGATTGGAGAGAATGTTCTGATTATCGGGGGCATCGTGGAACGATGCAACGAACCGTTAGGGGTTCGGTAGTTACGCTGGTGCGTGACTCATGGTGAGTCTGCTTGCTTTCTGCGGGGTAGAAGAGATCTGCGTTCGCTAATGACGATCACGAAGGGTAGGGCCTGGTTCGCCACCACCGTCACAGCCTGAGGTGCGATGCATCACTGCGCATTTCCCGCGCGAGGCTCAGGCTTCTGAACGGCTCGCATTACGATCGGCGGGCCCTGGAACCTACGTGTCATTCTCTATCTTGCATCGCGCACTCCATCGATCCGTTCGGCACTACGGCTGATCCCACAATAGATTCTGTTCCGGCAACGCAGCGGAACCCGCGTTGACCTCGGTGGCCGAGGTCCGCCTCAACCCTGCGAAATCTCGAACTTCGGAGAGAAACTTCATGCTGCACCTGGATACGGGCAATACCGCGTTCATGATCCTTTGCACCAGCCTCGTCATGCTGATGACCCCGGGACTGGCATTCTTTTATGGCGGCCTCGTCGGGCGCAAGAACGTTCTAGCCATCATGATTCAAAGCTTCGTCTCGATGGGCTGGACCACCGTAATCTGGTACCTCTATGGATATTCGCTATGTTTCAGCGGCGACTGGCATGGAGTGATCGGCAACCTCAACAACGCCTGCCTCCGCGGCATCGGGCTGAACACACCGGCGCCGGGGAACGAAACGATTCCGGCGATGGTATTCATCGCCTTCCAGATGATGTTTGCGATCATCACTCCGGCGTTGATCTCGGGGGCGTTCACCAACCGGGTTACGTTCAAGGCGTACATGTTGTTCCTGACGGCGTGGCTGACGTTTGTGTACTTCCCGTTCGTCCACATGGTGTGGGGCGGCGGCGTGTTGCAGCAATGGGGCGTGAAAGACTTCGCCGGTGGCATCGTGGTGCATAACATCGCTGGCATGGCGGCGTTGGCGTCGATCCTCTACGTCGGCAAGCGGCGGGTTGCCGATCGCGGGCCGCACAGCATTCCCCTGGTCGCCCTGGGTACCGGGTTGCTTTGGTTCGGATGGTACGGATTCAACGCAGGCAGCCAGATGCGCGCCGACTCGGTGACCACGACTGCATTTATCAATACGGATATCGCGGCGTCGTTTGCGGCGATCTCATGGCTGATGGTGGCGTGGATCACTGAGCGCAAGCCGAAGTTCCTCGGCTTGCTGACAGGCGCGGTCGCGGGATTGGCTACGGTGACTCCTGCCGCCGGCTACGTTTCGCCGAGTACCGCAGCGATCATCGGGCTGGTTGCCGGGGTGGTCTGCTACTTCGCGGTGGAGATGAAGAACAAGCTGCATTGGGACGATGCGCTGGATGTGTGGGGCGTGCACGGGGTGGGCGGCGCGCTGGGCATGATGATGCTCGGCATCTTTGCCAACAAAGCCTTTAACCCGGAGGGCCCGAATGGCCTGCTCCATGGCGATTCGCTGTTCCTGATCAAGCAGACGATCGCGGTGGCGTTCTCGTCGATCTGGGCGTTCACGTTTACCTATGCGATGTTGCGGATCATCGACCTGTTCACGACGGTGAAGGTGTCGGAGGCCTCAGAAGAGATCGGGCTGGATGAGTCGCTGCACGGGGAACATGCGTACGAAGATGTCTTTGGCATGGAAGAGCATGCCCCGGCGGCATCACTCATGGCCAGACCGAAATAAGCCGAAGAAGAGCTTATGCGAACCGTTCTGACGGGCTTATTGGCGGCGGGGATGATGCTCGGGTCATCCCCGCAGTTATTGGCGCAGACTGCTGAGGAAGTGTCCGGGTGGAAGGGCATAACGACGGATGGGTACGCTCCGTTGTCGTACTCGTATAACGCGAATACCCCAGAACCACGCGTCAACCAGTTTCGGGTTTTCGATTTCAACGACAATGAACCGCAACTCGATGTGGCGGAGCTTGTCATTCAGCGTGCGGTTTCACAACCTAATCAATTTGGATTTCGCTTCGATCTGCTGGCGGGATCAGGAGTGCCGGAAGTGACCGCGGCCTACGGAATGTTCCGCGACCGCAAGACCCTCGTCGCGCATCATGTGGATATTCCGCAACTGTATGTGCGCTACGTGGTGCCCTTGGGCAAAGGGCTTTCGCTCGATGCAGGAAAGTTCGCCACGCACATGGGGTATGAAGTCATCGGCGGCTATGACGGATATAACGACAACTTCAGCCGTGGATTTATCTTCGGATATGGAATTCCGTTTACCCATACGGGGCTCAGAGCTACGTACACATTTACTTCACGAATCAGCGCCATGGTTTCGTTGACGAAGGGTTGGGACGACGTGCAGTCGCTCAATCACGGCTACACATGGGCTCGCAGTTGAACTACGCGACCACGAAAAACACTTCCGTCTCATTCAACTTCCTGCACGGACCGGAGCGCGTGAACGATGTGCGAGATCAGCGCAGCGCGGGCGAGATGGTTGCGACGTGGAAAACTATACCGCGGCTCAGCTTGGCGATCGACGGCTTGTACGCACACGAAGAGAATGCGGTTGCGCCGGGAGTGGATGCGATCTGGAAGGGCATCGCCGGCTATGCGAAATACGCGGTGACGAAGCGATTTTCGCTGGCTGTGCGCGCGGAGAGATTTCGCGATGGTGGTGGCACGCGGACAGGCCTCGACCAGGCGCTGAACGGATTCACCTTTACGCCGGAGTATGTGCTGGACGCGAAACTTTCGAAGATCGATTTCAACATTTCCCCGGGGGATCTCCCGGGAGATCGGGTTGCGGGTGGGATTGTCAAAGAGCGGATTTGATTTCTAAAAGCTCGGGGCCAGCGTCTCGGACTCTGAGTCCGGGCACACTAGCCCCTACGATGTAAAGTACGCTGGATCGTATTGGGAGGCAGTGAGGGCGGTCACGCTTGTGCGTGACGACGGAAAGGGGTAGCTCCCTCAGTTAGTCGCTGCCGAGAAGTTGAAGGAGAGACGTGGACCACCCGCATTTCCTATCCTGCTCCGGATGCCCGATTGAGGCGTAAACTCTTAAAGACTTCTATGAGGTAAACGTGAACCCGGGGGAATGCGAGCAGGATTCCGACCTCGGCCTACAGCCTGCACTCGCGTCCTGAGTCCTCCCGGGAGACGCTTACCGGGAGGTAAACATGACTCGTCATCCGATCTCTCACTTTCTTCTGTCTGCAGTAGCGTTGTTCCTGCTCGGTTTTTCTCATCAGGCGGCATTCGCGGGCGGCCAACACGGCGGTGGTGGAGGTTTCCACGGCAGCGGTGGAGGGTTCCATGGCGGCAGTGGTTTCCACGGTGGTGGAGGCTTCCATGGCGGCGGTAGTTTCCGTGGAGGAGGTGGTTTCCGCGGCGGTGGCACCGCTTACCATGGAGCTGGGGGTGGAGGCTATCGCGGCGGATTTGGCGGTTACCGCGGAGGATGGGGTGGCAATCGTGGTGGCTACGGTCGACGCCGCTACGGCAGTTGGGGTCGAGGCTCTTGGGGATACCCGGGGTGGGGCTGGGGTTTTGGCCTCGGATTCGCGCCCTATTGGGGTTGGGGTTATGGATACCCTGATTACTATGGATATCCGTCCTATAATCCCTACGATTCCTATGACCGGTATGAAAGCGACGACGATTCCTATGACCCGCCCGACCCTCCGCAAGACAATGGGTATGCGCGTCCGCCTGAGCGCAGCGGTCCTGCACGGGAGGACCGATACCCGATCACGGGTCCGGGCAGCGGCGCTGGCTCGACCCCTCCTGACTCGACTTACGTCACACCAACCGGAGACGGCGCGCAGAACGTCGGCTACGCACGCCGATCCTCGTCCGCGCGGCCCGCAGTGCAGAATGTTATTCGTGCGTTGCAATGCATGCCACCCGATGCGCGACATCGGGAGATAGCGAGCGGCCGATATCGCGGCCTTTCCCAGAAGGAATGGAAGCTCGTACGTACAGCTGCCAAGGTTTCTTCTGAGGGAGACTGAAGCAAATCGAGCGGCGATCCGGGAGCCCGCTTCGGCGGGCTTTTCTGTTGTTACCTAGATTTCTTCCTGAATCTGTTGAAGAAGACGCGGCTTCAGCCTACGCCGACACCTTTGCCCGTCCCACTTCTCGAAAACCGCGAGAAATGGGGCACCCAGAGTATTGGTTCGGAAAGAGAATTCAGGGTCTGCCGTAGAGATGTGGGCCACCCGCCAACGACAACGCTTGTACCCTCGATTGAGAAACTGACGCTCAACATCAACCTGGAAACCCACGTGGAGGCGCCGATCGAGGCGACCTTCGAGGCGCTGCTGGAGCAACTCGGGCCGGGCTTCAACCGTCCCGATGGCAGCGCCATGCCAATGAAGCTCGAGGCGCGGCCCGGCGGCCGATGGTTCCGAGATCTTGGCGACGACAACGGCCATTTTTGGGCAAACGTGCAGGCCATCAAGCGCCCGACGCTTCTTGAATTCAGCCGACCGCTGATGCTCTCGCATGCGGTCACGCACAACGTCCAGTACCGGCTGAGCGAAGTGAAGGGTGGGACGCTCATCACGTTTCACCACCAAGCGCTAGGGTTTATTCCAGACGACGTGCGCGAAAACATGGTGAAGGGCTGGAGCCACATTCAGACGGAGGCAGCCCGACGCGCGCAGGCGAAGCGGTGAGATTCGCGAGTCCCGAGAGATGACGAAGCCCCGGTAGTCATCCGGGGCTTTTAGCGTTTCCAGTGAATCCCAGTCCGTCAAGCAAAGAAATCGTACACCGGGCGCGGATTGCAGTAGGAAATGTCGGGGAAGGGCACCCGGCAAGCGATGGAAGAGTTAGAAGGTCTGCGTTAATCGTTGGCACGGCATGCTCTATAATCCGCTACCCAACGGCTGTCGGTCTCCTCGTTGGCTCCCCAAGATTCGAATCGCACAGGAGAATCTCATGTCCCGACGTACCGCCTTCTCGAGCCTCTTTCTTCTTCTGATTACAGCGCTGATGATCGCGCCCGCCGTCGCGGCCAGCCACCCGGCGCATTCCGTCGTGTATCCCACCGGGGTCTTTCCGGATGACGTGCAGAACGTGCAGGCTGCGGTGGACAAGGGAGGGGTAGTGTTGCTCAAGGCTGTCAATGTCTCAGGGGCACCGACCTCGTTTAACTTCTCAACCGATCTGGCCGTAGCGGCGGTTTCTGGGGGCATCAACCTGACGACCGATGTCACAATTCTCGGGGAGCATTCAGGACGCGCGCGGACCACAATTCTCGGAGGCTTTGCTCCGATCCTTGGACTGGTGCCGGTCAAGAGCAGCATTCAGGGCATTGTCTTCGAGCGCCCATTCGACGATGCGATTCAGATCGCGGCTTCCACGGGCACGGATGTCATCGGCAACTACATACACAATGTGGTGCCGGTGAAAGTTCGCGTGGGCTCGGGACGCATCATCACCTTCGGCGATGGCATTGATGTCGGCAGCTACGGGGACAATACGGGGATTACCGGCAAGGTGCGGGTGATGGGCAACGTGATTGACGGGTTGGGCGCGATCTTCTCCAACGGCGTGCAGTTCGATACGGTTGGGGCCGAGAGCGAGGTCTCCGGCAATGTCGTGGTCCATCTCAACTCCCCCGACACCGAAACGGGCGGTGGCATTACGCTCATCCGCATACAGAAGCCGATCGTGGTTTCGAACAACCTGATCATTCCGGGAGCCAGTTCGATGAGTGATGCCGACGGAATTTTTGTTGGTGGCGACATGGGCGCCCGTTACAAAGTATTTTCGAATTTCATCTATTGTGATGGAACCTTCGCCGATGGCATTGACATTACCGGCGGGGATGCCACCGGCACCACCGGCACGTTCGATGCGGTGATTGCGAACAACTTCGTCACCACCAAAAACGCATCCTCGGGAGCGCCGATCGCGGTCTTTGACCTGGTAACGAATGCGCTCATCGAGGGGAACTTTCTTTTTGGCGATGGCTACTTTGCCATGGGAATTACGACTTATGGATTCGAAACCAATACCGCGAGTTTGAATCGCTTCGTCGACAATCACCTGGAGGGCTTCAGCTCCTCGTTCGCGGATATTTTTTTCGACGCCAACGCGGAGAATAACCGGGTCATTGGTAAATGCAAGTCGCTTGTGGACCTTGGTACAGGCAATACGTCGACCTGCGGCGAAGCGATGAAGTCGGCCGCCGCTTCAGAGACTCCACAGCGGTTGGCGGGGATGCAGGCGAAGAGCAGGAACCTCCTGCAACTGCAACATGTGCGCCTGCTGGTGCGAACGCGGATCCCGTAGCCGTACACCGCGCACTTCGCTCCGGGCAACGGAAATTAGGGATTGTTTCGTGTGTCGCCGAATTGCCCAAAAGAGGGCGACCGAACATTGGGCAACCGGCTGGGTCGTATTGCGATGCAGTGATGGGGGTCACGCTGGCGCGTGACGTCCCCGATAAGGATTTGTCCAATGACGAAGCCCCGGTAGTCATCCGGAGCTTTTAGCGTTCCAGTGAATCCCATTGATGCCAGAGCGTGAGTTCGATTCAATAATCAAAAGCCCGCCTCGCGGCGGGCTTCGTCGTTCACTCTATCGAGTAGTTAGTCGTTATACAGCAGCACGCCTTCCGGCTTTGCCTCGCCTTCTGCGATGGTGCGGTAAAAGAGTTGGTTGTTCTCGAGGTAGACCTCGAGGAACGCCGGACGCGTCGTGATTGTGCCCTGGATGAGCGCTTCCGAGAGCGGGTCCTCGATGTACTTCTGCAAGGCGCGACGCAGCGGACGTGCACCGTAGGTGCGATCCGTGATCGTCTTGTCGAGAATCCACTTTCTTGCGTCTTCCGCTACCGTGACCGTGATCGCCTTCTGGGCCAGGTTGTGGTTGAGCTGCGCAACCATCAGTTCCACGATCTGGATCAGGTCGGCTTCGGACAGCGGCGCGAACAGGATGACTTCATCGAGACGGTTCAGGAACTCGGGGTTGAAGGTACGCTTCACCTCGGTCTTGACCATGTCCTCAACCTTGTCATTGATGACTTCGGTGTTCTCGCTCTGGAAGCCGAGGCCGGTGCGCTTCATGAGGTGGCGCGCGCCGATGTTCGAGGTCATGACGATGATCGAGTTCTTGAAATCAACCGTGTTGCCCAGGCCGTCGGTCAACTGGCCGTCTTCAAATACCTGCAACAGGATGTTGAAGACATCGGGATGCGCTTTCTCGATTTCGTCGAGCAGCACGACCGAGTAAGGCGAACGCTTGACGCGCTCGGTCAACTGGCCGCCCTCTTCGTAACCCACGTATCCCGGAGGCGAACCGATGAGCTTCGAAACCGAGTGCTTTTCCAT
>PLWX01000112.1:0-4028 GCA_003151155.1 Acidobacteriaceae bacterium
TGCGAGCCTCGACGGCGCCGCGGGCCAGAGTTTCCGCGGAAACGGCGTCACCCTGGACCAGTTCGATTTCGGCGGCGAGCACACTGGTCATCACCGGACCGAGTTCATTGCGATGCGTTCCAAGAGCAGTTTTGGCCTCAAGCAGCGTCTGATCGCGCTTTGACCCGGTTTGCTGATTGGTGAGCGAGAGCTTGGCTTCGATGGCGCGAGCGGCGAGAGCGGCGGCGGTTTTGTCGGTGCTGCTGTTCTCGTGCTGCAGGAGTAGATCGAGGTAGTGACGGGAGGCGTCGGTGCCTTTGCCGGAGACGATTTGAAAATCGGCAAGCGCAAACGGCTTGGCCGGACTCATGCTGTCGATCTTGCGAAGCACCACTTCGGCTTCGGGCAGGCGAGCGCTGCGTTCGAGAAACTGAGCGAAACGCAAATTCGTGTCGGCATCGTCTTTCAGTTTGACGGCTTTACGATAGGCGGCTTCCGCTTCGGGAATATGACCCTGTTCTTCTTCAAAATGCGCCAACGCGAGTTGTACAGGAGCGCTGGTTGGCGACTTCGCGGCGGCGGTGAGCAACACGGTGCGCCCGTCGGCGGGACGGTCTGTAGACGAATAAATCTGGGAGAGCGTGATGGCGGCTTCAGGACGCCCAGGATCCTGCTTTAGAATTTCTTCGAATCCGCTGGTCGCGGCTGCCATGTTGCCGAGGTAAGCATGCGCGCCTGCGGCTGCACTCATCGCGTCGAGATTCTTCGGTTCGTGCGAAAGAACAATGTCGGCGAACACAAGCGCACGGTCGGGAGCGCCTCCGGCAAGGAACAGTTGTGCGAGATGAAGGTCGGCTGAGGTGTTGCTGGAATCCAGTTCAGCAGCTTTGAGAAATGCATTCAGGGCGTCGGACTGGCGTTCGAGAGTCCATTCACATTCGCCGATGTGGACATAGATCTGCGACTGGGCGCTTTTGCTGCGAGCGTGAGTGACCAGTTTTTCGTAGATCTCGAGGGCATCGGTAGTCTTGCCGGACTGTTGCAAGGCGATGGCGCGGTTGAGTTGTTTGTGGTCGGTGGAGCATCCCAAGCCGAGCGCGAACGAAAGAAGTGCAGTACCAAGTGCCAGACGAGTGGTCACGCAAGATCCCAGCCGCTCGTGGAGCGGTATTAAGAAGATGCGCAGCGCAGGATGAGCGTTGCTGTAGGCACGTAAGTGGGGTCAATTTACGAGATGGAGACTAGATCCGTAGTGCGTTTAAGTTGTCCGCAGGCGGCGAAGATGTCGCGGCCGCGCGGTTTGCGGACAAACGTCGGGATGCCGGCGCGGATGAGAGCTTGCTGGAAGGCCTCCACGCGTTCGGGGCTTGGGGTGGTGTAAGGGATCTCGGGGCCGGGGTTCCAGGCGATGAGGTTGACCTTGGCTTTTAGCCCGCGGAGAAGTTCGACAACCTCGCGGGCGTTCTGGACGCTGTCATTGACCCCGCCAAGAAGCACGTATTCGAAGGTGAGGCGTTCGCGGTTGCGGAGCGGGAAATCGCGAGCGGCAGCCATAAGCTTTTCGAGGGTCCACTTTTTCGTGATTGGCATCAGTTCGCGACGGGATGAATCATTGGAGGCGTTCAGCGATATGGCAAGTTTGGGACGGACGGTAAGCTGGCCGAAGTCGGTGATGCGGGGCACGATGCCGGAGGTGGAAACAGTCATCCGCGATTCAGGAATGCCAACGCCTTCTACGAGAAGCAAGACAGCCTTCACGAAGTTATCGAAGTTCAGGAAAGGCTCGCCCTGGCCCATGAAGACAAGGTTGATGCGCTGAGACTCGATGTCGACCTGCTGATCGTTTAAGACAGCGAGGATCTGTCCGACAATCTCGCCGGCGGAGAGATTCCGTAGCAGGCCGAGCAGGGCGGTCATGCAGAACTGGCAATCGACCGCACAACCGACCTGGCTGGAAACACAAATCGTGGCACGATCATAGGAGCGGGCCTCGGATTCAGAGCCGTCGCCTTCTTCACCGCCATCGCCCTCGGGCATCCACACGGTCTCGACGGTTTGCCCATCGGCGAACTCGATAAGGTAACGGACGGTGCCATCCGTGGAGGTGAATCGTTTCTGGATTGAAGGGAGTCCAATGGAGTAGCCCTGGGTGGAAATTTGTTCACGCAAGGACAGAGGAAGGTTTGTGAGCTGTTCGAGGCTGGAGCGGCGTTCGCGGTACAAACCTTGCCAAAGCTGGCGGGAGCGGTACGCGGGCTGGCCAAAGTTCCTCATGAGCTCTGTAAGCTCTTGAAAAGTAAGGCCTAATAGTTCGAGTTTGTTCTTTTCTGCCACGCATCTAATCCTGAGGTCTGCAGTAACAGTTTAAAGGATGGACCGAAAAGGTGCATTCGGACTGGTCACGACTGCGGTATTCCTCAAGTCTAATTCTGCAATAGAAGGTTTCCTTGGCCACACAGATTCAACTGGAGAACCAATGGCGAGCGCGCTGCGTAACGTTCGGAAGGAAGTACTGCCGAACGGTCTTACGATTTTGACCGAGGAGATGGATCACATCCGCTCGGTTTCGATCGGCATTTGGGTCAAGAACGGTTCACGGCACGAAGAGTCACCAGTAAACGGAATATCCCATTTCATCGAACACATGGTGTTCAAAGGTACGACCACACGGAATGCGGAAGCCATCGCCCGCGAGGTGGATTCCATTGGCGGCAATATGGACGCCTTCACCGGCAAAGAGATGGTCTGTTTCAACGTGAAGATCCTCGATGAGCACGTTCCCGTAGCGATGGATGTTTTGAGCGACATGGTGTTGAACCCCGTGTTCGACAGCAAAGAGATTGATCGCGAGAAGGGCGTCATTTTGGAAGAAATCAAGATGGACGAGGATAATCCTGACTACCTCGTGCACGAGATTTTCACCCAGAATTTCTATAAGGATCATCCGCTCGGGAAACCGATCCTTGGGACAAAGGAGACGGTCAAAGCGTTTGATAGGGATGTCGTGTATGGGAATTATGGGCGGAAGTTTGCGGCGGGAAACCTGATCGTGGCCGCAGCCGGGAATCTCAACCACAAGGTCTTTGTAGATGAAGTCCGGCGGCGTTTCGAACATTTGCAGCCGGGGACGAATGGATTCCACCAGGAGCCTCCGAAGACGCATGCGCGCATCATCATGCGCAANNCAGAACATTCGTGAAAAGCAGGGGCTTGTGTACTCCATTTTCAGCGAATTGAATCCATTCCAGGATTCGGGATCGCTCTCGGTGTACGCCGGAACCTCACAAAAGTCCGCGCCCAAGGTTTTGCAGCAGGTGGTCAAGGAATTCGCCGCGTTCAAGAATGACATGGTGAGCGTGGAAGAGCTACAGCGAGCGAAGGCGCAGCTGAAGGGGAGCCTGATGCTGGGACTGGAATCGTCGACGGCGCGCATGTCGAACCTGGCTCGGCAGGAGATGTACTACGACCACTTCCACACCATGGATGAGATTATCGCGAAGATCGAAGCGGTAACCCGGGAAGAGGTTTACGCGGTGGCCAACGAAATCTTCCGCTCGGAAGAGATCGCGGTGACGGTATTGGGGAACATGAATGGCGTGAAGATATCCCGCGATCAATTGGCCTGCTAACCAACCGCCTGACAGTCTTTCTAATCGTTTAGGACACGCTCCGCGTTGACGGATTTTTGCCATTCGGCATGACACAAATTGTCAGGTGCGAGATTGTAATCGCGGATTTTGGCCCAGGGAGGTTCGATTTCAAAAACGATTCGTCCGAGATATATAGCTGCAAAAGCAAGGTTTAGCGTGGATAACTGAAGTACATTGCCCAAACGGGCGGGGTTGGCACGCGGGTTGCACTAAGGGAAGGTACATCGGGCGGGCGACGCAAGATCTCGGTGGAAAGGAAGCCGCGGTGCTTCCGAGGATTTAGTAAGCCGGTGAGAGCCGGAACAAATTTGAAGGTTTGCAAATGGGAGAGAGAAAAGAAATGCGTAAACAAAAGGGTTTCTCGCTAATCGAATTGTTGATCGTGGTGGCGATCATTCT
>PLWX01000112.1:4034-5483 GCA_003151155.1 Acidobacteriaceae bacterium
ATAACGTTCTGGGAAAGGGCACGAAAAGCGGCTACACCTTTGCCCTAGCTGCCGGTTCCGGCGGCGTAAGCACACCGCAGTACACGTTTGGGGTGAATGCGAACCCAGTTACGGCAGGCACGAGCGGTCAGCGCAGCTTCTACAGCGATCAGACCGGCGTGATCCGTTACAACCAGAGCACGACCGCGTCATCCACCGACAGCCCGCTCCAGTAAACATCTTCTCTTTCAGCGCAAATGGCAGCCGCAACCTCGGCTGCCATTTTGCTTTGTGCGGAAGAGTGGGCGAGTCCGATTGACGTATCGCCAGAGGCTTTGCTGGAAGGCCGGTGCGAATGGTAGCCAACGCACTTGATACTTGAGCAGGCGACTGATTCTGATCGGCTGGTCATGATTTCTGACATTTTTTGCGATTCGGTTTCACAATTTTTGTCAGGAAGCGGCGGTTTTCGTCATCCTGGAATTCAGCGTACCCACTGCTCCAATGTCCATTGACATCGTAAGTGCCTCTCTTTGCAACATTTTGGCTGAGGAATTACGTTAGTAACCGGGAAATTGCAGCGATGGAAATTAATTTGCTCTTTTCCAGAGCGTCCGGGTCGGCTCGACCGGAGAGCAGAGAACCGATGAAGTTCTCAATCGATTTACGGAGGCCGATGCAAAAGCATTTATGGTCTCAAGCAACAAACCTCAAATGGGAGAGGAAGAATTCTAAATGCGTAAACAAAAGGGTTTCTCGCTGATCGAGCTGTTGATCGTGGTGGCGATCATTCTTATCATCGCCGCGATCGCGATTCCTAACTTGCTGCGCTCGCGCATGGCCGCCAACGAAGCATCGGCCGTCGGCTCGATCCGCACCCTGAACACCGCGGAAGTCACTTATTCGTCCGCATACACCGACGTGGGCTTCACCACGACTCTGGCCAATCTTGGACCGAACGCGAACACCTGCACCGGCGCCACTGGTGCAACTTCGACCGGCGCCTGCTTGATCGATAACGTTCTGGGAAAGGGCACGAAGAGCGGCTACACCTTTGCCCTGACGGCTGGTTCCGGCGGTGCGACCACGCCGCAGTACACGTTTGCGGTGAATGCGAACCCGGTTACGGCAGGCACGAGCGGTCAACGCAGCTTCTACAGCGATCAGACCGGCGTGATCCGTTACAACCAGAGCACGGCCGCGTCGTCCACCGACAGCCCACTCCAGTAAACTTTGGGAAGTACGAACAGCGATGGAGCCGCCTGACGCGGCTCCATTCTTTTTGTCAAAGTGTCATCACGTTCGTAACGTGTGCTTCATGGCACACGCAGTTCCATGTTGGCTGCGATTCCGTATAATGAGGCCGACTGGAACACGATTCCATCACTCAAAGAAAAATCTGCCAATGTTTGCGATTGAAACCGTAGCTCTGGAAAAGACCTACACCGTTGGTTTCTGGCGCAAGGCGAC
>PLWX01000076.1 GCA_003151155.1 Acidobacteriaceae bacterium
TCGCAGCTGCAGGGAAGCAAAGTTCCGCGCGACCAAAAAATATTGCGGCTGCTCAAAATCAATGGGAGCCGTTGGGATTTGCTCGACGGGAATCAACCCTTCGTTGGGGATGATCCGATGCCGCCGGGACGCGCACTTTATCCGGCGGGCGTCACGCATGAGCAGATCGATCAGTATGTGAAGGAGCATCCCGAAGCGAAGGGGGCGATGTACGACGAGCACACGGTCATTCGCAAACAAGGGAGTGATTTCGAAGCGATTCCTTATCACGTGATGTACCGGTCGTATCTCGATGGGGCCGCGAAAGCGTTACGTGAGGCGGCCGCGCTGAGCAGCGACAAGGCGTTTGCAGTGTTTCTGCGCAAACGTGCGGATGCGTTGCTGAACGACAACTACTACGACAGCGATATCGCGTGGCTGGATTTGGAGAATCCGAAATTCGACATTATCTTTGCACCGTATGAGACCTATCTCGACGGCGTGCTGGGGGTGAGGACGAGTTACGGGGCGGCGGTGCTGATCCGGAACGATGCGGAGAGCAAGCGTCTTTCGCTGTACGAGAAATATGTTGCTGATATGCAGGATGCACTGCCGTTGGCGGTGGAGGACAAGCCGTCGAAAAAAGGGCAGCGGCTGCCCATGGAAGTGATGGACTCGCCCTACCGCAGCGGCGACCTCGGGCATGGCTACGCAGCCGTTGCGGATAACCTGCCGAATGATGCGCGGATTCATGCCGAAAAAGGCACGAAAAAGATCTTCTTCAAGAACTTCATGGATGCGCGCGTGAATGATGTAATTNNCTTGCAACCACTCTTGCGCATGAGATCGCGCATGGGCTGGGACCGGCTTTCGCGAGGGTGAATGGGAAACCGGTGGATATACGGGAGGCGATCGGTCCGCGATTCAGTGGGCTAGAGGAAGCCAAGGCGGACATCGTAGGGCTAATGTGCCTGCAATGGCTGATCGATCAGGGTCACGTGTCGAAAGACATGGCAGCGGGCTACTACATTGCCCACGTCGCGGACCTTTTCCGATCGATGCGGTTTGGCGCGGGAGAGGCACATTCGACGGGCGAGACGATGGAGTTTAATTTCCTGAGTGAACAAGGCGCGATCCGCCACGACGCGAGTGGACGATATTCGGTGGACCTGGGGAAGATGCCGGCGGCGGTAGCGGCGCTGGGCAAAGAGCTGCTGGAAATCGAAGCGACGGGCGACCAGGCGCGGTCGGATAAGTGGTTCGCGAAGTATGGAACGTTCCCCGCGGAGTTGACCAAAGCCCTGGAATCAGCGAAGAATGTTCCTGTGGATCTCGATCCGGTATTCTCGTTTCCAACAAAAGTACGGTAGGCCTGTGCGCTGGAGGGTGTATGGACACGGATGATCGTCGCAAGTTCGAGCGAATTACGTTGCCGGATTCAACCAAAGTTTTCGCGCACGATTCCCACGGGGAGCGGCTGGGCCGAATTCGCGTGATCGGACGCGGCGGATTGCTGGTCGAAACCCGTCAGGCGTTCGTCCCTGGCAGCCATCATGAACTGGTGCTGGTGGACGACACGGAAGGGATCAAGCGTCCGGTGGGTGCGGTGGCGCGGTATACCACGCGCCAGGGCATCGGGTTCGAGTTTGAATCCCTTGAACCGGATACGGCGGTGGAGATCGGCGTAATCATCGGGAAATATTATTCCGCGATGAGCGGACACTAGATCAGAAGTGGCAAAGAGAAAAGCCGGCATAGAGCCGGCTTTTTTGCGTAAGGGAATGGAGTCGCGCTATCAGGCTGCGGCGACAGTTTCAACCCAGTCGGGATGAGCGCGGTTGGGGATGATGCCTTTCTCATAGCCCATGTCGAGCAGCTTCGCCACCGCTTCGCGGCCGTCGGGACCGTAGTCGAGGGTACGCTCGTTGACGTACATTCCGACGAATTTATCCGCGGACTGCACATCGAGATCGCGGGCGAACTGCATGGCATATTCGAGCGCTTCGGCACGATTATCGAGTGCGTACTGAATGCTATCGCGGAGAGCGACGCAGACGCTGCCCATCAATTCCGGACCGAGGCTGCGCTTGATCGCATTACCGCCCAACGGCAGGGGAAGACCGGTGAGATCGCGCCACCACTTGCCCATGTCAAGAATTTTGTGCAGGCGGCTGCGGCCGTAGGTAAGCTGGCCTTCATGGATGATGAGACCGGCTTCGTATTTGCCTTCCAGAACGGCGGGGATGATCTGATCGAAGGGGACCACTTCGGTTTCGACATCCGGGGCGAAGAGTTTCAACGAAAGATACGCGGTCGTCATGGTTCCGGGAACAGCGATCTTCACGGAGCGCACTTCATCAAGACTGAGTTGCCTGGGAGAGACGATCATGGGGCCGTAGCCCTCGCCAACGCTGCCGCCACTCGGCATGAGCGCGTACTTGTCTTGCAGGTAGGGATAGGCGTGAAACGAGATCGCAGTGACGTCATAAAAGCCCTCGAGCGCTTTGCGGTTGAGGGTCTCGATGTCGGTGAGGGTGTGAGTGAATTTCAAGCCGGGCACGCGGACCTTGTTGGTCGCGAGCCCGTAAAACATGAAAGCATCGTCGGAATCAGGACTGTGGGCGACGGCGATTTCCCGCGTCGTCGCGGACGAACTGCTGCTGCTCATTACGTTCTCCCAAAAACTTGCGGCCATGGTTGGCCACTGAATATGAATACTAGAGCGTGCGGCGGAAGCGTGTTGCCAAGCCTGCCGACGCCATGATCTTGATGACTTCACCGAAAACGAACCAGTAGCCACCGAGGAAGAGCGCCTTCTGCCAGGAGTGCGTGAAAGCGAAGAGCCAGCTGATGCCGCCGATAAACAGAACGAGATCGCCGGCAATGGCAGCTACAAGGTTGCGTGCGAAGGAAGCCGTCCCACGTTCGGAGATCCAACCGGCAACGAATGCGACCAGAGGGAAGGCCCAGAGATAGCCGGCGGTGACACCAAACAATCCAGACGAAGCGGGGCTGAAGACGGGCATTCCGGCGGCGCCGTATGCGAGATAGAGCAATCCAGCGGCACCGGCGCGCTTGCTGCCGAGGAACAGGCCGACGACAAGCAATCCAACGTTGGCCAGCGTAAACGGCACAGGCGTGAACGGAAGCGGGAAGCTCAGGCGCGCGCAGATGGAGATCAGAAGGCTGGCGCCAATGACCAGAGCGATATTTTTGGCAACACTAGGAGAGCGGAGAATTTCGTGGTTACGAACGGCAGAATCCATAAGAACCCCTCACAAAGGGAATAGGTACGCTTATTGCTCGCCCGGCTCTTTCTCGTGTTCCGGAGCGTGTTCCTCCGGCTTACCCATATGCTGACGGACACGGTAATAAATGGCGCCCGCGACCCCCAACACAGCTATCACCGAGATCACCAGGCCTATATACAAAGCCTTGATAAACACAGACCTTTAGGATAACAGAGGCGTGCGGTTGGGCGGCGGGCAAACTGGGCTGCCGCCGACGCCGAAGCGCGACAGGGTTCCTGCTACCATGGCGGATTCACATTTCCAATGAGGTGGTGCGCGCCATGCTGCTTCGTCGCCTTTCTCTGCTTTCTTTCCTATTCTGCTGGCTTTGGACGGCTGCGTTGTTCGCGCAACAGCGGCCGGGAGCCAACACCATCATTACGAATGCGCGGGTCTACACCGTGGATGGCAATCATCCGACGGCGGAGGCGGTGGCGATCTTGGGCGAACATATTGTGGCGGTCGGCAGCAACGCCGAGATCGATGCGTGGCGCAAGGACAAGACCACCGTCATCGATGGCCATGGACACCTGCTGCTACCGGGCTTCAATGACGCGCATGTGCATTTCATCCCGGGTGGGATGCAGTTGGATTCCATCAACCTGCGCGAGGCGGCGACTCCGGAGGCTTTCCGCGAGACGCTGGAGGCGCGGGTGAAGAAGACGGCGAAGGGCGAGTGGATTACGGGAGGCGATTGGGATGAGCAGAAGTGGAACCCGGCGGTGCTGCCGACGAAAGAGTTGATTGACGCGGTCAGCCCGGAGACGCCGGTATTCGTGACCCGGTATGACGGGCACATCTCGCTGGCGAATTCATACGCATTGAAACTTGCGGGGGTCACAGCAAAGACGAAGGCGCCCGCCGGTGGAGAGATTGTCCGCGATAAGAATGGAAATCCGACGGGCGTTTTGAAGGACGCGGCACAGGCACTCGTGTCTTCGAAGATTCCACCACTCACCCACGAGCAACGCCTGCGCGCTGCGAAACGGGCGCTGGCACATGCAGCCTCTCTCGGAGTGACCAGCGTGCAGGACATGAACCCGGAGTATGCCGACATTGCGGTGTATTCCGAATTGTCGGAGAAGGGCGAACTCACTACCCGCGTCTATGCCGCGCCGATGTTGGAAGGGTGGAATGATTTTGCGAAGATCGGAGTGCGGCGGGCCTGGGGGTCGAGTTATCTCCGCTTCGGCGCGATGAAGACTTACGCCGATGGATCGCTCGGCGCCACCACGGCCTATTTCTTCAAGCCGTACACGGATGCGCCCGACACTCGGGGACTACTGTCCGATGAATTGCATCCGATTTCGCAGGAGCGGGAGCGGTTGACCCAGGCGGACGCAGCGCATCTGCAGATTTGCGCCCATGCGATCGGCGACGAAGCAATATCGACGATGCTCGATCTGTTCACCGATGTGGTGAAGGCCAATGGAGCCGGAGAGCGGCGTTGGCGCATTGAACATTCGCAGCACATGGCGGAGAAGGATTTCCAGCGCTACGCGGAGTTGGGCGTGATTGCGTCGGTGCAGCCGTATCACGCGATCGACGATGGGCGGTTCGCCGAGAAGCGGATAGGGGCGGACCGCATTCAGCGGACCTATGCTTTTCGGACTTTCCTGGATCACAAGGTGCGGCTGGCATTTGGCACGGACTGGACGGTAGCTCCGCTCTCACCAATGTGGACGATTTATGCGGCGGTGACGCGGGCAACGCTGGACGGGAAGAATCCCGACGGATGGGTGCCGGCGCAGAAGTTGAAGGTAAACGAAGCGGTGGAGGCGTACACCATGGGTTCGGCTTACGCGGAGTTCCAGGAGAACGTGAAAGGCTCGATCACGCCGGGCAAGCTGGCTGACATGGTGCTGTTGAGCGATGACATCTTCAAGATCCAACCAGGGGCCATTAAAGACGTGCAGGTGGAACTGACGATGGTGGGCGGGAAGATCACCTATAAGCGCTAATGCGGAGCGCGGGTGGGTTGCTGTTACAAACGATTGTCGTCGTTGTGCTAGATTGCGTGCGTGATGCGGAGAAATGCAATGAGAGTTCTAGTCGTTTGGTGTGGTCTGCTGGGTTCCTCACTGGCTTTTGGACAATCGGATCCTTGGAAAGCGGTAGTCGATAACCTTGGACGAAGCGGGAAAGAACAGCCCGGCGAAGTTTACAAGGTTGGACTGCCGCGCGGGGACATGCACGTGACGGTAGACGGGATCGCCATCAAACCAGCGCTCGCATTGGGATCGTGGGTGGCTTTCAAGAAGGTCGGTGCACAGACGATGGTGATGGGCGACCTGGTGCTATCCGAAGATGAAGTCGAACCAGTGATGTTGAAGCTGCAGCAGGGCGGGATTGAGCAGACGGCGCTGCATAATCACGTGTTGCACGAGTCGCCACGCGTGATGTACATGCACATCTCGGGACACGGAGATGCGGCGAAACTTGCGACGACGTTGCACGATGCGCTCGCACTCACGGCTACGCCGCCTGCGGCGACACCACCCGCAGCGCCGACTGAGTTGGGCATCGACGCAGATGCGGTCGGGGCGGAGCTCGGACGCAAAGGAACCGTGAACGGTGGAGTGCTGCAGTTCTCCGTACCGCGGTGTGAAAAGATTTCGGAAGGTGGGATGGAGATTCCCCCAGCGATGGGAACGGCGACCGCGATCAATTTTCAGCCGACGGGCAATAATAAAGCCGCAATTACTGGCGATTTCGTTCTGCTTGGTTCTGAGGTGAATCCGGTAATTCGAGCTCTGCGAGAGGGCGGTATACAGGTAACGGCGATTCATAGCCATATGCTGACGGAAGAGCCGAGGTTGTTCTTCATGCATTTCTGGGCGAATGATGACGCGGTGAAATTGGCGAAGGCACTTCACGGTGCACTTGAGAAAACCAACTCCGCTCCGGCAGGGAAATAAACTGATGCGTAGATTTCTAGCGGCTGCGTTGTTTGTGGCGAGTTGTGCGGTTGTGTTGCCGGTACCTGCGCAACAAGGCAAGAGCCTGAAGCAGGTGGCAACGATCGATTTACCTGGACCTGCGGGCAAGCGCTTCGACTATCTCACGACCGATGACGAGGATCACTACCTGTTCTCAGGCCATTTGGGAGCGGGAATCCTTTATGTCATCGACATGAAGACGAACAAGTTGGTTCATGCGATTCCGGATGTGCCTGGGGTGGAAGGCGTGGAGTATGTGCCGGAACTGAAGAAGGTGTACACCTCCGATTGGAAAGAGAGCAAGATCGGGGTGATCGACCTGCGGACGATGAAGGTGATCAAAAGGCTGTCGACGGAAGACAAGCCGGACGGAAGCACCTACGCGGCGCCGTTTCACAAGCTGTACGTGTCGGACGAACGAGGGAAGGCTGAAGCAGTCGTCGATGTGCGTAATGACAAGATCGTGAAGACGTTGCATTTTGAGAGCGAAACCGGTATGCCGCAATATGATGCGATCTCGAAGATGGTGCTGGTGAATCTGCAGGAAAAGAATGTGATCGCGGCGATCAACCCTGCCGATGATTCGGTCGCGGCGCAATACCCGGTGACGGATTGCAAAGGCAATCACGGGATGGCGCTTGACGTGCCGCATCGACGGGCGTTCCTGGTGTGCGAAGAGAGAGCAATCAGCTAGCGGTATTCGATCTGGACAAGCACAAGACGATTGCTTCGATCGCAATTCCGGATGGTGGCGACGTGGTGAAGTTCGATGCCGAGCTAGGACGGATTTACGTGGCATGCTACAGCGGGGCGATCGCGGTGATCCACGAGGATGACCCCGATCACTATCGCAAGATTGAAGATTTCAAAGTGCAGGCGAAGGTGCATAGCCTCGCGGTGGACCCGGCAACTCACCGGCTATATGCGCGGGAAGAACAGGAGAACGGGAAGCCGGTGGCGCGGATGATCGTATTCGAAGCCCTGCCGTAAGGCTGCAGGGAGCCGCCGCTCCAGACGTTGTCGCGCCCGCTCAGCTTCGCCGTGATTGGCGAAAAGACAAACAGAAAATATTACGAACGGCGATGGGTTGGGGTGAGTTTTATCCGCTGACCTGGGCTAGGCTCTCGCGCAGCCAGAAGCGGGCCTCGATCTCGCACTTCTTGCAGCAAAATACACCGACTTCCCGGGCACGGCTGTAGGCTTCAGCATATTCCGAGTTGCACCAGGCGCAACTGTGGACGGACTGGTTCGTCTTGTAGCGGTCAGCTTGCATTCTGCAGCTCCTCAAGCTCCGATGGGGTGCAGAGTACGTGGAAACTGGACGGGAAGCAATCGGCAAAATAATGCAGTACCTACAGGAGAAATAGGCTAGCGCTCGGCGGCAAGAAGATCTTTGTAAGTTTCGCGGCGACGGATGAGTTTGGCCTTCGAACCGTCGACCAGCACTTCGGCCGCTTTTGGCCGGGTATTGTAGTTCGACGCGAGAGCCATACCGTAGGCGCCGGCGTCGAGAATGGCCAACGTACCGCCTTCCGACAGTGCGGGAAGTTCGCGGTCGCGGGCGAAAAAGTCTCCGGTCTCGCAGACGGGGCCGACGATATCGACGGTCATCGATGCGCCCTTTTCAATCTTTGCTGGAACGATTTCGTGATGGGCGCCATAGAGCGAGGGACGGATGAGATCGTTCATCGCGGCATCGACAATAAGGAAAGTCTTCCTGCCGTTCTGTTTGCAATAGAGGACGCGGGTGAGCAGCGCGCCTGCCGGACCGACGATGGAACGGCCGGGCTCGAGCAGCAACTGCACGCCAAGGTTCTTCAGGGGCGGCAGTAGGGCGCCGCTGTACTTGCGGACGGAGTGTTCGAAGGTCTTAAGATCGGAGGCGCCGTCGCGATAGGTAATGCCGAGACCGCCGCCGGCGTCCACGAGGCGGATGTCGTGGCCTTGCGCTCGGAGATTCCGCACCAGGTTGGCGACACGTTCCATGGTTGCGCCGAAGGGAGCAACGTCGGTGATCTGCGATCCGATGTGCACGCTCACGCCGACGGGCTCGAGCCACTTGTGCGAAGCGGCTTGCGCGTAGAGCAGGGGAGCGTCGGTGATGGGTACGCCGAATTTATGTTCGCGCAGACCGGTCGATATATAAGGATGAGTTTCAGCGGGAACGTCGGGATTGACGCGGAAGGCGATACGAGTTTTCTTGCGAAGTTTGGCGGATCGTTCGGCGAGCAATTCGAGCTCTGACTCGCTCTCGATATTGAAGAGGAGAATGCCGGCATGGATCGCAGCGTCCATCTCAGGGGCTTGTTTGCCCACGCCGGAGAAGACGACTTTTTTCGCAGCCTTGCGATCGACGGTTAACACGCGCTCAAGCTCGCCGCCGGATACAACATCAAAACCCGAACCCATCTTCGCGAGCATGCGAAGGATCGAGAGGTTCGAATTGGCTTTCACGGAATAACAAACCGAGTGGGGCACGCGTTTGAAAGCGCGGTCGAAGATGGCATAGCGTTCGCGAAGGGCCGCGGTTGAGTAAACGTATAGCGGGGTCCCGAAGCGCTCGGTGAGAGTATCGGCCGAAATCTTTTCGACGAAGAGCGACGAACCTTTGTAGGTAAATCCAGGGGGGCGGGTCGACAACGACGGAGTCTTCACTTGCGGGTGCGGCTCCCTTTCACTTTTAGCGCGACGATGGTTTGATCGTCGAAAGCGTCCATGCCGGCGGCGTGGGCGGAAACGGCGTCGTAAATTGCGTCGACGATCTGTTGGGCCGACGAGGTCGCATGAGACTCGACAATTTTCTCGACGTGCGTGCTGCCGAAGAGTTCACCGCGACGATTGCGAGCGTCAAGGATGCCGTCGGAGAAGAAGAGGAAAACGTCACCGGCCGCGGCACTGATTCCTAATTCGTCGTATTCCGCAGTAGCGAAGAGTCCGAGAGGCAGACCAGTGGCCTCGATGCGCGTTGCCTTGCCTTTGTGGCAATGGATGGGGCGAGGCAGACCGGAGTTCGCGAGACGCAGGTTGCGCGCAGAGTCGTCCCAGATGGCGTAGATCATCGAGATGTATTGCGCATCGATGGGACGGTCGGCGAGCGAAAGATTGATGATGTGCAGCATCTCGGCGGCGGTCGGTTCTTCCGCGGCGTGGGAACGCAGGATGCCGCTGGCGAGCGCAGCGTAAATCGCGGCTGGAGCGCCTTTGCCGCTGACGTCACCGACAGCGATGGCATGCAGGTAACCACCCGAATACTTCAAGAAGTCGTAGAGATCCCCGCCGATGGCGCGTGCGGGAGAAAACTTTGCCGCCACTTCGGCATGATTCATCTTGGGCAGCGTAGCGGGAAGCAGGCGATGCTGTAATTCGCGAGCCAGCGCGAGATCCTGCTCGAGACGCTTTTCCTGCCGGACGATTTGCTCGTAGAGACGAGCGTTTTCGATGGCGATGGCGATCTGGGCGGCGAGCGTCGTCAGGGTACGCTTGTGTTCTTCGGTGAAATATCCGCGACGAGTGTGTTCGAGATCGAGTACACCGATCACCTTGCCCTTGTAGACGAGCGGCACCGCGAGTTCGGAGCGCGTCTCCGGGTTGAGCATGATGTAGCGATCATCTTTTTTGACATCAGGCACAAGCACGGCTTCGTTGTGCTCCACGGCGTAGCCGACGAGGCCTCGGCCCAGCGGGATGTCGTGCTTGAGATGGATGTTTTCCTTGAAGCGCAACGAGAAACGGTGCTGCAGCTTTTCTCCCGAGTTATCGATGAGAAGAATGGAAAACATCTGGTAGTCAATGACACGGGTGAGCAGGTCGCCAACGCGCTTCAGGAGTTGGTCGAGGTTGAGGATGGAGGTGAGCTCGCGGCTGATCTCGTTGAGCAGCAGCAGCGATTTGGCCTGGTTCGAAACACGGGTGTAGAGCCGCGCGTTTTCGACGCCGATGGCGACACGCGAGGCGATGACAGTGAGCAGGCGGCTGTGCTCTTCGGTGAAGTAGTTCGGTTGCGGAGCTTCGATATCAATGACGCCGATCACCTTGTTCTTGGTGATCATCGGGATGGCGAGTTCCGAGCGGACAGCAGATACGGAGCTGATGTATTCCGGCTGCTTGGAGACGTCGTTGACCAGTACGGGTTCGCGGCGCTGCGCGGCCAGCCCGGTGATACCTTCGCCGATCTTGATTCGCATACGGTCCGCAGCTTCCGGCGGATGACCTACCTGGAAACGGATGCGAAGCTCCTGCGCTTTCTCATTGACAAGGAGAATCGCAAAGATGTCGTAATCAATTATCTTGCGTACCAGTTCGGACACGCGCGTGAGAAGTGTATCGAGATCGAGCGTGGTGTTGACGACATCGGCCACTTCCAGCAGAAAAGAATCAATGGACGGCTGGACGGCATTTTTGGATGAGGTGGACATACGACGCGGTTTCCATAATAGCAGCGAATGAAATGATATCCGGCGTGCGATTTGCCCCGGGCGCAGGCGGCCACTAGAATGCTCAACGCGAGGTAAAGACATGGTTCTTCCTGAGTTCAAGCAGTTAGTCGATGGCGCGAAGCGCGAGATCCAGGAGATCAGCGTTGGCGACTTGAAACGTATGCAGCAATCTGGTGAAGCATTCACGCTGGTGGACGTGCGCGAGCGCGAAGAGCAGGCCCGAGGAACGATTCCGGGCGCGGTAGCGATTCCGCGAGGCGTAGTCGAACGCGACATTGACCAGGCGACGACAAACAAAGCGCAGCCAATCGTCATCTATTGTGCAGGTGGCGGGCGTTCGGCGCTGGCAGCGCTGAATTTAAAACACATGGGATTTCAGAAGGTGATGTCGCTGGCCGGCGGCTACGGCGCCTGGGAAAAAGAGAAATAGGAGAAATGATGGAACTGAAAGGCTTGAAGGTTACCTGGCTGGGACATGCGACGTTTCGCATCGTAACGCCAAAGGGCAACACGATTTTGATCGATCCGTGGGTGATGGGAAACCCGGCTTGTCCGGAGAGCGAGAAGCAGGTAAAGAAAGTGGACGTGATGCTGTGCACGCACGGGCATTTCGATCACATTGGCGATGCGGTGGAAATCGCGAAGAAGCATTCGCCCAAGGTTGTCTGCATTCCTGAGATGGCGGGCTGGCTCGGCAAGAAGGGCGTGAAGAACCTGGCGGAGATGAACAAGGGCGGCACGCAACATATCGACGACATTCACGTGACGATGGTGCACGCGGTGCACTCGTGCGGCATAACCGACGGCGACCAGGTAGTGTATGGCGGTGAGGCGTGTGGCTACGTGGTGAAGTTTGATAACGGAGTCACGATTTATCACGCGGGCGACACGATGGCGTTCAGCGATATGAAGATCATCCACGAACTGTGGCGGCCGCAGATTGCGATGTTGCCGATTGGCGACCACTACACCATGGATCCTCGACAAGCAGCCTACGCGGCGGAGTTGCTGCAGCCAAAGGCGATCATCCCAATGCACTTTGGAACGTTCCCGGTGCTAACGGGAAAACCGTCGGAGCTGGCAAAGCTGGCCGAGGGAGCGGAAGTGATCGAGATGAAGCCGGGAGAGACGTTATCGTGAAGAGCTTTATCGATGCGGGAGTTGAGGAGTATCTGTACGCCATGCTTCCGCCGCGCCCGCCGGTGCTGGCGGAGATGGAGCGGCAGGCGAAGGAGCGGGATATTCCGATCGTTGGGCCAGCGGTGGCGCGGGTGCTGTACCAGTATGCGAAGCTGGTCGGCGCGCAGACGGTCTTCGAGATGGGATCGGCGATTGGCTACTCGACCATCTGGTGGGCGTTGGCGGTGGGCGAGAGTGGTTGCGTGATTTATACCGATGGCAGTGAAAAGAATGCACGCGAAGCCGAAGGATATTTTCGCGAAGCCGGAGTCTTGGAGCGCATTGAGATCAAAGTTGGGGATGCGCTTGAACTCCTGGAAAAGCATGACGAAAAGTTCGACATTCTCTTCAATGACGTCGATAAGCGCGATTATCCTCGGGTCTTCGACATGGCCGGGGCACGGGTGCGGCAGGGCGGGCTGTTCATTACGGACAACGTGTTGTGGAGCGGAAGGGTAGCGGAGCCGGATCCGAAAGAAGAATCGACGCGGGCGATTCTGAAGTTCAACCAGCAGTTGAAGGAATCGAAGGAGTGGTTCACGACGGTGCTGCCGCTGCGCGACGGAGTGGCCGTCGCCACCAAGCTTTAAAGCGGCTTACCGATTTCCCAGTGATGGCCGTAGGGATCGACGAGTCGGCCGACGCGCCAGCCGTAATCCTGGTCGGCAATGGGCCACACGACTTTCGCGCCGGCGGCGATCGCACGCGCGAACCAAGCATCGGGATCGTTCACCGTGAGAACCATGCGAGCTGAGCAGCCGTTGATGGTTTCCGGACTGAAGTTGAGATGCTCCGGAGATTCGTCGGCGATCCAGAATTTTGCGCCATCGACCGCAAGTTTGGCGACAACCGCCCCGTCGGGAGAGTCGACGCGCATGATCACGTCGGCATCGAATGCTTCGATGTAGAACTCGATCGCCTGTTTACCGTTCCTCACGGAAAGCATGGCGTTAAGCGAGGTTTTCAAACTGTCTGTCATGGTGCGATACAACTAGGGTGTGAAGGTTAGCACTCCGGCGTGGTCTTTGCACGTGCCGGCTGCATAACTATAGGCTCCCACGATCGACGGGGTATGACCGGCGGCGAAGTCGCCTTCCATGCGCAACGATCCGCTATCGCCGCTGGCTTCCTGGGTCTCCGCGTTGAGGATCACGATGCTGCCGGCGACGTAGCCGGAGGTGATGCGTCCGGAGATCTGGCACGGGGAAGCGGTAAAGGACAAGGTGCCCGAGAGCAGATAGACCCCGTGACCGTTGGCGCTGGCTGATTGGGCGAGCGCGAGGTTCACACCGGTGACCGATTTGTCGGGTTGGGTCTCCAGGGCGTTCCATATGCCGGAAACGGGCGGCACGAGGTTGCCGGTAAGGCTGCCTTCGTCACCGTTGCTGCAACCACCGATGAAAGAATAATTGCCGACCATGCTGCTGTCGTGGCCGATCACAGAGGCGTGCAGGACTTGGTGATCGATGGGCAGTGAAGTGAGGTTCGCGGTGCCGTCTTCAATCGTACCGCTGATGGGAATATCCTGATCGACTTTAAAGCAGCGCGAGCTAGCGATGTGTAGGATTCCGGTGACGGCGTTTCCGCTCTGCTCGAGGTGACCGCCGATGAGGAACTGTCCGCTGTTGGGATTGGTGGAAGAGCTGGCGCTGAAGTTCCAGTTGCCCTTGGCCATCGAGAATTGCTGACCGGACGAATTGAGCGACGGAGCTAGGTTGGCTGCACCGCAGCCGAAGAGCATCAGCAGAAAAAATACAAGCGGGATTATGCTGATGACTTTGCGCATTACGGCTCCAGGTTCCGCAGCAACAGACTTCCAGTTTACGCCGGAAGGGTGGTTCTCGCGAGCTGTGCCCCATGAGAGTAGCGGAAGATGGTGCGGGATGCCCGCACTTTTCGGGGGTTGTTTACATAGATTTTACGGGGATTAAGGTTAGGTCCTCGACGAGACCAACTTCCTTTTGAACGAAAGGCTCGGCATAATCGACGCCCGCAAGGAGACCGTAGAAACGGGCCATGGTCTCGAGGCGTTGGCGAATCTCGAGGTGCGAGGGGAAAAGTCCGCTGCCCGCGGATTGGTCGGAGTACTGCGAATCGTAGGCGAGCAGGCTGCGGACTTTGTCGTCGAAATGCGGGGTGATATCGACGACGAAGGTGGGGCGGACATCGTAATAGAGGCTGGCGTAGACGATCTTGAAGGGACGATGCGGCTTGAGTGAGAGTAACTCTTCGGCGGCGGGGATGTCGACGGTGGCGGGTGTGGAACCGAGTTTGGTGAGGCCGGCTAGAAAAGTCGCCTCGTAGCCCAGGATCGATGCGGTGTAGTGATCGGGATGACGACCCTGCCAGTAGGGAAGGATCAGTACCCGCGGACGCTGTTCGCGAAGAACGCGCGCGACCTTCAACTTGTTGGCGAAAGTGTTTTCGATTCGACCGTCGGGAAGATCGAGGGCCTGCCGCCATTGCACGCGCAGTATTTTGGCAGCGGCCTCGGCTTCGCGAGCACGGCTGGTGGCGTCGCCACGGGTGCCCATCTCGCCCTGTGAGAGATCGAGGATGCCGGTGCGCTGGCCCATCGCGGCAGCCTTGAGCAGCGTGCCTCCGCAGGTCTGCTCGATGTCGTCACGATGCGCGGCTAGGGCGAGGATGTCGAGATCATTCATCAGCTGCACCAGAATCTTTCAACACGAAAGACACGAAGGCTTACTGTTTCGCTATTTCTTTCTTTCCACCAAGAACTTCGACAATTCCTTTAAGGTTTGGGCGCGCGGACCGAAGCTGTCTAAACGCTTGTTTGCCTGGTGCACCAGCTCGTCGGCCATCTCTAAAGACTTCTCGACGCCGTAAAGAGATGGCCACGTGGATTTTTCTGTCGCGGTATCTTTTCCGGCAGTTTTGCCTAATTGCTCGGAGGTCTGAGTGACGTCGAGGACGTCGTCAACAATCTGGAAGGCGAGGCCGGCAGCTCGGCCAAATTCACGGATGCGCTGGGTCTGCGCTTTGTCGGCCCCGGCATAGAGGCCACCGGCGACGACGCTGGCGGTAATGAGCGCGCCGGTCTTCGAGCAATGGATGTACTCGACGGTCTCGGCGTCGGCATGAGTGTGTTCGTGTTCGAGGTCGAGAACCTGGCCTCCGATCATGCCGTCGATGGTGCCGGTAGCGTGGGCAACCTCTTCGATGATCTGCACCTTCGCAAGGGGCGCGGTGCGAAGACGGGCCATCACTTCATAGGCGTAAGTCTGGAGAGCGTCGCCGGCCAGGATTGCGGTGGCCTCGCCAAACGCGACGTGACAGGTGGGTCGGCCGCGGCGAAGGTCGTCGTTGTCGAGTGCGGGCAGGTCGTCGTGAATCAGGGAATAGGTGTGGAGCATTTCGATGGCAGCTCCAAGTTCGTCGACGCCATCGGGGAGCGTGCCTGCGACCATGCGGGCGGCTTCCATTACGAGGATAGGACGGAGACGTTTGCCGCCGGCGAATACGCTGTGGCGCATGGCCTCGTGAATACTGGATGGCCGCTGCGTGCCCGGCGGGAGTAGCCGCTCGAGCGCGCGGTCAGCGAGGGTGCGCCCTTGTTCGAGTGTGTCCTTCAGCATGAATAGGGAAGTATAACAATCGGAACAGCCTGTTACGAATTCGACAGTCAAGATATCCTTTTGAGCTATGGCGGACGAACAGCTCCTGCATGAAGAAGCGATGGTAAAAGCATGCATCGTGAAGGAAAGGCGAGAACGCTGGCTTGAGTTGTTGAAGAGTTCAAAACACCGGCACAAGATTACGGAGTCGCTCGCACATCCTCATCCTGCGTGGTTCGACGCACGGTACGTCAAGAAGATCCTCCCATCACAAAGCCACGCGGCTGGCATTTATGAAACGCTGAGGGCGAAGGGCGCGGGTACGACTTACTGGGCAATTTCGGAAGCTGCTCGTGTAGATGGGCGGGAGCTTGACCTGAAGTCTGCGCTCACTGAAATCGTCGGCAGCCAGATTAGGACGATACTCTCCTGCGTACCCGGAAAGCTCGCTTACCTTGATAGTGAGGACGGCAGATTCATCCTGGAACGAACGAGTTCACCGTCCTAACGCGACCCACTTCTCCTTTGCAGCAGATTGTTCGACCGCTTCCAGCACTCCTTGCACCTTCAACCCATCTTCGAAATTTGCGTGAAATTCATTCCCTTCATGCATTGCTTTAAGAAAGTCGGCAAGCGTTGCAACGAATGTGTGCTCGTAGCCAATGACGTGTCCCGGGGGCCAGAACTGGTTGACGTAGGGATGACCCGGGCCGGTGACGAGGATGTTGCGCATCCCGGACAGCTCCGAGGGATCGTTAACATCGAAGAACTGTAGACGGTTCATCTCTTCTAGATTGAAAACCGCAGCACCTTTCGAACCGTGAATCTCGAACATGTTGCGGTTACGATTGCCGGTTCCATAGCGCGAGGCCTCGAAGGTTCCGACGCTGCCGTTGGCGAAGCGAGTCATCATGACGGCGGCATCGTCCACGTCGCGGCCAGGAACGAATGTCTTCAGCATGGAGCAGAGTTCGGTGATCGGACCGTTGAGCCAGAGGGCGAGGTCAATGAGGTGCGAGAGGAGATCGCCGGCGGCGCCGGATCCGGCGGTCGCTTTACTGTAGCGCCAGGTGTTGGCCCGGGATGCGTTCAATCCGCTGCTGTTCAGGTAGGTGGCGCGGTAGTGATAGACGTCGCCAATGCGGCCTTCGTCGATGAGCTGCTTGGCGAAAGCGATCGCGGGAACGCGACGGTAGTTGAACCATACGAGGTTCGGCTTTCCCTTCACGGCCTGTACCATGCGTTCGGCCTCAGCGACGTTCATGGCCAGCGGTTTTTCGCAGAGCACGATCTTGCCGGCCTCGGCGGCAGCGATGGCCATCTCGGCATGGAGATTGTTGGGAGTGCCGATGTCGATGAGATCGACATCCTTACGGTCGATGAGTTTTCGCCAGTCGGTTTCGGTCTCGGCCCATCCCCATTGCGAGGCGATGCCTTTCAGCTGCTCACGATCGCGTCCACAGATAACCTTCAAGTAGAGGTTGAAGTTCGTATCGAAAAAGTGGTTCACCTGCTGATAGGCGTTGGAATGGGCGCGGCCCATGAATCCCTGGCCGATCATGGCAACGTTCAGGGTTTTCTTCGTGCTCATATTGCAGGATTGTAGAACAGCGCGCGGGATAAGCATGTGCATCCAACCCAACATGCCACGGCGTAGCTCATCTGCCAAAGCCTCGAAAGTTTCCGATGGCGCAGTTTCCGCCGAAGAGTTGAAAGAACACTTTGCAAAATTGAAGCTCCCGCTTCAGCCGCCCTTCCCGCCGATGGAGGCGAAATTGGTGGACGAAATTCCGCAGGGGGCGCTGTGGCAGTACGAGCCAAAGTGGGATGGGTTCCGATGCCTGGCATTTCGCGACGGCGAGAAGATCGAGCTGCAATCGAAAGCCGGGCAGCCCCTCGGGCGATATTTTCCGGAGATCGTGGAAGCGCTGGGCGAGTTGAAGGCGGAGAAGTTTGTGCTCGACGGGGAGATCGTGATCCTGGAGAACGGGCATCTCTCGTTCGATGACTTGCTTCAGCGGATCCATCCGGCCGCGAGCCGGATCAAGAAACTTTCCGTTGAGACACCGGGCACTTTTCTGGTGTTCGACCTGTTGGCGGATGAGCGCGGGCATGCGCTGGTGGAGGAGACGCAGGCGGCGCGACGGGAACGGCTGGAGTTGTTTTTCAAAACCTTCAAGGGAAACGCGAAGGTGCGACTCTCGCCGATGACGCGCGAATTCGAAGAAGCGCAGCGCTGGATGAAAGAGCTGGCATCGACTGGCTGTGATGGCGTGGTGGCGAAGGCACTCGACCAGGCTTATGCGTCCGGGGAACGGGCGATGCGGAAGATCAAAAGCATACGCACTGCCGATTGCGTGGTCGGAGGTTTCCGCTATGCGAGCAAGGGCGGTGCAGTCGGGTCGTTGCTACTGGGGGTTTATAACGACGAAGGCAAGCTTGACCACGTGGGCTTCAGCTCAAGCTTTACCGCAGCGGAACGCAAAGAGTTAAAGAAGATCTTGAAGGCTCACATGGGCGGCGAGGGGTTCACCGGCAAGGCTCCGGGAGGTCCGAGCCGATGGAGCACGGAGCGTAGCGGCGAGTGGGAACGGCTGGACGCGAAGCTGGTGTGCGAGGTGAAATACGACCACTTCTCCGGCGGACGCTTCCGGCACGGAACAAAGTTCCTGCGATGGCGTCCGGAGAAGCAGCCGGAGTCTTGCACCTACGAGCAACTCACGCCAGCGAAACAAAAGGGCAGAATGGACCAATTCCTCGCGGCGTGACCCGAGCGGCTAAGCTGCACGGGCGTGCGCGAAGTGCACGTTGTGCGCGATTGCGCGCAGCATGCCATCGACGTCGGTGATCTGGCAGCAGTCCGCGGCCCCGATGGCGAGGCACTCCATCCACATTTCGTCATCTGGGGAGCGATGGGTGGCGATCACGGCGGCGCCGAGAGAATTCTGGCAGAGGCGTCGCAAGTCATCGAGACGCATCAATTCCAGATCGACAATCACGACCTGGGCGTTGAACTTCGCGATGGCGTCGTGAATCTCGACGTGCGAGTGCGCGACCGCGGTGTTGCGAAAGTGACGTTTGAGTTCGAGTAAGAGCCAATCGGCGGAAGCTCGATCCTTCTGAGCGATAACCACGGACAGGTGCTGCATACACGACCCCCTGAGTCGTCAACTCCGGCTGGTTCGCCGGGCTTGGGGATGATCTTTCAGGGTTGTTGCGGCCTAGTGTTTTGCGTCGGCCGAAATCTCGAACGGCTCGGCTTGCAGTTTGCCGTTCTGCTTTAAGAGGATTTCGACCTTGCCTTCGGCTTCCTCGAGCTCCTTACGGCACCCGTTGGAAAGCTGCACGCCCTCCTCAAACAGCTTGAGCGCTTGTTCCAGCGGGACATCGCCGCGCTCCAGTTGATTGACGACTTCTTCGAGCCGCTGCAGGCATTCTTCAAATTTCGGCAAGGCACTTCTCCTCAATGAAAAAATTTTAGTCCGAATCTAGCTACTCGCAGCCGGTTTTTTCGTGAATGTTCGTAAACGTTCCGGAAGAAATTCACAGCACGGCTGTAGTGGAATTTCCGAGTACCTCAAGCACGTCGGCAGCAGCAGAGTAGCGGCCGAAAGGAGCACTGAGTTGCGTGCCTTGCACCATGGGACGGACGGCGGCGAGCATCTCGCGTGCGATCACGATGCCTTCGGCGCGAGCGGCGTCGGCGTTGGGAGCGCGGAGCATGCGATTGTAAATTGTGTCGGGAACCGAGATGCGTAGTTCATCACGCATGAACTCGGCATTGCGCGCGCTGCTGAGCGGCCAGATGCCGGCGACGACCGGGATGCGGCAGTGCTCGATGCGGCGGAGGAACTCTTCCAGCAGGTCCAGATCGAAAACCGGTTGAGTTACGGCGAACTCGGCGCCGGCTTCCACCTTGTATTCAAAGCGCCGAATTTCTTCGTCGAGATTGGCGGCGCCAGGATTCGCGCCGATAGCCACCGTGAACTCGGTAGCGGTGCCGATGGAGTTGCCGCCGATATCGAGACCTTTGTTTAGATTGCTGACGATGTTGACCAAGCCGATGGCATCGACGTCAAAGACTGCGGTGGCGTCGGGATAGTTGCCCATCTTCGGCGGGTCGCCAGTGATGCAAATGAGATTGCGAATGCCTATGGCGCAAGCGCCGAGCAGATCGGATTGAATACCGAGGACGTTGCGATCGCGGCAGGTGTAATGCAGAACAGTCTCAATGCCGACCTGCTGCTGGGTGAGCAGGCAGAGCGCCTGGTTGCTCATGCGCGCGGAGGCACGGGGACTGTCGGGAATATTGATGGCATCGACGCCCACGGACTTCAGGTAGCGAGCGCCTTCGATTTCTTTTTTAGCGGAGACGCCTTTAGGCGGAACGATTTCTACGAGGGTGAGGAACTCGCCGCTGGCGATCTTTGCGCCGACGCGCGAACGCTGGGCGAGCGGCGTAGGTTCAAGCGCGCGAGTCTCAACTTCGGTGACGACCTTGTAGCCGCCGGAACGGGCTTCGCCGACGCGCAGCGCGGACTTCATCGATCGGATGTGCTCGGGAGTGGTTCCACAACAGCCGCCGACGAGGCTGACGCCGACGTTGATGAACTTGCGGGTGTAGCTCGCCATGTATTCGGGGGAACACAAATAGATGTTGCGGCCTTCGACGGAGCGCGGGATCCCGGCGTTGGGTTGCGCGGAAAGCGGTTTTGCGGTGACGCCGCGGAGGCGTTCGAGCGCGTCGAGCATGGCGACAGGACCGACGCTGCAGTTGCAGCCGATCACGTCGGCGCCCCACTCGGTCAAACGCGCGCCGTAGTGTTCGGGGCTGGAGCCGTCAAGGCAGTTGCCGTCTTCGTCGATGGTGACTTGGGCTACGACGGGGATCTTGGGATCAACATCACGAGCAGCGAGGATGGCCTGGTGCAATTCGCCGAGATAACCGAAGGTTTCGAGGATCAGAAGATCGACACCGGCGTCGACGAGTACGCGCATCTGTTCGGCGAAGGCGGCACGCGCTTCGTCGCGTCCAGTTTTGCCAAGGGGTTCGATGCGAACGCCGAGCGGTCCGACGGCTCCTGCGACATACACGTTGCCGCCGCGAACGGCCTTGCGAGCCAGTTCGACGCCGGCGCGATTGATGGCTTCGAGATTGTTTTGGCAGCCGTAACGGCCAAGGCGGAAGGAGTTTGCTCCGAACGTATTGGTCTCAAGAATTTCGGCGCCGTTGGCAACGTAGTCGGCGTGAATGGCGGCGATCAACTCGGGCTGCGAGACGTTCAGTTCGTCGTAACAGCGGTTGATGAAGATGCCCTTGGAGTACAGCAGCGTTCCCATGGCGCCATCGCACAGGATGGGGCCGTCCGCCAGCCGCTCGAGAAATGCTTTGCCCATCTCAGCAGCATAGCAAACCGCGCAGGAGTGGCAAAGCCGTGGCCTGTCCCGGAGGCGGCTCTAAGGTTCTGCTCTGTTATAATCAGCCTTTTCCAGCAACAAAAATACCGTGTTTATGTAGGTTTGGGAGTGCTCTTGAAGCGAGCGGCATTGTTCTTCGCGGTTCTATGCATCGCAGTCTTTACGTCGTGCGGTAGCAGCAATGGAAGCAGTACCACGGTGTCGAAGATTAAGGACCGTCTGCTCTTTGACAACGCCGAAAACGGCTTGGTGGTGATTCTCAACATCGATACGAAGCCGGTGGTACCTTCCCAGACGCCGGTTGCGTCGCTGATTATGCCGGAGAAGATGTTGATGGCGGCCGACCGCAGCTTTGTATTGATCTACGACGACTCAGCCTTCAACCTCTCGTACTTCAACACGACTACCGAAACCGTCACCAGCACCCTGGCGGTGAATTATCACACGGAAAGCATTGTGCTTAGTCCCGATGGCAAGCATGCCTACGCCGCGGTGCCGAATATTCCCGAACAGAACACGCCGCCGGGAGCGGTCCTATCGTTTGATTTGACGACCGGATTATCTGGGGCGTTGATTCCGGTGCAGGGTGCGCGGCGACTGGCAATCAGTGGAGACGGAAAATCACTCCTGGTTTTTTCCGACGGCAGCAATTCGATTAACTACATCAATCTAACCGGCACGACCCTCACGGCGGTGCCAGTAGCGGGCTTCGATCATCCTTACACGGCGTACTTCGGCACCGATAACACGACTGCTTACGTGCTGAATTGCGGACCGGAATGCGGCGGTACCACATCCAGCGTGCAACCGGCGGCAATCACGACGACCACGCAAACGCCCGGAGTTCCCCTGCCGGTTCCAGGTGCTACGATCGGAAATCTGAACGGGACTACGCTCTATGTTGCGGGCAATGACCTGACTCAGCCAGCCGGACAGCAGGGAACGCTGAGTACGGTGAACGTGTCGAGCATGACGTTGACGTCGAGCACCGCGTTAACCGACACCACGGCAAAGGTCAACAACGACGGGCTGCACGTGGGCATGGCGACTTTTAACAACAAGCTGTGGATCGGAAGCTGGAATTGCTCCACGAACCAATGTCTTTCCATCGTGGATCTCGGCAGTAATGCGGTGACGATCCCATCGACGACCGGAAATGTGACTTCTTTTGCTCCGTCGCCGTTGAAGAAATCGATGTACGTGATGCAGGGTGCGCCGGTGGCCGGGGAACTTTACCAGTTCAACCAGGACACGCTCACGTTCACAATTCCATATGACATCCTGGGAAACGGTTGGGACTTGAAACTGCTCGATCAGTAGCCGGTTTCGTTTTTGAAGGACACAGGGCGGCCATGAGCCGCCCGTTTTCATGCACGATTATTCTCCGGGCTGTAACGTCAACTGATGTTTCGTCGCTGGCTTCACGGCGTTCTCGGTGAAGGGCCATGGGAATGTCGTGCCGCCGCTGTAGGCCTCCCACTGATCGTTGAAGTTGTCGCTGAAGATGTTGCCTGACTCTCCGTTGACGATGTTCAAGGTCGAGTGATCGAGGTCGAAGAAATCGACGGTCATGCGTTCCGATGCTCCGAAATGATGTCCGGCGGCTTTGACCGTGTAGGCATTTCCAGATTGCGGCACCGGCCCGGTACCCGCACCGCGCTTGATGATGGGAAGCTGTCCCCAGAAAGGATGGGCGATTTCGATGGGGAAGGCGCGACCGTATTTCCAAAGCGTGAGCACGTGCGGCGCATCCTTGCCGCTTACTACCTCTTCTAACGCAGCGACAAAGAGAGCGTTGTAATCCGCATAGCCTGAGGGAAGCCAGCGTTGCGGTTGATTCTGGAGAACGTTCTCAAACCAGACCGAGTTATTTTCCCAGTCATAATCGTGGGTGTCGCCGATCTTGGCTTCGAGAATCTTTTTCCAGATCAGGCGTCGGACGTAGGTTTCGATGGTTGGAGCGACGGAATCCTTGTCCATGGTGCCATCCCATCCGCGCATAATTTCAGCGGCTTGCTTCGCGCGTTCGGAGGCTTTCGCCGCGTGATCGACGGCATATACGATTCGTTCGGCGGTCAGGCGATCCAGTTCGGAGTGGGCGTCCATCTGGAGCGCGAGCATGTCGGCTACGGTGAACTTTTTGTTCGAACTCAGCACCTTGTAAATGCGCTGTGGACGATAGGGTGCGCCCCACTCGTTGCTGATCAAGTAAGGATAGTTGTCGGGGGTGATGCGGCCGTTAGCAGTGCCGATGATGCCTGAGGGCGGATCGAAGACGCTTGGTAGCTTCTCAAATGGGATGTAGCCGGTCCACTCGTGGGCGTCGTCGTTGCCGGGAACGGGCATAGCGCCGTCGCCGGAGGCGCGAATCGGAATATTGCCAGTCGCGTGATAACCGATGTGGCCGTCAACGTCGGCGTAGACGACGTTTTGACCAGGGCCGCCAAACTTCGAGAAGGCATCCTGAAACTCCTGCCAGTTGCCGGCAGTGTTCACGTCGTAAAAGGGAAGACCCAGCGCGTTGGGATCGGCGGCGGTCCACATCAACGCGAGGCGGCGGGTCTCACCGGGAACCAGGTCGCTGATGATCGGGCCGTGACGGGTGACGACAACGTCGACGGTGACCTCAGGCTTACCTTTCACCCGAATGATTTCCTGGCGCTTCTCGGGTCGGACCCATCCTTGCCCTGTCTGATATTCACCATTTGAGTTGAAAGTTTCGATGTAGACATCTTCAACGTCCGGACCAAGGTTGGTGAATCCCCAAGCCACGCGGCGGTTGTGACCAACGACCACGTACGGCATTCCAGGCAAGGTCACACCGGCAACGTCATAGTCACCACAGATGAGGTGCGCGATGTACCAGGTATTGGGAATCTGATGCTCGAGGTGCATATCGTTCGAGAGCAGCGGTTTTCCAGTCGCCGTATGCGTGCCACCGACAACCCAGTTGTTCGATCCAGGCCGCATGGCTGCAAAATCCTCGGACAAGTCGCCCAGTGCGAGCGGCGAGTGTAGTTGGTTTCTAGATTGCTCCTCGGTTTCCTTGGGAGACGTCGTGCTGTTGCTATCGAACGAACCGCCTTCGGTTCCGGGAGCATGATCACGCCACGAGCTATTTACGTAAAGGTCTGCGGCGAGTTCTGGTCCAACTTTGTTGGTGACTTTCTCACGCAGAATCTTCGTCCCCGCTTCGTAACCGTTGAGGTATTGGTACATGGAGAGGCCGATGAGCAGGGAGTCCTGCGGCGTCCAAGCGTGAGGGAAGTAGGTGAGCAAGCGGAATTCCAGGGGCAGCGTTTTCTGGTGCTGCGCGATGTAGGCGTTGACGCCGCGCGCATAGTCTTCCAGATATTGGCGATCGCGAGGGCTGAGGTTCGCGACGCCCCGCTCGGCCATCTGCCGCATGCCGAGGATGCGCTGCTGGGTGTCGTGCTTCACGCCTTCTTGCCCAAGAATGGCGGAGAGGTCACCGGCGGCGAAGCGCCGGGTCATATCCATCTGCCAGAGACGATCTTGCGCGGTGATGAAGCCCTGGGCAAAGAAGAGGTCGTCGAGGTTGGCGGCCTGGACGGTGGGCATGCCATGGGCGTCACGCAGAACGGTGACCGGTGCGTGCAGACCCTTTAGGGAAAGAGAGCCGTCGACCTGCGGAAGCGCCACTTTCGCGGCGTGGTAGAACCACGCATCGGCGCCGAGGAAGACGATGAGCACGAATGCGAGCGACAGGATAACGATCTTGAGTGCAAGACGACTCTTGGGGCGAGCGGGAAAAACAACTTTCGTTGTGGCCATGGGAATTCCCGATTGTAGTGAAGCTGAGTGCTGGGGACAACGTTGCTGTCGAAGGAACGACGGATTCCGTTCTGTTGACGGAAAACAGCGTCGCCCGTAAGATAAGGCACTCCCCGGGCCCAACTTAATTCTTCGCAATGATCGATCAAGTCATATCTCACTACCGGATCGTCGAAAAACTCGGCGGCGGCGGAATGGGTGTGGTGTACAAGGCGGAAGACACGCGCCTGCACCGCTTCGTCGCGCTGAAATTTCTGCCCGAAGAAGTGGCCCGGGACCCGCAGGCTCTTGCCCGTTTTCAGCGCGAGGCGCAGGCGGCGTCGGCGCTGAACCATCCCAACATCTGCACCATCTACGACGTGGGTGAGGAGCACGGCAAGGCGTTCATCGCGATGGAATTTCTCGATGGCCAGACGCTGAAGCATCGCGTTGACGGCCGTCCGCTGGACACCGAGGACCTGCTGCCGCTGGCGATCGACATCGCGGACGCACTGGATGTGGCGCACACGGCCGGTATCGTGCATCGCGACATCAAGCCGGCGAACATCTTTATCACGAAGCGCGGGAACGCCAAGATCCTGGATTTTGGACTGGCGAAGGTCACGGGTAAGAATGGTTCATCGAGCCAGATTGCGTCGGCGAACACGATGACCGTGGGGGCGGAGGATCCGCATCTGACGAGCCCAGGTTCGACGCTTGGAACCGTGGCTTATATGTCGCCGGAGCAGGCGCGTGCGAAGGAACTGGATGCACGCACCGATCTGTTTTCGTTCGGATCGGTGCTGTACGAGATGGCGAC
>PLWX01000129.1 GCA_003151155.1 Acidobacteriaceae bacterium
ACATTCCGCACGTGCTGGCGACCTACTACGACGGCAGCGGCAAGGTGGTGTGGGTATCCGACGGGTATGTGGACCAGGCCTTGCAGCCGCAAGTTCCGGTTCCATTTTCCGTGGGTCTGCAACAGGACGTCGCGAAAGACGTGCACAACTATCGCGTGACCGTAAACGAGTACAGCCTGGACCGCCAATGATGATCCGTAATTTAGGCATATCGATGCTCGTAATTGCCGGTTGCTGGTTCGCGGCGGCAGCGGCGAACGCGCAAGGCTTGCAGGTACCAAAGACCGCGCCTGCCGGTCAAGATCTGCACATCTCGGGCGTGAATGGGACGGCATACGTGTTTGGTCCGGCGACTGCGTTTAAGACAAATGCAAGCGGCGAATTGGTAATCACAGGTGATCAGTTGCGAGCTGCCGGACGCTACACCGTGGTAGCCGGCGGAAACAGCGGATCGTTTTATGTGGTCGCAGGTGAGCCCGCAAATACTGCTTTTCTGGCACGCCCTTCGCGCGTACCTGCGGCGAAACCGGGCGTGATCAGTGGAACGGCATTCGTACTCGACAAGTACAACAATCTCGTGACGCAGCCGACTCCCGTCAAGTTCGACTTGGCGGTTCCGGGCACTCCGGCGGAGACGCGCAGCGAAACAAGCAAGCTGGGCGTGGCGTATGTCCGCATGGATTCCGGCAAGAAGAGCGGAGCGGCGCAGTTCGTGGTGCAGGCTGGAGACACGCAGGTGCGTCGGGTGGTGCAGCAAACGGCCTCCGACCCGTGCAACATCCGGATGAAGGCTGAGCCTTCGAAAAACGGCGTGCTGGTGACGACCGATCCGATTAAAGATTGTGCAGGCAATGCGGTGCCAGACGGAACCATTGTGACCTTCACTCAAACTGACGGCTCAGGCCGAAGCACCGTGGATTCACGCATTAAAAAGGGGATCGCGCAGGCTGAGCTGCCGAATTCTCCAGGATCTACTCTAACCGTCGCTTCCGGCGTCGTGATGGGGAATGAGATTCATTGGGGTGGCAAATGATGCGACGCATTCCTTCGATTCTCTCGACCGTGACGCTCGCGCTGATCGGGATGTGGTTCGCGCATCGTGTGATGGCCGCCGCTCCGGCCGTGCAAGTGCAATTGACTGCCGAAGGAGTTCAACCGCGCCAGGTGGAGGATGCGACTGAGGCCGCGGTTCTCCGGGATTACAAGAGCGCCTGGCAAAATCTTGCGACAGCNNCTCATGGACGGCGATAAGGTCGTATCGTCAGAACAGGGCACAATTTTTTACGTAGTGCTGATGACGCCAGCCGAAAACAGCTGGAAGGTGCGTGACCTGGAGGCTGTACCCAGCTTCTAACCTCTTTAGTTCTGAGGCGTCCAACGAAATGGGCGAGGCGATGGATAACCGCTTCGCCCGATTTCATTCCAGGTGGGGGCTAAGTACCTGGACGAACGGTATTCTTTGTGCCATGCCTGATCTGCCAAAATCCGGCTAAAATACTTCAGATTCCTCCGGTCTGGCTCCGGCATCCAAAGTCGTAGAAATGGCTGGTCCTTTGATGAACCCAAAAATTCTTTCTTCCTCTCTGGCCGTGTTGCTGCTGAGTGCAACGGCGAGTCTCGCAATGCCTGTGCAGGGCCCGAATGGCTCGACGATGATCGCACAGGAGAAGCAAGACACCACCCCGCCGGCTGCGCCTGCGAAGCCGAACGCCGCGGAGTCGACAGCATCGCCAGAGCCTGCCGCGAAAAAGCCAGCCAATCGCGGCGATGCTTATTTCCATTACACGATGGCGCACATGTACGAGGAGATGGTGGCCACGTACGGTCGCGCGGAATACGCCAACAAAGCCATCGATGAATATCGTGCGGCGATCCAGGCGGACCCGTCTTCCAATTTCCTGAANNCGCATTTATCTGCGTTCTCTCGGCGAACCGCAGAGCAGCAGCAACAACACCCAGTCGCGCGAAATGCAGAAGTTGGCGATCGATCAGTATGAGCAGATCGTGAAGCTGGATCCGTCGAGCGTGGAAGATCACCTGCTGCTGGGGCGTTTGTATTCCTACAGCAATGACCTGGTGAAGGCGGAAAAAGAATTCAAGACCGCCGTACAGTTGCAGCCGGATTCCGAAGAGGCCGTGACGATGCTCGCCTTCCTCTACACGCAAGAGGGCGACACAACCAAAGCGCAACAGGTGCTGAGCAATATTCCCGACGATGACCGCAGCGCAAAGCTCTACTCGACGCTGGGTTACACCTACGAAGAGCAGAAGGATTACAAGAAGGCGATCGACGCGTACCGCAAAGCGGTGGCACTCGACAAAGATAACCTGGACTCGGTGCGCGGACTTGCGCAAAACCTGATGAGCGACGGCGAGCTTGATGCCGCGCTCGAACAGTACAAGGTCATTGTCGATGCCGATCCGTCGGACGCGCAGAGCTACCAGCACATCGCGGAAATCGACCGTCGTAACGGGCACTTCGACCAAGCGCTCGACGCATTGAAGAAAGCGTCCGCCCTGGTGCAGGACTCGCAGGAAATTCCGTACAACATGGCGGTGATCTACGAGGCGCAAGGGCGCTACGACGAGGCCATCCAGACGATTCAACAGCTACTGCAGAAGAGCGAGAAGCCGGATGCGGCCTACACTGCTTCCGATAAGACCAATCGCGCGATCTTTTTGGAGCGTTTGGGTAACATCTACCGCGAATCGAACCACACGCAACAGGCTGTCGAAAGCTTCCGGAAGATGATCCCGCTGGGCGACGACAGCGCGTCGCAAGCCTACCGCGAGCTGGTGGAAACCTATCGCGATGCTCGTGACTGGCCGGCAGCGACGCAGGCAGCGCAAGAAGGTGCGAAGAAGCTGCCCAACGACCGCGAGATTCAGCTAGTGCTCGCCGCGCAACTGGCCGATGAGGGCCATGCCGATGCCGCAATGGAGAAAGCGAAGTCAATGCTGACCGGCAAGCCGGCGGAGGATCGCGAGGTCTACGTCGATATGGCGCAGATGTACACGCGACTGAAGCGCTATCCTGAGGCGGAGCAGGCGATTGCCAAGGCGCTGCAAATCGCTGGGAAACAGGACGAGAAAGACTACGTTCTCTTCGTACAGGGTTCGATCTTCGAACGCGAAAAGAAATTCGACGTGGCGGAAGAAGCATTCCGCAAGGTGCTCACCTCCGATCCGAAGAATGCAGGCGCGCTGAACTACCTCGGCTACATGCTTGCGGATCGTGGCACGCGGCTGGAGGAAGCTCTCACAATGCTGCGCAAGGCGGTGCAGCTCGATCCACAGAATGGCGCTTACCTCGATTCGCTGGGCTGGGCGTATTTCAAGATGGGCAGCTACGAACAGGCGGAAGAGAACCTTCGCAAAGCGTCAGAGAAGATCGGCAGTGATCCGACGGTGCAGGATCATCTTGGCGACTTGTACCTGAAGACAGGACGGCTGAAGCTCGCGGCAACACAGTGGGAACGCGCGTTGGATCAGTGGAGCCATTCGGTACCCGCGGAAGTCGACGAAGAAGACGTGGCGAAGGTGCAGAAGAAACTGGAGTCGGCGAAAATCAAGCTGGCACAGCAGACTTCAGCCAACAAATAAATCGATACAAAACTGCACGAGACACAAAGGGCATCGCCGCGGCGATGCCTTTTGCTTGCGTTGGAAAGCAAGCCAGCGACTGGTAAACTCGCGGCATGCTTGCCGGCTATGCCGTGATGGTCGAAAACTCGCGGGGACGGCGCATCGCTGAGCCGCGACACGCTTATCGCAACGACTTCCAGCGCGATCGCGATCGAGTGCTTCATGCCCGCGCATTCCGCCGGCTGGAGAACAAAACCCAGGTTTTCACGGGCCGATACTCGGACCACTTCCGCAATCGATTGACGCACACCATCGAAGTGCAGCAGATTTCGCGCACGATTGCGGCCGCCCTCGATTTGAATGTCGATTTGACGGAGGCGCTTGCGCTGGTTCATGACATCGGCCATCCGCCCTTTGGCCATGCGGGGGAGAAGGCACTCGACACAGCCATGCGCAAGCACGGTGAATATTTCGACCACAACCTGCATGCGCTGCGCATCGTAGAAGATTTCGAATTGCGCTACATCGCGTTCCGGGGGCTCAACCTGACCTTCGAAGTGCGCGAGGGCATCATTAAGCACTCGCACGACTACACACAGGCCGAACATCCGGAGCTCGCAGAGTATTTGCTCGATCAGCGTCCACCGCTGGAAGCACAGCTGATCGATCTCACGGACGAAATCGCTTACACGACCGCTGACATGGACGACGGCTTCGAGTCGCGAATTCTCGACATCGAACCACTGCGAAAGATTGCGATCTTCGAGCGTTTCTATCGCGACGTGGAAGCGCAACATCCGACGGCCCGGCGCAAACTTAAGTTCAACGAGACGCTCAAGCGCATCTTCGACCGGCTGGTAACCGACCTTATCGAAAATACCCGGCAGCGCATTGCCGACTCAGGAGTTCGGAGTCTGGAAGAGGTCAGAAAATTTCCAGAGCGGATCGCTGCTTTCAGCCCGGAAGTGGATGCGGAACGCGCTGAGGCGAAGGCTTTCCTGTACAAGAATCTCTACTTCAGTGAAGCGCTGCAAGCCGAGAAGGTGGATGCGGAACTCATCGTGGGTGGGCTCTTCGGCCACTTTATGACGCATCCCGAGAGCCTGCCGTCGTCGTACCAGGATAAAGAAAAGGTCGACTCGCGAGCGCGGGTGGTGTGCGACTACATCGCAGGCATGACCGATAACTTCATCCAGCGAAACTACGAGCGGCTGTTGAGCGACGAGGCTCCGGCCGAAGAGTAAACGCTAGCGCTGGCCGAGTGTGGCGACGACATCGAACAATATCCTCGGAGCGCTCCGAAGTTCTTCCAGGCGCACCCGTTCGTTGTTGCCGTGCTCCGTCGCACCCTCTTCTTTCGTCGCGGCGTACGGCGTGAATCCGTAACAGTTGATGCCGATCTCGCGGTAACGCTGGTTCTCGGTGTACCCGCTGGTGATGGTAGGCACTACCGGCGTTCCCGGCCAGTAGGCCGCGGAAACTTCGCGGAAGATCTGGAACAGCGTTGTGTTCACGTCAGAGGCGTTGGCCTTGCGAAAGTCTTTGCTCTCGGGCTCGATGGTGACGTTGGCATCGTCAACGACATTCTTCATCAAGACGAGAAACGCATGCGCGTCTTCTCCGGGCAATAGTCGGATATCCAAGTTTGCCACCGCCTCGCTCGGAATAACGTTGGTTTGCTGAGAGCCTTGCATGCGGGTGAGCGAGATCGTGTCGCGAAGCAGATAGGCGTACTGGGGGTCTGCGGACATGCGTGCGTAAAACGCTTTGTCTTCCAGGGCGGTGCGGATGTCGGCGAATTTCGCGGCAAGGTCGCTGGTTTGCGTCGCGGCGAGAGCTTTGAAATGCTCTTCGACAACCGGCAACACTTTCAACTCCGTTTGATAGTTGATGACGCGATAAAGAGCGCGCACCAGGCGATTCGGCGCGGAATCCGCGAGCGGCACGGAGGCGTGTCCGGGAGTGCCGTGGGCAGTCAACTTGAGCCAAAACGGCGACTTTTCCGCCACATCCACACCGACCGACTCGACATGTCCCTTCTGCTCGAGGTTGTCGCCGCCTTCGGTGATGAGGAACTCGGCATTTTCAAGCAGGTCACGCTTGTTGGCGATCATCCAATCGGTGCCAATGCCGTCGACCTCCTCGTCCGAGGTCGCCAGCAGGATCACGTCACGATCCAGGCGCACCTGTTCGCGCTTCAGCATGACCATCACTACGAGCTGCGCGAGGCCCTCTTGCTTCATGTCCTGCGCACCACGGCCATACATGGCTCCATCGATCACGTCAGCACTGAAAGGATTTGCTTTCCACTTGGCCGGATCGCTGGTCACGACATCCATATGGCTGAGCAGGATTAGCGGGCGTTTGGTGCCACCGCCCTTGATGCGGGCCCAGATGTTGGCGCGACCGGGAGTGAACTCGAAGACCTGGTTCTCGATGTTTTCCGAATCCAACACCTTTTTGAAAAACTGCGCCGCCGCGAGTTCGTGGCCGGGGGGATTGGAAGTGTCGATTCGTAAATAGTCGCGCATCCACTGCACGGCGTCATCGGAATACTTCGCCAGTCGGTCGGCTGGAATTGTGGCGGAAGGTAGATTCGGCGCGGATTGAGCGGCTGCTGCCGTAACGAGAGAGAAGAGGAGTGCGGCGCACAGTGAGAGCCTGGACAAAGCGATCAAGAATCCTCCGAGGAGACGGCGGGAAAGGCGAGTATCCCGTAACCAGAATAGATTTTGCAAATTTGACTCTGCTGCGAGCGCTAGACTAGCCTCAAAGTTCGACTTCGCAACCTTCCAAAATGATGATCCGTATAAAGGCGTTTGGCCCGATCCTAGTCCTGTTCGCTGCCGCTTCGTCGCTGTCTGCCGAAACCATGATCAACCCCGAGCATGCGAAGCATGCCATGGTGGCCAGCGTACAAATTGACGCTAGCCGCGCGGGTGCGGAAATCATGAAGCAGGGCGGCAACGCGGTGGATGCCGCGGTGGCGACCGGATTCGCGCTTGCGGTCACGCACTCAGCTGCCGGCAATCTCGGCGGTGGCGGGTTCATGCTTATCCGCATGGCCAACGGGGAAACGCACTTTCTCGACTACCGCGAAAAAGCGCCGGCCAAAGCAACGCACGATATGTATCTCGATGACAAAGGGAACGTGCTTCCCGACGCTAGCCTAGTTGGCTACAAGGCAAGCGGGGTGCCGGGATCGGTGGCGGGCATGGTCTATGCCGAGAAGCACTTCGGCAAACTGACATTGCAGCAGGTGATCGCACCAGCGCTTCGGCTGGCGCGCGATGGTTTCCCGCTTAGTTACGAGGACGCGGAAGGTTTCCAGGACGAGAACCTAGCGAAGTTTCCGGAATCGCGGCGAATTTTTCAGCGCAACGGAAAATTCTATGAAGCGGGTGAGATTTTTCGCCAGCCGGAACTAGCCAAGACCCTGGAGCGGATCGCTGCCAATCCGTACGACTTCTACAAAGGCGAGATGGCCCAACAGATTGCGGCCGACATGACGAAGGGCGGCGGTCTGATTACGGCGAAAGATCTGGCTGCTTATGAAGTGAAAGATCGACCGGTGATTCGCGGAACCTACCGCGGTTACGAGGTGCTGAGCGCACCGCCGCCTTCGTCGGGCGGAGTGGCGCTGGTGGAGACGCTGAATATTCTTGAGGGCTTTGACCTCGCCAAACTTGGAAACCGGTCCGCGGCGTCGATGCATTACATGCTTGAGGCCTATCGCCGCGCGTTCTTCGACCGCTCAGAATTTCTCGGCGACCCGGATTTCGCCAAGATCCCGGTCGCGCAGCTGGTGGACAAACGNNGGCGACGCTGTAGCCGTGACGACGACGCTGAATGGCGGTTTTGGCTCCTACGTAACCGTGGAGGGCCTGGGATTTTTGCTCAATAACGAGATGGACGATTTTTCTTCAAAGCCAGGCGTGCCGAACCAATATGGATTGGTTCAAGGCGAGGCCAATGCGATTGGTCCCGGCAAGCGTCCGCTCTCGGCGATGACTCCGACCATCGTATTGAAAGATGGAAAGCTCTTCATGGTGTTGGGTTCTCCGGGAGGGCCGCGCATCATCACCACGGTGGCGAACATCCTGATGGGTGTGACCGATTACGGGATGAACATTCAGCAGGCGGTNNAACGGCCATGCGGTAGGCTACTGACAGAGAGATGGAATGCTGAAGGCGATATCGACATACGTGCACGTGAAAGAGCGGTTGCATCCAGGGATGCTGGATGGATATGCCCGCATGGGCGCGCAGGCCATTGAAGTCTTCGCTGCGCGCGGACATTTCGACTACACCGATCGTCAGCACGTACGCGAGATCGGGCAATGGTTTAAAACATCGGGAGTTGAATTCCATTCTATGCACTCGCCCATGTCCACGGGCGAAAGTTCAAGGCGCGATGGAGCGCCTCCGCTCAATATCGCCAGCCTCGATAAGAAGTCGCGGATCGATGCGATGGATGAGATCAAGCGAGCCATCGAAGTGGCCGAGCAGGTGCCTTTCCGCTTCCTCATTCAACATATTGGAACGAGCGCGGAGAGCTTCAGCGAACACAAGTTCTTCGACGCTGCGACCAGTTCTATCGAGCACTTGCAGGCCTTTGCAAAGCCTCTCGGGGTGCGGCTCCTGCTGGAGAACATTCCCAACGAGCTCTCGACGCCCGAACGGTTGCTGGAGTTGGTGCAGAAAGCGCACTTTGATGACATTGGTTTCTGCTTCGACATCGGGCACGCCCACATGGAACAAGGCGTGGAGGATGCATTCAACGTGATGAAGGACCGCATTCGTTCTACCCACATCCACGACAATAAGAAGGATCGCGACGCACACTTGTGGCCGGGCGATGGCAACATCGATTGGAACGCGGCCATGCGTTTCCTGCGCAGCGCTCCCCTTGTTCCTGCATTGTTATTTGAAATTGAAACTGAAGCCGCTGGCGACTTGCCGAAGAAGTTCGACGAGGTCACGCGGAAACTTGAGGGCGCCGGCGAACGCCGGGCGCAACAGTAGATGGAAACCATGCAA
>PLWX01000220.1 GCA_003151155.1 Acidobacteriaceae bacterium
AGGTCCGTCTTGATAAGTCTTCCGATGTTGCTTGCCATGTCACAAATCGTAGTTTGCGGCGCTTGGCGATGCAAGCTGGAGAAGGCATGGACCGAAGACATGCTTCGTGCTTGTGTGAGGGACTCGATCTTGGCCTATCGTCAAAAGGATTTTTTGTCGTTTTCAGATGCCGAGCGCCCACGAGGATTTCTGTAAAAACACTGGGGTAGCTCCGTCCCTCCGCCCAGCCTCCGACAGAGTGATTACGGGTCCCGCCGACGCTGATCGTGCCTCTCTCGGCATCCTCGCGGTAGAGCGGGTGGTTCTGCAGGAAATGAACGTATGTGGCTTCCGCAACGAGAACGGTGGGGGTAAAGTCTTCCAATGAGCTTTCCCCTATGTACGTCGAAATTCGCAGACGGCATGCGGGCGGCGGCATTCGATCTCGGCGTGAAATGGGCGAATGATCCCGTACGCCCACGAATTTCAGCCGAAGCGACCTCTGCATGGTCAGCGCTGATTGCCGAGTGGGTCGCGGATAGGACCTTACCGTTGCTCGTCCGGAGATTTCGTGGCAATCGAGGCTCAAGTGTCGTCGGAGCGGACGGACGCATGTTGATTCCCGTCGATAACAGCCCGGCGCAATGGGCATTCGCGATGGCCCACTCGGGGAGCTGTCCGAATCTCAGCGAAATCATGTCGCTGCTGGAAAGTGGGTCGATCCCTCTCGCGATGGCACTCACGACTGAAGAGCGGGCTCGTGCCATCTACAAGGGAATTGCGGCAAATGCCCGGGTACATCTGAAGCTGGCTGGAAACTCGCGCATATCGAGGGTGTTGCCCTCGACGGTCGGGGAAACATCGGGAGTTACTCGGTACTGGAGATCGAACGACACTTCACTCGGCTTATGTCACCCAGCAACATGCTCGTGGTGCCTGCCGACGTTGCCGGATTAGCAGAAGTCGCGATGTTCATCGAGGGCTATTGTTCGGCTCGCTGACCTGACAAACAGAACACGCCGGAAAGCTCCGTACCGTTCTCCGTACCGTTGAAACTTCGTCTTGCACGTATTTCGGGGTATTTAGGCGACCGCAGGCGTGATGCAAGTTGTTCAAGGTATTGGTTAGATGGCCTTTGACACGGTAGAGGTCAGGAGTTCGAGTCTCCTCGTGCCTACCATCCTTTTCTTGCAGTTACGGCGAATCGCCGCTTCTCGTTCTTGCACATTAATGCACAGCAAACGCGACCTCCGTCTTTTCGGGCGGAGGAATGGGCTTGACCGGCGCTTTTTTGACCATCTCGATCACATTGCTCTGGGCCTGGCGGGCGCGCTCACTGAACGATTTGCGCATAAAGGTTCGTCGTCGTGGTGATGGTGGCATGGAGTAACAGTCCTCCACGTTCTCGCGATTGTGTGCAAGCAGTAAAGCGCACGTTCACCAATCCGCTTCTTGTTTCCGAGCCGCTTGGCGAGCACGAGGAGAGGCCATTTCAGGATCATGTCAGGCCAATATGGCCTCTTCCCTTTCGTGCGGTGCGAGCTGAATACCCGTCTCCTTTAATACCGATTGTCTGGTCGTAGGATCCCCTACGAATTCAAAACTGTTCTAGGATTGGCACCTAAGTTGCTATAGTCTTTTGCATAATTGCGAAATGACGCAACCACACTTGCGCGTAGTCATTGTCGATGATGATCCGGCGACGTGTGTCTTCCTCGAGTCGGTGCTAACCGCGGAGGGCCACGAGTGCAAGGCATTTGTGCGTCCGGAAGAGGGCGAAGCTTACCTCTGCAATAACCCGGTCGATCTGGCCATCGTAGATGTTTATCTCGGCCGCACCACCGGAGTCGAGTTGCTTCGCCGGTGTCGAGTGCACCGCCCCAACCTTTACTCGGTTGTGATCACTGGGCAGATCAGCGTTGAGATGGCGGCACGATCAGTGGCGGAAGGCGCTGTCGATTACCAGCAAAAGCCGCTCAGCATCGATGACGTTGTGAAGATCGCGCAACGTGCTGTGGAACATAAGTCGCGTACGTCAGAGACATTCGTTCCTGAAGAAATAGAAGATTCTTCCATTGTCGGCCGCAGCCCTAAGATGCTTGAGGTTTACAAGGCCATCGCGAGGGTCGCGCCCAGCAATGCGAATGTCTTGATTACCGGCGCCAGCGGTACCGGCAAAGAACTCGTGGCACGCGCCATCCACGACCACTCCAAGCGGGCGCAGTTACCGTTTACGCCGGTCAATTGTGGGTCATTTGCCGAGAGCTTGCTGGAGAGCGAACTGTTCGGTCACGAGAAAGGCGCGTTTACCGGTGCCGACGCGATCCGTAAAGGGTTGATCGAATCAACACAGGGGGGCACGCTTTTTCTCGATGAAATCACCGAAACTTCGTTGAGCTTCCAGGTGCGGCTGTTACGCGTGCTCCAGGAGCAGCAGATCAGGCGCATCGGTTCCAACAAGATCATCCCTATCGATGTACGAATCCTGGCGGCTTCCAACCGCGAGATTCCGGTGCTGATTCGAGATGGGAAATTCCGCGAGGATCTGTACTACCGACTCAGCGTGGTGCAGATCTCGATCCCACCTCTAGAGGAGCGGATTGAAGACATCCCGCTCCTGGTGCATTACTTCCTCCGGCAGTGTAACAACCGCAACGACACCGAGATCAGTATCGACCAGGGAGCCGTCGAACTGCTGCAGAAGCAAAGATGGCCGGGCAACGTGCGCGAACTGGAGAACACGATTCACCGGCTCGCAATTTTTGCTTCGACCGGGCGCATCATGCGCGCGGACGCAGAGCGCGAGCATGCTGTCGAAGCGAAGGCGGCAGCCGCGGGCGTCGGCGCACAACCCGACCGGCTGGTGGATGTCGAGCGTCAACAAATTCTTCGCATCCTGCGTGATGTGCATGGGAACAAGAGCGAGGCAGCACGACGCTTGGGCATCGAGCGCAAGACTCTATACAAGAAAGCCCTGCGACTCGGAATCACCTTGGACTCCAGTGAATATCCATGAGCGACCCATCTGGAAGCCGGCCACGATGGGTAGTGGATCTCGCACTTACCTGCGCGCTGGCGACGATGATTGTCGGCCTTTCATTTTTCCCCGCTATTAAGGAATTCAATCGTCGCCTGACGGACGGCTACCACCGTCTGCAGAAGACGCATCAGGCGTCCGATGTGACCGTAGTCACCATCGACGACGCCAGCCTGCAACGTTATGGACGATGGCCGTGGTCGCGCACAATCCTGGCGCGGCTGGTGCGTACGATTTCTTCTGCCAACCCGCGGGTGATTGGGATCGACATCCTGTTATCAGAGCCGCAATCGCAGGATTCCGACGCGGACCTGCGCGATGCCATTCAGCAGAGTGGCCGTGTGATTCTGGTCGACAAGATCGGCAGCTTTCCAGACGGCCCTCGCTGGATGGAGCCACTCCCCCAATTCGCACATGCCGCCTGGACGATCGGTCATGCCCAGGCAGTGCTCGATGCTGACGGCATTTGTCGCAGTTTCCCTCCGGAAGAGCTTTCCCTTTCGGGCCCCCGTTATGCCTTCGCGATCGAGGTTGCACGACATATCGATCGGCAGCGCACCGACAGCTTTCTCAGTCGCTACGCACTTCACTATGCCGGATCTGAGGAATCGGTTGTTCGGGGGTCGCCGATGCTGATCCCCATTCCCTTCAGAAGTGACGGCATCGCGAGCATCTCGGCCGCACAACTACTCGCAGGAAAAGAACTGGAGCGGCTCAGGGACAAGATCGTCCTGATAGGATTTGGGCCCGTCGAAATTGGTGATCGTATCACCACGCCGATCTCCCGCGACTTGCCAACCCCCGGCGTGGAGATCCATGCGCAGATTGTGGACGGCATCCTCGCAGGTCGAAGCGTGCGTGCACTTTCCACCAGATACTACTTCGCCCTCTTGATCCTGATTTCCATCGCCGCAATACAGGCCTTCCGTCGTTGGCATGGGTGGAAAACCATTCCGGGAGTGGTCGTATTCGGAGCCACGCTGTACATGGGGGGAGCCGCCGCCTTCCACTCCGCTGGATGGATTCTTCCGATTGGCGATCTTCTGCTTGCGACCATCGTGGCCCCACTTCTTATTTACGGCGTGGATTTCGCTGCCGTGGAACGCAGTATCGGTGCCCAGATGCATTTGCTGCAAGATTGGCTCGCCTATCGCGATTCTGACCCGCAGGAAACCACGACCGATCTTTCGTGGCGTTTGAAAGTTTTGCGTGATTTGCAATCAGAACTCGGGCTGCGTTTCGAGCTCTATCGCGAACTTCTCGAAGCCACGCGGGACCTGGTGGCCGTATTCGATGCCGACGGGTTGCTCCTCTTCAGCAACGCATCATTTAACGATGCCTGGGCGCCGACCGTGCCCTCATCGCTGCTGCAGGTGCATGCGCGTCTCATCGAAAGCAGAGATGCTCCCCTGAGCGACGCTGGTTCCACGCGCGAAGGCGAAGCGCGGTTGCACGGTGCGTTGTATTCCATCCGCATGGTGCCATTGCCCGCTACATCGGTGACCCCCAAGGGCGGTACGCTGTTGAGTATGACAAGCCTTCACCTGCGGGTAGAACTCGACCGGGCACGGTCCGAAGCGCTTGGTTTCGTTACTCATGAACTGCGCACACCGCTGGTCGCTATCCAGGGCTTTGCGGAACTGATGACTCGCTATCCGGAGTCGAAAGCCAATGCCCGCGCTCCGGAGACGATCCTTCGAGAATCCCGCCGACTTCTTGCACTCATCAACAGTTACCTCGATGTGCTGCGGACCGATGCGGGAGCACGTCCTTTGCGCACTGACACGATTAACGTGAGTCGGATGATTCAGCAAGTGTTTGCCTTACTTGCGCCCATCGCGCAAGCTTCTGCCGTGCGGTTGGTGCTGCAGTGCGACGATCGCCTGACCTTACAGGCGGATGAGCCGCTGCTTACCGGCGCGGTGTTGAACCTCGTCAGCAATGCCATTAAGTACGGTAAATCCGAAAGTGAAGTGTTCGTTGTTGCCGAACTACGAGATGCCGAGCTTTCTCTGACAGTCCATAACATTGGCGAGCCAATTGCCGAGGAAGAGTTGCAGTCCGTTTTCGGAACCTTCCTCCGCGGCAAGAAAGATGAAGAAAAGCCCGGATGGGGATTGGGGTTAAGCTTCGTAAAGCGGATTGCGGAGAAACACAACGGTCGCGTCTCCGTCCAAAGCAGTGCCGCGGAAGGCACAACTTTTACGCTAGAAATTCCGGGCGCGAGAGCAGCGATCGGAGCGAGTTCGCAATGAATTGCCTCAAGCAAGTTGTTGGATCGTTATTCGTCGTATTGATTTCGCTCATCTGCTGCGGACAAAGCACGCCACAGAAGATCAGCACACCCGCAGGATCGGCTACTGTCACCGATTTGAAGGGCGATGTCACAGTCACCGCCTCCCAGACTACGACCGCAATTGCCGCACAAAAAGGTCAGTTGCTAGCGCCCAACACTTTGATTGAAACGCAGAAAGGGACGGCACTCCTCACCCTGAGCGATGGATCGCAGATACTGATCAAATCGAACACGCGCGTCATTCTTCGCCTACCCGACGAGGCGAAAGGAAACTTCCTCGAACAGCTGATCGGGAAAATTGTGGCGAAAATCACCAAGCGCACCGGGAACGAACCACCGTTCAAGATGGGCACTCCGAGCGCGGTAATCACCGTTCGCGGAACCCACTTCGAAGTGGAAGTCACGCGCAAGCAAAAGACTTTCGTGCAGGTTTATGAGGGACTAGTACAGGTCGAAGGTCTCGGTGGATTCAGCCATCCCGTTATGATTCAGCCCGGATACACGACCCAGGTCGGGGTTAACAAGTTCCCGGAAGATCCGCGGCGAACGTTGGAAGCCGGTGATGTGGAAAGTGAGGGATCGTTTTCTCGCTCCCGCCAACGCGAGTCAGAACAGCGGGGCACCAGTTCGACACCCCTCCCGGGAACAAATGGTGGGGAGCCGGAATAAAACAACTGTGTCCTGATTGGACACAGTGTGGGTCCAAACGACCCACCCATGCGTCAGCCCCCCGTCTTAGGCGCCCTCCGCTGCATTGAATCCCGCCGCCTTGGCATTTCGCCGTGGAACTTGGATTGCTTCAGACAGTTCACTCGTACAGTGAAATGTCTGCAACCCTGAGAGATTCCGATTTCCCGGATCGCCAAGCGCACCCTGGAATACAGGGTGACGGACTGTCCGCCAGCACCGATGCGCCGAAGCGTCCCTCGCTGCCCATACCACTGGTGTGGTTCTTTGCTCTGCTCACCGTTCTGCTCCTGCTGTCCCTGATGGCGAAAGCACAAATTTCTCCCGGCCCGCTGTCGAAGGCTCACCAGGAATTTGCGGGTCCTACTGGGTGCGTGAAGTGCCATGAAGTTTCCCCGGGAACGCCGAGCTTTCGTTGCCTTGATTGTCATCGGGAAATCTCCAATCGTTTGCAGCAGAAGCGCGGATATCATCCCGAACTCGTGGCAGGCAAGCCGGGATCGACCTCGTGCGTGCATTGTCACTCGGAACACAACGGCGAGAATTTCGCGTTGGTGAAATGGAATCCAAAGCAATTCGACCACGCGAAAGCAGGGTTCGTTCTCGACGGAAAGCACACCAACCTTGCCTGCGAGCGCTGCCACACCTTGAAGAACATCTCTCCTGCGGAACGCTCGTCTATCACTGTGAAGGACCTCAGTCACACCTATCTCGGCCTCTCGAAGTCTTGCACCAGCTGCCACCAGGACAAGCATCAGGGACGTCTGGGTACCAACTGCACCCAATGTCATAACAATGAGGATTGGAAAGCTGCGAACAAGAGCTTCGATCACTCCAAGACGCGTTACACGCTCACGGGCGCTCACGTCCAAGTGAAATGCCAGAGCTGCCATCTTCCGCAGCCCGATGGAACTCCTAAGTATGTTGGCTTGCGTTTCGACGGCTGTGCCGCCTGCCACAAAGATGTCCATCAAGGTGAGTTCAAGCAGACCTGCCAGAGTTGTCATAACACCGGCGGCTGGAAACGCACGGCTTTCATCCAGGAATTCGATCACTCCAAAACCAAGTTCGCGCTGGCCGGCAAACATCTGTCAATAGCCTGCGATACCTGCCATAAAGGCGGGGATTTCAAGAGCCCGATAGCGCATGCCTCATGCGCCGACTGTCACAAGCCCGATCCGCACAGTGGACAATTCTCGAAGCGTGCCGACGGCGGAAAATGCGAAAGTTGCCACACCGCCGATGGATGGAAGCCCTCTAAGTTTCTCGCCGCCGATCATGCCAGGACAGGCTTCCCCCTGCGCGACAAGCATGCAACCGTAGACTGCGCGAAGTGTCACCTTCCAGCCGGTAACGCAACGCTGTTCAAAGTTAAGTTCGCGCTCTGTACCGATTGCCACAAGGATGCGCACCAGGGCCAGTTTGCGCGGGCGCCATACCTAAACCGCTGCGAGGAGTGCCACGACGAGAAGAACTTCCATGCGCCGGCATTTACCGTCGCCCGTCACCAGAAAACGTCGTTCGAGCTGACCGGCGGCCATGCGGCGGTTGCGTGCGTGGACTGCCACAAGCCGGCGGAGGCGAACAAAACGGTCTCGTATCACTTCGCCAATCTCTCGTGCACCACGTGTCATGCCGACCCGCATCGCGGTCAGTTCCGTTCGCGCATGGAGCGAATAGGTACCAATGGCAAAGCAGTTGGTTGCGAAGCTTGCCACACCACGAAACAGTGGAATGACCTCGCTCGCTTCGACCACGGATCGACAAAGTTTGCCCTTGCAGGTGCGCATCGCGCCGTCGAATGTATTGGCTGCCATCAGCCGCCAAACATGGAACGTAAGTTGCTGAATGCGGATTTCACGATCGCGCCGTTGCTCTGCGAGCAGTGTCATACCGACCCGCATGGGGCTCAATTTGCACACACCGATCGCGTCACGCGTTGTGGTGAGTGTCACGACAGTTCGCGATGGCGGCCTTCAACCTTCAATCACGAGAAAACCATCTTCTCGCTGAGAGGTGCTCACCAGAACACTCCGTGCAAAGGCTGTCACACCCAATTCAAGACCGTCGGCGATAAATCGATTCTTTTCTACACGCCGACCCCGGCAAAATGTGCAGCCTGCCACGCCGATGGCACTCAGCCGAAAGCATGAACGATTGTTCATGGGTTTCGAAAGTTTGAAAGTGGTACAAGCCCTTTCGTCAGGGTCTTCAACTTCATCTTTGGCCGAGTGATTGCAGTTACGGGTTATGGAGAAATTCTTTCAGAGGATGGTTGGCTTGGGCATTTCGCGCAAATCAGTTGCGGCGCTTTTGCTATCGCTGTTGTTGCTGGCAGTGCCGGCGCGACCGCAGCAAGCGTCCCCACGCGCGAAAGTCGTGAGCCCTCACGGCCGTCTCAACATGGCGTGTGAGAACTGCCATACCTTTACGTCCTGGCGCCCCTTGCGCGCGATCCCTGAGTTCAATCACGACAAAACGCGTTACGGGTTGCGTGGCATGCATGTAAACGTCAGCTGCAAACAATGTCATAGCAACCTGGTGTTCTCCAATGTTGGATCCAAGTGCGCCGATTGTCACGCGGACATCCATCGCCGCCAGTTCGGCGCCAATTGCGAATCGTGCCACACGGTGAAAGGCTGGAAGGTGAACCTGCAGGCGATCGAGGATCACAAGAATCGCTTCCCGCTGATAGGCGCCCACGCGACCTTGCAATGCGAGGATTGCCACACGAACGCCGCTTCCGGGAAGTTTGTCGGCCTCAGCACGGATTGCTACTCGTGCCACTCCAAGCAGTACGCCACCCCAAACTTCGATCACCGTGCGATGAACTTTCCTCCCACCTGCCAGATGTGTCACTCCATGGATACCTGGTTCGGTGCGAAGTTCGATCACCTGAAGTTCGCCGGCTTCGCCCTCACCGGCATGCACGCCACACTGGAATGCACCGCCTGCCATATCGGCGGAAAGTTCGCGGGCACCCCGGCGACGTGTTTTGGCTGTCACTCCAAGGACTACAACGGCACGACAAATCCGAATCATCCGCAAGCTGGGTTCCCTCAGGACTGCGCGATGTGCCATTCCACCGCAACCTGGTTGAACGCCAGTTTCGATCACGCCAAATACGCGAACTACCCATTAAGCGGCAAGCATGCCAGTGTTCCATGCCTGAGCTGCCACGTGGGCGGCAAGTTTGCCGGCACTCCGGCACAGTGCTCGGGATGCCACATGACCGACTACAACGGCACGACGAATCCCAATCACAAGACCGCTGGCTTCCCGACAGATTGTTCCATCTGTCACTCGACTGGCGGCTGGACTCCTGCTGCCTTCGATCACAACAAAACCAATTTTCCGCTAACCGGTTTTCACTCCACGCTGGCTTGCGTCGCATGTCACAAAAACGGGCAGTTCACGACTATGCCGACGACCTGCGTGTCGTGCCATTTGAACGATTACAACGGCACCACAAATCCTAATCACCAGACAAGTGGATTCCCGACGACTTGCGAAGTCTGTCACTCTACTACCGCGTGGATGCCAGCTTCGTTTGATCACAGCAAGACCACGTTTCCATTGACCGGCTTCCACAAGACGATCACTTGCGACACTTGCCACAAAGGCAAATACGACGGCTCCCTCCCCACCGATTGTTATAGCTGCCACAAAGCGGATTACACCGGAACCAACAATCCGAACCATCCCGCTGCGATGTTCCCCACCACCTGTGCCACCTGCCACACGACCGTTACCTGGCTCGGTGCGGTGTTCAACCATACCTGGTTCCCGATCTACTCCGGGTCACACGCAGGCCGGTGGACGAGCTGCGGCGATTGCCATACCAACCTCTCGAATTTTGCGGTGTTCTCGTGCATCACCTGCCACACGCATTCGCAAGCGAATACCGACGGAAACCACAGTGGTGTGCGCGGCTATTCGTACGGTCCGACCACCTGCTACAGCTGTCATCGATCCGGCAACGGAGGAGGCTAGCCATGAATCACATCGTCCGTTGCCTCTTACCTCTGGCGTTATTCACTACGATCTGTCAGGCACAGTCCGCAGACGAGGTAAAGACCGTCTTCCACATTCGTTATGTTGCCGGTGCCAGTGTTTACATCGACGCCGGCCGCAATGCAGGCTTGGCGGAGAACATGCGTTTGATCATTGCTCCTCCGTCTTCCCCGACGTCCGAAGTCGCACAGGAACAGGTCGCCGGTCCGGTCACGGCGGAATTGAAAGTGATCTCCGTCGCCAACAACTCGGCCGTTTGCGAAGTGATCTCCTCTACGCGCGAACTCGTCATTGGGGACGTCGCCACGCTGCACCAGGAAGATGCGGCCACCGTCGTGACGAAGCGAACCCTGAGCAACTCCCGACTGTATCCCGCGGTAGTGAGTTTCACCGATGGCGACCCGATGGACGAAGACGTTCGCGATGACACACCACGCCCACCGTTGCCGGAAGTCAATCGTGCCCGTGGCCGGATCGGATTGGAATATAGCGGAATCTTCAGCGGCGGGCAGGTGCACTCCAGTTCCTCCGAACTGGGCGTTGTTTTTCGCGGAGATATTACCCGCATCAACGGAACCTACTGGAATTTGAGCGGCTACTGGCGCGGCAAAATCGAATCGCAGTCGGGCGGGCAATCCACCGTGCAGGACCTGATGAACCGCACCTATCACCTGAGCTTGAATTATTCGAACCCGAATTCCAAATGGGTAGCAGGGGTAGGACGAATGTATCTCCCCTGGGCCAGCAGTCTCGACACCATCGACGGCGGTTACATCGGTCGCAAAGTCAGCGAACATGCGGTCGCGGGATTCTTTGGCGGTTCCACGCCCGATCCGACCTCGTGGAGCTATAACCCAAACCGCCGGATCGCTGGATCCTTTGTCAGCTTCGACCAGGGCAGCTACGACGCCGTGCACTCCATGACCACCCTCGGCATGGGTGTGAGCACTCTCGGATGGACGGTTGACCGTCCGTTCGTCTTTGCCGAAAACACAATTTCCTACAA
>PLWX01000229.1 GCA_003151155.1 Acidobacteriaceae bacterium
ACCGCTGGAAGGCGAAGTACGGCGGAGCTGAGCGAAGCGATTTAGGGATTTGAACGCGCCTTCCCAGCGCTTGTACACTCGTTTGAATGCCATTTGACCGTGCAGCTTTCGCCGACAAACTCCGCCGCTCCAAAGAACACTTGGCCGTCGATGACGGTGAAATTGCAGCGGGGACAGGAATTTTGGACAGTCGCCTTTCCGTTCTCTTGGCCGGTTCAGGCGACCCGACTGAGGATGAGGTCCTCATCCTCGCGGACTTTTTTGATTGCGATTACAAGTTCTTTATATCGACGGAGAAACTTGCCGCATTCGAGCAGACGGACAATCTGTACAGAAAGCACGGTACGGCATTCAGCAAAGATGATCGAAGGTCGGTCCAGCAGTTTCTTTATTTGTGCGAGTGTGAAGCTTGGCTCTGGAAGACCGTTGGCCGGCAAACAAATACCTTTTCCTTCGCCCCGAAAGGATCCTTTTTCAAGGCACATGGCGAACAAGCCGCCCGAGAGCTGCGGAAGCAGTTGGGATATGGGGACGGTGAAATCCCATCCGACCTGTTCAGGGATCTGCGGCGAATTGGCATTCATGTTTTTCGTCGGAAGCTTGTCAATTCGAATATCTCCGGGGTCATGATCTGGCATCCGAGCGCGGGTCGCTGCATTTTGGTCAACTATCACGAGGACCTTTATCGCCAACGCTTCACGGCGGCACACGAACTGGCGCATGCACTCATGGAAGACTCTGAAGTCAATGTGTCATTCAGTAATGATGGATCGAACTTGGCGGAAGTTCGTGCCAATGTGTTCGCTTCGCATTATTTAGTGCCTCCCGAATTCTTGAAAAGCATTGCAGTTAGCGAAGACGGATGGATGGAATCCGATCTCAATCTCTGGGCCGGAAAGCTGACGGTGAGCACACAGATGCTGCGCATCGCGCTGAAAGAATACGGCGTGATTACCGGCCAGCGATTTGATGAACTAAAGGGCATTGGGATGCCGCGCAACCAGAAGATTGATCCGGAAATCGCGAACGAATCTGGCAGGACACGCGAGCGAAAATCAGCCTTGCTTGAGCGGGGATTGTCCTTCCACTATGTGAATGAATGCGTGGAGGCCCTGAGGAATGGTTATATCTCGCATGCTCGGGCTGCTGAGATGATGCTCATTTCAGAAGATGATCTGTCGGAGATAACCACGCTATTCTCGGCAGGCGGCGAAAAGTGAATTCTTACTCCACATTCAAGCTCCTCAATGTTGCCGATACATGCGCGCTCTGGAATGTGTTGGCAAGCCCGTTGTTGTATCGAAACGCGCGAGCTGTTGGCATGTCGTTGAGTTCGACGCAATTTGTCCGATACGAGTGCCTGCACAAACGCGGCGCAAATTCGCCGGAATGGAACGAACTCAGGAATCGTCTACGGGACCGAATGGCTGCGGGCGAAATCATTTTCTGCGATATTGAACTGGAGGATTTGCAGGAGGTCGCTTCGTTGGAGGGACGACTGGCGATTAGTAAGGGGGAGCTGTCTTCGATTGCTTGGGCAAAGCGTACGGGACAAAGCTTTTTTTCCGACGATAGGAAGGCGAAACGCTTGGCCGAAAGCGTGATCGATCATGCATTGGTCCAAGACACGCCGCATCTCTGTGCATGGCTGTGTATTCAGGGAACCATCCACGAACACGATGAAGGACAGATTAGGTCTGACCTGAGGAGTTTGAACCGATTTCTGGATCCGCATATCTCAAACGCGTTTCGGTCTGCCCTGGAAATCAGACTTATGAACCAAATGCAGCCGCGATCTGATCAAGCATGAAGCAGCTGCGTCCACTATCCGAGAGCCGAAGTTGGTCAAATCGCCGCTCCGAGGTTCCTTTCCCACGTGGAGGCGGTGCGCCGGTGACGGACCGGCGTTGCCCGGTCAGATTCCCATGATTGTTGAGGGCAACCGGCAAAGGGGGCGATGGGGGACAGCGGTCGCATCAGCGGGCGGGATCGTCAGCGGTGCGAATGTGACGCCAGGCTTTAAGGTCGGCGGTTTCCTGCGGCTGGAGATCGGCAAGCGACGAAACGGGCTCGGGGCGGAAACGGTGGTTATGCAAAAAACCCCAACTTCCGAAATGTAACGAGTGCCTTCTGGCATTGCCGCTGTGCGATTACCGCCAAATGGCCCCTGGTGACACGACTGTTGGGTCTACCCCATATACAAAAATCCTAACTTAGGCGCTCCCCACAACGCCGAACGGCACCGCAAACGTCTCCAGTAGGTAGTTCTCGGTGACGGCGAGCAATTCCAACTGCTCCTGCGAAACCGCAGCTTTGGACAGACCCGGCTGCACAATGACAACTCGTAGCAGCACTTGCTGTCTGTCAGCCTTTTCGCGGATGCGCAGCAAATCCTTTTCGGTACCTACTTCATAACGTGTGGCCTCTTTTCCTTGGTACCGACGAGGCTCCCGCCGCATTAGGTGCGTAAAAAGATCCCTCGGCTTTTCCAACCATCGGATGCTCTTTTGCGCCTGCCCGCATACCTCGTAGAGTTCCTTGATTCGGCTTCCTGGCTTGTCAGCTAAGGCGAATTTGCAGTGCCAGAACTCCACTTCGACGTGGTTATCTTTCTCCGCGATTCCGACGACGTCCGCCGCTTCACCGTGATCGTCGTCGTCCAAGACAGCAGAGAAGCCCCTCTTTTTCATCTCCGCGACGACACGGTACTGAATCGCCTCTGGCTTTCTTTCAACTCCTTGCGATTCGACGCGAATGCTTGTACCGGTCCAGTTCCACTCCTCGATTCGCGCCTTGGGAAACGGGTCCGGCTGCCTTCTGAGTGCCACATACTCGATTCCCGAAAGTGATGATCCATCGGCAAACCAGAAGGTCGGGGGCTCCTTTTCGAAAAATTCTCTAAGTTGCATCGATTTGCTGCGGTATTTGATGATCGCATTTGGCGCGTCTACCGCCCGAACCGAGTAATCGGGAGCGCCGTTTTTCTCAAACAGCGTGAGCTCGAAATGTGCGCTCGCCGAACTTGACGAGATCGCGAACTTCAGAGCGCCGTCGTCCGCTGGTTCGACAAGCATCAGGTCGGCGTCGTGGCGATAAACGATAACGCCGTCGATCTGAAACGAGAATGCTTGCTCTGGTTCCTTATAGAAAATGTCCGGCCACTCCACGGCAATCGGCATCTTCTTCGGCCGTTCAGATACCAATGTGGGTACCAACGTTCCGCGTAGCACTTCCTCGGGATCGAGGGACTCGTTAAGGAGTCCCTCGCCCACTCCGCGGCACCATGTCGTCAAATTAAGAAGATTACTTGTCCTGTACGACCAGATACGTCCTTTGTAGGAACACCCGATTGATGATCTGTGTCCGTTCTCAAATCCCTGGCCGAAAAGGTTCGCTTTGATCGCCTTCTGCTTCTGAGCTTCTGACATGCCAGGCTCTACGTCGCTTCCCGCACGCATTGTGTAACGGATCAGCCGTCCTAGTTGCTCCAGCAGGCCAACATTTTGTAGCTTCAAACGGTTCACACCAGACAGACACCTAAAGATTTTTGGCCCGCGTATCTGTTCAACGTCCTCTCCAGCGACGGCCTCGGCAAGTCTTTTGAAAAAACCTGCGTTGCTGGAATTGTGGATGAACAACACGCCCCTCGCTTTATCCCAATGCAAGACGTACAGTTGCCAGTCCCAGTTGTGAATCTCGTCAATTTGCGCCCAGTCAACGGAGACCCGTCGCGTGGTGACGATGACGAGAGTATTCTCCTGCGGATTAAGAGTGTGGTAGACCTTATCTAACGAATCGTACCCTGCGATGCCTTCTTTAAAGCTCTCTGGCGTCCACGCCGCGCACCTTGTGCGATAGACCACGGTGCTCATCGCTGGACGCACATTCCGCAAGGTTATTTCTTCTGGAAGCTCTTGGAAACCACCGAGAAACTCCCACAGGTTGAACTCGCCTTCCGTGACCCGTTCATTCAATAGGGGCAGGAGTGAATTCCAATCACTGTCATGTTGGTATAGCCGCTTCAGTTCATCCTTGACCTCCAGATCGGCTATGTTCGCCACGAACGTGGCGTTGCCGAGGTGGGGTTTGGCTCTGGTGAATCTGCCGACAAGCTGCAACGTGACGGCAAGCGTCTTCCGGATATCGTGAAAAGCGGCGATCTTCAATTCCGGTAGGTCGAAGCCTTCACCGAGCATATCGACGCACACGACGATGCGAGAGTGTCCAGATAGCAACTTCTTGCGAATGTCGTCGCGTTCCGCTTTTGACGTGATGCCCGTGTGAATCTGTACGGGGTTAAACTCCGTGTATCCGCGGTAGCATTCAAACACTTCCGCAGCGCGCGCGACGCTCCCGACACGCGCCATAAGAATGTGCCCGAGAGCGGTATCTGCGCGGAGTTGCTCAACAGCAGCCTCCGCGATAGCGGCGTCCTTTTTGGCGGGGTCAAATTCCGTTACGGGCTTGAAGTGAATCTCCTTGAAATATCCATGTTCTTGCGCATGACGAAGCGAGAAGGTGAAGATCCGCTTTCCGCCGATCGGCTGGTCGTCATTGCGGAAGGGCGTTGCCGTGAATTGGACAATTCTGTTCTTCTCGAAGGCATCCTTGAAGCCCTTCCATGTCGGAGCAGCGACATGATGCGCTTCGTCGATGAAAAGGCACGAGCAGAGTTCAGCCATTCGCTGCATCACTTCAGGCTGACATTGACTTGCCAGTGGCATCGTGGTCACGATGACATTGCATTTCCGAAACAGGGAGTCTACCTGGCCGGTGTTAACCGGACGTCTGTTTAGTGTGCCGACTACCGGGTACCTCGCTTCGTCCGAAACAACTCGGAAACGCGGCGTCTTTAGAAGGCCAAGCAGCAGGAACTTTTCTGAAATCTGAGTGCGTAAAGCGTCGGTCGGAACGACGACCAGGAGACGTTCGCATCGCTCCACCACGAGAAGCGAAAGCATCGTCTCTGTCTTCCCGACCCCGGTTGGAAGTACGACAGTCGCAGCGTCCGCATTCTCCGTCCAATGAGCCTGAACAGCGTAAATCGATCCCAGCTGCGGTGGGCGCAGTCCTTCAATAGCGCGTTCAGTATCCTCTCGTTTGTATGCAAAGGAGTCTATCCACGATTCCCGCACATCTGCGACGTTGCCCTCATACTCGGCCAATTCGGAGAACTTAGGGAGCTCTTGCGGGTGCTTGACCCACTTGCCTTCCGAGAGGTCGAGAGTTGTGGCCGTGGTGTGGTCAAATTCAACATCGCGCAATCTGATGGCGTGGGTCCATTCAGCGCTTGGCTGCGCAGTATTTGTCACAAGAAGAACAGGGGGCGATCCATCGGCTCGCGTGATTGTGAACCCGCGAACACGGCTCTTCTCAAAGGCTTCAACTGTCGCTTCGCCACGCCATAAAGGAGCGGAGACTTGCCGGACGGCATTACCATTCTCTTTCTCGTCGATGCGGTAGAGTGCCGGCAGTATTACGTTCACGAGGCGCGCGTCTCGCCGCGCATGGCTCCGAGGATAAGCATGCTGGTTTCCTTGAGCGAAAGAGAACACGAGTTGCTCGGACTGAGCTGCATCGAAGTCCTCGGCATGAATCAGCTAAACATTTTCGGTCATCATCTCTCTCTAATCCGTCTCGAAGCCGCTGTTGCCCGCGAACTTCAGTGTTCGGCTGTTTTCCGTGACCGTTCGCACGACGTTGTCGGGTGCGCCAACCGGGATCTCGGCTTCGATTTCCAGCGTGACGCGCACCGATGATCCAACCAGCCCGACGAGATGAGTAACAACCTCATCCGCGATTCTGCCGGCATCACGTCCGACCCGCGCAGGATCAAGGGTCACCGTGCCGTGGTAGCGCTTGGGTTTCGGCGGTTGCATCGGCCCGGACGGTTGAGTTGCCGGTGGCGCCGTCCCATGTGTGGGTGATATTGCACTGCCGCTGTCCGCGCCAACCGGAGCCGACGGGGCGGTCTCCTGATCGATCTGCCGTCCGGCCACCTCAGGCTTCACGAGCAGACCAGCATCGTCGCTAGTGACAGAAATCTGAGCTGCGGAGTGAAGTCCGCGATAGCGACTTGCAGAATCGTCATAATTCTCGGCGTAGGCGAAGGCATCCTGCTCCCACGTCAACAAGGCCAGCCCCGCGCGAATGGAATTCAAGAGAACGGTGCTGGTCTGCAAACGCGGCAGGTAGAGGTAACGACCAAAATCCTCAACGAGCTGGCGGATCGCGACATGGTTGCCGCGCCACAGCGGCACGCGGTCCATCTCCATGCGAAGGCGCGAGGCGGCGAAGCTGACCACAAGCAATTCATCGTTTCTGAGCTTTTTGCTGGCGCGCTCAGCGAGCGCGTCCTGCCCTGACAGGCGGATCGTCTGCCACGTCACAGGGGCTTGCGGGTTCGCCTGCGTCGGCACAAGCAACCACTGGTACGTTTCGGGAAGTCTGGCGGTCACAACGCCGTCGGCGGCCGTCTTCTGCGTCTCCGCCTGCGCCACCTGGTGCGGCGAGAGGTCGAGCGTTTTCTGTTCATTGAGGATAGATACCCAGGCGAGGAATTTTCGCACAGCCTCATCCAGGTCCTGCAACCGCGTTTTGTCTGCCGCAAGAAAGACAAGCGTGTTTCGGTAAAGGCGAGGCGTGGTACCGCGCGTCTCGAAGATTGCCTTGGCCGCCGTCTCGGCGGCGTTGTCAGTCTCTTTGGTGTAGGGGTGGTCGATGTCAAGAACCACCAGTCGCGCGTCAAGGTCGTCCGGCACATCCGCGCTGGTGCCAGGCATCGGGTGGATGCGATTGAAGTGCCCAATCTTGCGCAGGTCGGCTCGCAGGCGCTTATCAAGCTCCTGGACAACCTTGTCGGGGTCTCGCTTAAGTTGCTCCGCCCGGTCCTCGGCGAGCTTGGTAACAGTGGGTTGCGTTGAATACCAGTAGCGGGGGCCGTCCTGATAAAGATAGGTTGCAGCGGCGGCGAGTCTTCGCAGGGCGTCGCCAAACACCGCAGGAGATTCACCCGGCATCACGCACCCAAGCTTCACGCGCCGATCCTCGACGCCCCGGTTAGCGGCGGTCGCCGTGGGCGCAGATCCCAGATAGATCGTACGGGCCACCCGCCGGCAGGCGGCGAACTTGCCAAGGTTAGGCACTTCGCCATCAAGGCGCAATGGCAGGGAGCTGGGGCCATCGACATCCTTTTCAATGATCGGCACCCAGTTGTCAGAGAGGTAGCGCGTAAGCTCGAACTGGACTCGCGGATCGTCGATAGGAATATTCGCAGGCAGGATCAGCGGATTCTTGTCGCCCTTCTCCCACAGGCTGTGAATCACCGCAGCCATCAGACGCAGCACGCCGCGCGTGCGCTGGAACTTCACGAGCGTGGACCAGTCGGTGTAAAGGCGGTCAAAAATCTCTGGGTGAATCGGATAGGCTGCCTTGATGCGCTTTTCGTAATCGGCGTCGTGGCATTCAGGCGGAAACTCCTGGTGCTGGGTCCGGTAAAGCTCGGCGAAGGCTCGCGCTACCACGTCGCGGTCCTTAAACTGCGCCTGATCGGCAAGCGGCTCGAATAGCCGCCGGCGCACGATCTCGAAACCCTCTTCGGCAGTCGCCGGGCGCCACGAAGCCTCTACGCGGCCAACAACGTTACGCAGCCGGTCCAATGCCTCGCGCCCGCGCTGTCCGCCGACCTCCACGTCATCGGCCTGGGTGTGGGGAGAGCCCGCGGTGTCCGATGCGGGCAAACTGATAACGAGCAGGCAATTTTTGGCCAACTTGGCCGATTCTGTGAGGACCTGGGCGAAGCTAAATTGTGTCTCGAAGCCGCCTGCTGGCAGGTCGCTCTGGTCGTGGAGCTGGCGCGCGTAAGCCACCCACTCGTCGATCAAGACAAGGCATGGCCCGTATTCAATGAATAGTTCGCGCAGAACGTCGCCGGGACTCGTGGCCTTCTCATCGTCGGCACGGACGCGCTCGAAAGCCTTTTTCCCACCAAGCTGCCAGGCGAGCTCGCCCCAGAGCGTGCGCACCATTGTTCCGTCGGCCTTCTTCACGGGGTTGCCGGGTGAGATCTTGTTGCCCACCAATACGACGCGCTTCGCCGTTGGCAGCTTCTTGGTGTCTGCTTCCTGAAGGACGGCGTCAATGCCAGTGAGTTCGCTCGGGGCTGTGCCCGAGAAGAGGTGGTAAAGCGCCAGCATCGAGTGCGTTTTGCCGCCGCCGAAGTTGGTCTGGAGCTGCACCACGGGATCGCCGCCTTGACCGGAAAGGCGCTGCACTGCGCCTACCAACATGTGCTTGAGGCTTTCAGTGAGGTACGTCCGGCGGAAGAACTCGACCGGCTTCTTGTACTCGTCCGTCCCCTCGCCCAGGTAGACCTGCCATAGATCGGCGGCGAACTCGGCCTGCTGGTAGCGACCGCTGGCCACGTCCTTGTGCGGCGTGATCACTTCGCGCCAGGGCTTGAGGTTGGCCGCGGACGCGCTCTCGATCGCCGTGCCGGCGCTTTTGCGCTTTTCGGTTCTCACCTGCTCGTCGAAACGAAGACGCAAAAGCTCCATCTTCGTCTTCTCGATCTCGTCCGACTGCGGGGCCGAGATGGCTGCTAAGAGCCGCCCCGCCGAGTCAAGCGCGCGGTACGCATCGTCACTGGAAAATGTCTGCTGGTGCGCCCACTTGTTGCGGAGGTCGCGCAGTTCGCTTACGAGGCTGCGCTCTGCCGGTCCCAATGTGCGGCGGAAGACATCGTTCCAGGATTCCCACATGACCTTCAATAGTCCCGCCGCGTCCCATTCAACGATGGCCTTCTTGGCCAAGAGGCGGTCTTCCCCCATGTAGCGCGTGGCCTCGGCAACGGCCTTGTCTTTATAAGAGTTCTTGAACTCGCGCTCAACGAAAGGGCCAAGACCTTGCTTCAGCAGGTCCATCGCCTTGCCGACACGTTCGTGATTCGTAATGGCCATGGGTTACTCCTAACTGAAGAATTGGGTTTGGGACGGCTGCGGCTTGGCGCCGTCGCGCGCCAGACGCGCAATCTCCGGCCAGCCGAGGACGAGCGCGTTGTACGCCAGAGCCTCCTGCGATCGTTTCTTCTTTTCACACAAGTGGAATAGCTGATAAGCGAGATCGCGAGCTAAATCGCCGTTCTTGCCGAGCTTGCTTAACAGGTCGGCTGTCGCCATGTCGCCGGCTTTTTCGTGGAAGTAGAGCCGCAATAGATGATGAGTCATCTCCCAGACCGTCAATCGTTTGTCCGTCGCCGGGTCCCAATTAGGTGGCAGTTCGTCAGGACGGAGCAGACGAACCTTTCCTGCCTTGGAGTGGATAATGCGCGCCTGCTGAAGGCCGGGAACAGAAGTGACCTTGGCTTTGCTTAACAGCTCAGCATCTCCGAAATCTCCCTCACCAAACCCATGCTGCTCGAACCATGGGATGGCCCAACGCGTATCAGCGTCGAACTCATCCTCTAGCTCGGAGAGCACCTCTGTGAGCGTCCGGTTAATCAATGAGAGCGCCATGCGTACTGTCATCGAATTGCCGCTACTTTCGAGAATGCGAGTGTAGCGCGAGTAAATCGCCATGCCCGGACCTATGGCGGCTTGGGCGAAGTCCACGGGCGCGATGTTGCCTTGTTGCAGATGCCTGAGCGCCGCTGGCAAATCGCGCTTCAGTTCGGCTACAAAGGAGCGACGGTCGGTCTGCGGTGCATCGACAGGGCGGGGTCTACACGCTAAAACGATGTACGACGCGAGTGCGTTCGTGCCCATCGAGACCATCCGCCACTTCTGGGAGGCTCGTACTGGCCAGGTAGCAGTGATCTGGAACCCACTGGATATCAGGGCTTCAAGCAATGTCTCCCAACCGGTCGTCAAATCTACTAATGATTTGCCGTCGTCCTCGGCGGAATCGCTCTCTTCATCGTCTTGTTTGAAAGCATAATAAACGGTAAGCGGGAAGCGAGGGTCCATCTTCTCGCGCAAGGCTGTAAAGGCTTCTCGGAAGCCGGACTCGAAATGCTCCTTGGCCTTTTCCTTGTCACCATCAAAACGTTCAGGCGACGCTGTCAACTCGTGCAACTTCGGTACCAGCAGTGTACTGAACAGGTCCCGATAGAGGACACCCATCGTGCGCCGCAGCCAGACGTAGAAGAAATCGCTCAGAACTGCATAGCCAATATTGTCGTAGTAAGGCGGGTCGGTGCTTACAAGAAGATTGGTGATGCCATTTGCGCCTGTGGCGGCGTCGATTTGCGAGGCATGACCAGGCTTCTCATTCCCCACGATTAGGGTTTCAACGGCGTCTGCGCAAATTCCCACTGCGGTGCGCCAACAGACACCCCGCTCGCCCATGATGTTTGACTCTGCGAAGTCCCAAACCATTGGAATCGCTTGGCGTCCGAACAACTGCATCAACTGCTCGCCACTGGGCTTCCATCGACACAAGGCGTTGTTGAAATCACTGCAACGACCTACCGCGAGCGCCAAGAATGTTGTTACTGTCCGGGCATAAAGACCAGCTTCATCTGGGGACAGTCCCGCGACGGAAGCATCTCGTTCAACATCTGGCCCAATCTCCTTTACCAAATCACTGAAAGTCACCATAGCCGTCAACTGCCGCGGAGTGAAGAGATCCTTGAAATTCGGCATTCCGTATAGCGGCGGCGAGAACCATCGCCGATCGTTGGTCATCGGTTGGTCCACATCCGGGACATCGGGTGCGGAGATTATGGGGACTTGGCTTGCGGTGCTCGGCAGATAAATTCGCCCACGCGGGCCATCAGCCACCACAGCAAACGGTATCTCGTCAACGCCGTACTTTAGCGCGAGTTCGCGAACCTCCCCTTTGCTGAAAAAGGTACCGCAAAAAAGGCACCTAGCCCCCTTGCCACTCGTGGTTTCTTTTTCGGGCTCGTCGCCAATCTCGATCTCGAAACTAACTGCCTTGGCAACGTGGTCTAACTTCGGTTTAGCAATCACGAAGCGGGGTTTTTTGCGAACCAACCGAAATGAACGAATCAGTGGCGCACGCGCCCCACACGCGGGGTTAGAACACTGAATGGTTCTTGTCCACAGCCAGGCGATCGCATTGATTTCTCCGCCACCTTGGTCCTTCGGAAGGCGCACCTTCGGGTAGAGATGGCCGATCTTCGCCTGAGCGCGTTCGCGGATAATCCGTCCGTAATGCCGCATGTCTGCCGCCAGTCCGTGGTTACCGCGCCACGAATCTGTGCCGCCGATGCACTTGCGGTCTTCGGGATTTACAGGCGCATGGCCGATCCACCGCGGAGCGAGCTCCAGGTTGCACTTGTTGAGCAGCACGGCCACCGGGTTGAGATCGCCCGCGTGCGCCTCGAAGCCCAGGCGGTTCGCCTCAAGCGGAATCGAGCCGCCACCTGCGAATGGGTCGAATACCGTCGGCAACTTTCCGGCGCAGTGCTTGAGCATCTCCGCCCGCGCCTCGGCATAGACCTCGGGATGCTCGTGCATCCTCTTGCCCATCATCTTGCGGATGATTCCGAAGAGTCGTTCGCGCTCGGCGTTCTGCGCCTCCTCCGTCGGCCACTTCTCCGGATGCGCCTCTGGATCATCTACTACCGAAGCGAAGAGAATGGCTCTGGCCGTTGGCAATGGCAGCCGTGCCCACCATTGGTGAATTCCCTTGGGGTGCGGTCCAATGCCCGGCATCTTGTCGTAAGCCGAAGCGTCGTTGATCTCCGGTAGCGGGAGGGCGACTTCGATGAGTTTCTTTTTGAAGGTCATGCGCTGTCCATTTCCTTCACCGGGTGCTCCGCCCGCGTTAGCAGGTCGGCAAAGTCGTAGTTGACGCTCGTGACCCCGAAATCCGGCTCACGCTGGAAGGGCCGGCGCACGTAGTGCACACGGTGTGTATCCCCGTCCAGAAACTCAACAATCGCCAGGATAAAATCCTCGGGCTTGTTGAGGGAATAGAGAATCTCGTTCTTCGTGACGGTGATGGTCGCGGCACCCGAGGCGCGGCCCTTTACTTCCAGAAAACGTATCCGGCCCGTGCGCACGTCGCGGCTTTCGATGTCGTAGCCGAGCTTCTCAAATTCGCGGTCGGTGGGTTCGAAGCCAAGTTGGCGCTCGACCTCCAGCACAACGGCCCGCGCGCGAGCAGCCGAGGCCTGAGTGTCTACCGCTTGCGTGGTTTTAGCCAGTGGGCGGCCTGTCATCTGGGCAATCAGTCCGGCTGGCACGACTACGAAGCCGCCCAGCGCTACAGGTGGCAGCGCCGAGACCTGTGCTTCGAGATCGAGATCCCCCATGCGTTTCTGGAGTCGCGCTTGCAGGTCGTCGGCGCGGCGGCTTGCTTCCTGGGAGTTGAGCCGGGCATTGGGTTTGCCTGCTTGCTCCTGCAGCTTCAGGTCCTGAGCGCGATGGTCCCAGTAACCGATCTCCTTGGTAAGCCGATCTTTTACCGCAGCACGGGCCTTGTCGATCCAGGCGCTGCGCCGGTCGCGCACCTCCTTCAGGTGTTCCGGCACCACTTCGGCGATGGCGTGCGCCAGTGCCTTCTGCTCCAAGTCGCGGGTGATCCAGGCACTCTCCGGGCGGGCCAACAACGCATCTACGCCGGGTTCGTCGTCCCGCATGGGGCGGTAGTCGAGATAGGGCGCATAGTGGATGTGGCGGGCGTTGCCCGTCGCATCCAGCTCCACGTAGAGCATCTGCTTGGAAATCGTGCGGCGATCGCCATTCTTGAGTACGCTCGCGTCCTGCACGGCGTGCTCCAGATAGAAAAGTACGCGCGGCGTGGTGCCGGGGTCGCTCTCGTCTATCAGCACCGTGCCCCGCCGCAGAAGGTCGCGGTGACGGTCGAGCGTCAGGTCAAGCGTGGCATCGAGCAGAGGATGACCGGGGCAGACGAAGGCGGCGAGCGGCTCGCCTTGCGGTGCGATCAGAGACTTCTCAAAGGCGATGCGCTCGTAACGCGGCAGCACCGGTTCACCCGTTCCGATCAGGCGGTCCCGGTTGCGCACCGGCGCCGGGACATGGGTGATTTCATAGCGGCGCGTCTCGCGCTGGCGAACTGTGCCGCCGAGCTGGCTGAAAGCTTCGAGGAAGAATGACTCGATGTAATGTGGTTGCAGACGGCGAGCCGCTGCGCGCTCCATGTCCTCCCGCACACGGGCAACACGGCTAACGTCCATCACGTCGTGCGCCAGAGCGCGCTCTTCGAGCAGGCTCTGGAGCTGCGGGCGATCAACGGCGTTGGCGATGGCTTGCGTCAGTTTGGCGCGAATTTCGGGGCGCTCGCCGTAACGGATAGCCTGAATTAACAGGTCCCGCAGCGGCCGGCCCTCGAACTGGAGTTTGCCGAGCACGTCGAAGACCTGGCCACCAAGAGCCTTGCGGGCCTGCTCCAACTTCTCAAGCAATGTGCGGTAAACGTCGCCCTCGCGTGTTTCCTCGGCGACCAGGTTCCAGAGATGGCATACCTCGGTCTGGCCGATGCGGTGGATGCGGCCGAAGCGCTGCTCAATCCGGTTGGGATTCCATGGCAGGTCATAATTCACCATCAGGTGCGCGCGCTGAAGGTTAATGCCCTCGCCCGCAGCATCCGTGGCAATGAGCACCTGGACCTCCGGGTCATGCTTGAACGACTCTTGCGCCTTCATGCGTTCCTCACGACCCATGCCACCGTGGATGACAACCACCGCCTCCTTGCGCCCGAGCAGCGTAGTGACACGGGCTTCGAGGTAGCTCAGCGTGTCGCGATGCTCAGTGAAGACAATGAGCTTCTGACGGGGCGAAGGCTTGGGCGGCGGAATGGCGGAAGCCTCGCCGGGCGTGTAGTTGGGAATGGCCGCAGGCGTGAAGATCTCGCCAAGTAAGCTGGCGAGTTCGCGCCACTTTCGGTCCTCGCCGCTGCGGCGCACCGCGTGCGCCAGCGCTTCAAGGCGGCCGAGCGTGGCGATTTCGGCTTTGAGCTCGCCGATGGTGCGCGCCGCCGTCGCCTGATCGAGGATTTCCTCCTCGGCAGCTTGCACCTCGTTATCTGGAGCTTCCTCAAGGTCCTCCACGTCCTCGGCATCGAGCACGGGACTTGCGGCGGCGATGGCCTCGGCCGCCGCGCCGCGTTGCAATACTTCGAGTTCCCGCAGGCGCTTTTGCAAGCGTTCGCTGCGTCGGTGCAGCGACTGGTAAATGGCCTCGGGAGACGACGCGAGCCGCCGTTGGAGGATGGTGAGGGCGAACCCTACCGTACCCGCTCGCTTGTCATTGGCAAGCGCCTCGGCACGATTGAACTCCTCGCGCACGTAGTCAGTGACTTCTTTGTAGAGCTGCGCCTCGGCTTCGGAAAGCTTATACGGTACGGTATAAGCAATGCGCTCCGGGAAAAGCGGCGTGCCGTCGAACTTGAGCAGGTTTTCTTTCACCACGCGGCGCATTAGATCTGAAATTTCCACCTGGTGCACGCCGTCACGAAAGCGGCCCTCGAAACGGTCGCCATCGAGCAGCGCCATGAATAGCTGGAAGTCTTCTTCCTTGCCGTTATGGGGGGTTGCGGTCATCAGGAGGAAGTGGCGCGTGAGGCCCGAGAGGAGCTGCCCGAGGTGATAGCGCTTCGTGTATTTGACTTCGCCACCGAAAAAGGTGGCTGAGAGCTTGTGAGCTTCGTCGCAGACTACCAGGTCCCAACCGCATTCCGGGACTTGGAGTTTGAGCTGTACGTCTTCGTTGCGGGAGAGTTTGTCGAGACGGGCAATAACGAGGTTGTTTTCGAGGAACCAGTTGCCGGTGCGTGCCGCTTCGAGCTTGTCATTCGTCAGAATCTCGAAGGAAAGTTGGAAGCGGCGGTAAAGCTCGTCCTGCCACTGCTCGGCCAGGCTGCCTGGGCAGACCACGAGACAGCGCTGCAAGTCGCCGCGTGCGATGAGTTCCTTGATGAGCAATCCGGCCATGATGGTCTTACCTGCACCGGGGTCGTCGGCGAGCAGGAAGCGCAACGGTTGACGTGGGAGCATGGCCTCGTAGACGGCCGTGATCTGGTGCGGCAATGGTTCGACAAGCGAAGTGTGTACTGCGAGCACCGGGTCGAACAGGTGCGCTAGACGGATACGATGCGCCTCCGAAACGAGGCGGAACAAATGCCCGTCCCCGTCAAAGCTCCAGGGGCGGCCGTGCTCCAGGACTTGGAGGCGCGTCTCGTCATGGCGATAGAGCAGCTCATTGGCAACGCGGCCAGACGGTCCCTTGTAGGTCAGCTCCAGAGCCTCGGAGCCAAACCACTGTACGCTGACCACCGTAACAACTTGCTCCGGCAAAATGCCTCGGACTGCGGCGGTGGGCTGGAGGTCTTCGAGGCGGGTCATGTTCTTGGTGTTGCTTCCTTGGTTTCGGCGGTTCGGTCTGCAACGTATTTCTCCGCTGCATCACGCACGACCCACGCAAGCGACACCTTTTTCTGCTTCGCGAGATTTTCGAGAGTTTCGTAGAGATCGGGCGGGAAGCTAATCGACGCACGGACCAAAGATGCGCTCTTGGTCTTCATGCTTCTTCGCTCTCCCTTTTTTCTCTTCATCGCAGCCTGCCTCTTTAAAATCGTCGTCACCACACTACACCACGACGGTGAATCTGCAAGGTGGCCTCTAGGGAATTCGCGGCAAATGCCCGGGTACGTCTGAAGCTGGCTGGAAACTCGCATATCGAGGGTGTTGCCCTCGACGGTCGGGGAAACATCGGGAGTTACTCGGCACTGGAGATCGAACGACACTTCACTCGGCTTATGTCACCCAGCAACATGCTCGTGGTGCCTGCCGACGTTGTCGGATTAGCAGAAGTCGCGATGTTCATCGAGGGCTATTGTTCGGCTCGCTGACCTGACAAACAGAGCACGCCGGAAAGCTCCGTACCGTTCTCCGTACCGTTGAACGTTCGGCTTACGCGTATTTCGGGGTGTTTAGGCTACCGCAGACGGGATGTAAGTTGTTCAGCGTAATGGTCAGATGGCCCTTGACACGGTAGAGGTCAGGAGTTCGAGTCTCCTCGTGCCTACCATTTCTTTTCAGCAAGATGCGGGTTCTTGCGGTGATCATCACCGCTGCTTCCAGCCCGTATTTCCAGCCCGCTTTTCGCCGAGCAAAGCTCTTTGACACGCTGCTCCGCCCATGGGGGATGCCGATTCTTGGCTATGCTGCTTCACTCGCGCGGAGCAGCGCTCTCATAATCCTTAAATCAGTTTGTAAGTGTCAGAGCAAGCACAATTGTTCACGGATCGAATCCGCAGCCAGCGTGACCTCACACTCGATAAGAAAATTTTTGGCAGCCAGCCTTTGTCCCTCCGTTCACGGCGGTTACTGCCGGTTTGCCCGTGATCCGGGCTGAATCACGCAACCGCTGAGAGTCGGTCAACACTACGCGACTTCACGCGAGTTTCCGCACACTGTTACTGTCGCGGTCGCTGCTTTTCGGAGATCGAACGAATGATCAACTTGCCTCTACCTGCTTTGACGAAGGGCGGATCAGCTTGCGCCTCGGCGGCATCAAGCAATTCCTGAACTGCCGACCTGCTTAGGGTGGCCACCCCATCGAGCCTCACAAATCGGTTCTGATTCCCGCTGCCTTGCAATATCCGGTGCGGATCAGCGAGAGTGGCCCCGTGATAGAAGCTGAGACCTATTCCTTTGGAATTTGCTGCCAGCGATACGACACAATCGGAGGGGCGCTCTGTCGTGCAATAGCCAATCACGAAGAAGTTGTAGTTGTCATACACCAGTTCGTTCGCTGTCGGGAAGCGCTTGCGCATCGCTGACCTGCATTCGCGAATCTGCTTGCCCATACCGGGATCGAACTTAGCGATAAAGCCCTTTAGCTGCTGTTCTGGGGTCTCTGGCATGCATCTCATATTAGCGAGATTGTTCGTTGCCACAAACGGCTCAGTGTAGACCAGAGTTGCGATAAATCCCTGTTGGTCGACAAACATTCCCTTACAAGATTAGGGAAGAGTTGCCCGTTACTCGGGAGTGACCGTATCTTCCTACAAGCTGACTTACGCAGACCTATGTCTGCGTGTACCCAAAACGTGCGGCAGGTATTGATTAGCTCAAATGTGAGCGTTATGGAACAGACGGCAAGACCTGTTCCTCATAAAGTTATGTGGTTTCATTTGGGATGCTCTAAGTTCTCAGGCCGGAATCCGGCACCCGCTAGAGTTCGACATCCGAATCAGAAGCAAAGCAAATCCCAAACGAAATTCCGAACCGCCGCAAGGCGGAACTCCTTGGAGGACTCCATGAAAAGAGTATTCCTGCTGATCGTTCTGCCGGCCTTGCTGGTCGCGCTAGGGTTTGCACAGACGCCGAACAGCAATACCGACCCGTCCAACACTGCTCCCGTCGCAGCCGCACCTGCCCCCGGTGCGCAAGCCACCACGCCTCCGGCGACTGCCGTCACGCCCGCTCCAGTAAGCAGCGCGCCTGAGGCTGCACCTGCAACCCAAGTCGCGCCTGCGCCGCCTGCCGCGG
>PLWX01000251.1 GCA_003151155.1 Acidobacteriaceae bacterium
GCTTGAACCGAGACACTGCCAGGGGCCGGCAAAGTGAAGCTGTAGTGGCCGTTGCTGTCGCTCCTGGTGGTAAAGCCCTGGACCGATAGTGTAGCGCCGGGAATCGGCGCGCAAGTGTTCACGTCTCGTACCAGTCCGCTCACGGTCCCTGAAGTGCCCCCCAATTGCGGATTGCTGTAGTAGATCGTGAACTGATTCGGGTCATCGGTCATGTATGAATTGAGAAACGGCGAGTACGTGAGAACGTCAACCGTGTTTTGACTGGGGTGGAATTTCATGATCCGAAGCCAACCAGAATAGCTTGTAGTTCGCATTCGCGTCGCCCTCGCCACACGTTCCTCTGACCTAGCCGTGCTCGACGCGTGCCTTGATATCCTCCCATGCCGCGTCGATGAGCCTCCTCAGTTCTGTTTCGTTTGTGGCCGTTCCCGGCCTCAACTTCACATGGCGCATAAACCTGCCGGTGCCTTGCAGCAAACGCGCCGGATCTCGCAGCGCTGCGCCGTGAAAGAATCCCACGTTGACGTGTGCGGTGAATACATTGACGTAGCCGAACGGTGCATCTCCTAAACATGCAACCGGGCACCCGTCATGCAAAAGCTCCCGGACTTCGTCCCCACATCGTCGCATCACCTCAAACCACCGCTGCGCGATGTCTCCCAATTCACCTGCATGACTTTGCAACCACGCATCGATCGCTGGATCTCGTTCCACAGCGCCGTTAAATCGCAGCAGTTCCGCTCTCATCCGTCTTTTATAACCCGGATCGACCGTGACCGGCTGTCGGCAACTCGGAATTTGACGGTTTTGAAAAGCCGGTGCGCTAGTCGGCGGCGATGCGTTGCAGAGTGGGCATGTTCTGGATGACCAAAGTCGAGCCGTGCAGTTCGGCGATCTGTCGCTTGCGGAAATCAGCGAGGGTGCGGGTGACTGTCTCTCGCGATACGCCCACGATCTGGGCGATCTCATCGTGGGTCAAGGAAATCTTGATCCCGTGGGCAGTGACTGTTCCGGAATCGTCCTGCGACCAATCGAGAATCAAACGCGCGATTCGTTCCGGCGCGGACTTCGTCAGGAATGAACGGAACTGCTGATAGGCGTGCGCGCATTCGCTGCTGAGGTGGACTGCGGCATGCATGCGCGCCTCACCATTCCCCCTGAGGAAGTGAAGAAAATCCGCGGCCTTCACGAAGTTCAGCTGGCAGGGCTGGCCGGTCTCGGCACTCGTAACGTGCGGCGATGCGGACACGGTGGCGCTCAGGCCTAATACCTCGCCGGGCTTTACGATCCGGACGATGATGCTTTGTCCTTCGCGCGAACTCGTCGACAGTTTCACGCGTCCCTTGCATAGGATGTAGATGCCTCGGCATTGTTGTCCTTCGAGAAAAAGGGTTGCACCGGAAGGATAGGCAAGCGTGAACTTGATGCGCTGGAAGGCCTCCAGTTCAGGCTTTGGCAGATGGCAGAAGAAGCCATCGGAACAGAGATTGCACGCGGCGCAGTTTTCCTGGAGACCCATTCCGTACGGTGAATGCATGACAGCCTCGCTGGTTGGAGCTGCAGGTCATGCAAAATCCTTGACCAGGGATAAAGGTGATCCAGTGTGCGAGCGGAGGTCGATTGCCAAGGATCTTGCGCTAACAGTTGACGGAGAGTACGGCGCACAGCCCGCGTCTGTCTGTGCAAGATTGCTCACTGTCGAGCGAAACAGACTTCTTGCCAAGGCGATCCGTTTCGAAGCATTCGCGCCACGCTTCGGACTGGTACCACAACGAGTAACGGTGGGCAGGAATGTGTTTCAGAGTCGCTTAAGGTTGAGGCCGCACCACCTCTAATTGATTCCAGTTGCCGTTGAGCTTGCCGTTCGGATTGAAGTTCGGGTCGTCACTCATCACGTACTCATTGGCGCCGTTGAGCCAGGCATGGTCGAACTGGTTGCTGAGTTCGAACTTTCCTCCTGTCGCCGGGTCGCGGAAAGTCTGCACACCGCGGATGAGCTGGTCCTGGCCAAAAGCGGCTTGGTTGGCGCCAGCCATCTGATTTGCCGTGACTCCGTTGATGACGTCGGCGACGTGCTGCCGGAATGCAGCGATGATCGCCGCCTGCTTCGCCAGTTCCTCCTGCTTCTTCTGGTACAGGGAGGCTATGACGCCGTTGCTCCATCTCTGCCACTCCGGCTCGGGATGAATACTGCTGGCGATCATCTTGAAGAGCTTGTCATTGGCATCGAGCTTGCCTTTAGGAGCATGGAAAAACAAGACGTTCACGGCGTGCCAATCATAAGCCGCGCCACGACCGCCGGCCGGCATGGTGTGCACCACAATGGCCACGGCCATCCATCCCTCGGCCGGTTGCCCTTTGTCGTCCTCGAAAGCGACCCGCAGGCGAGCGGCGTCAACCCGAGTGTTGCCTGTGTTGCCTTGGCTAGCCGCGGAGGGCATCCCGAGTTGGTGGCGGACCATCGCCTCGAGTTCCGGGAACGGCTCAGCCGAAACGACGGTGGTGTTCTTGCACGCCTTCGTACATTTCGGCACCATGTCGTGACGCAGGAACTCCTCTGCCCGGACCGGCGCGCGAACCGGACATGCCTTCATGCCGAACTTCACGTCGTTCTGGTTTTGTGTCTGCATCTGCCGCTGCCCGGCTGGATCGTCGATGTACTGCCATGTGAACTGTGGAAGAATCTGCAGCTCGGTGGAGTTGTCGGGGCTGTTGGCGACTCCAACCACCGAGAACCAGTCGCCAAAACATCCGCCCTCGGCCACGCCCACATTTACCCAGCCCTTGAATTGCCAGTCCTTNNGGCCCTGGTCGATGATCTTGACCTGCTTCATCAAGAAGTAATGCTCTCCCGAGCCGGCTGGAGCAGTCGCGGAAGCGTGGCTCTTTTGTCCACTCGGCGAGCTCGATTTACTCGCCGGACTGGATGGCCCAGTTGACGCAGAACCAGCGTCGTTGCGGTGCTCAACCGGCGCCGCGGGCGCTGGACTGGCCGCCGGGGGAGCCGGACTGGCGGCAGAATTCGCATCGCCGCTCGATTTCCCCATGGCGCTAAGGATGGCCCGTTTGCAGCCATCCGAAACTTGGTCCTGGTGCTGTTTGAGGCAGGCAAGGACTCGCCCACCACCGGCAGGTACACCTGGGCAAAGCTTCTGCACGTCGGAAGCACACGCGGTGCGGGCATCCGAGAGTTGAGGCGAGGCGGCCTGCGCGGTCGAAGTTTGCGGCCAAAGCAGAGACACGGCGAGAACAGCAGGCACGCACAGAATCAAGAACGTTCCAGACCTCGACATCAGGGCCTCCTGTCGCACGGATTGAGTGGTAAATGCTACTCGACCGAAACTTCCTGCTTGACTCACAAGAACGACAGCGATCATACACTCGGAAATTTATTCGTTGGCGAATAATAGGTGTTGCGAAATTGCGATACCGTAAGCGACGGGGCAGAACGTCACAAAAATGCGAAAGGGGAGATAAATCATGAAGTACATGATCACTTGGAAGGAACGTCCGCAGGGCACGCCCATCGAGTACGAAAATGCACAGAAGAGAATTTTGGAGGTCTTCAGCCCGTGGAAAGCTCCCGCCAGTTTCAAAATCGAGTCGTTCGTCATCCGCGTCGGTGATTGGGGCGGGTATATGTTGATGGAGTGTGACGACCCACTCGAAGTGCATAAATTCTGTTCAATGTTGCCTGCTTTCACGTTCGAAGCTCGTCCCGTCATCCCCGTCGCCGACGCCATTCGCGTGGAACTCGAAGCGATGGCCTACCGAGATGGACTGAAAAGTAAGTAGAGCCAGCTCGGGTGCTGGCCCTGACATTCGTCCGAACGCGCTGACCATTTTATGAATCGTGGCAGCCAGGCGTTCTTTGCTATTTCAGAATGAGGATGTCGGGGTCGGCGCCTTTCCAAAGCGCGGGGAAGTGTTTGTACTCGGGCGGCCAGCGTCTCTCCGCTCGTCGGATGGCCCTTCTCGATGCGCTGAAACGGGCAGGTCAACGAAGGCGGGTGACTTGCCGATGCCCGAGAAGTGTAACTGTCTATAAGTCGCCATACCGCAAGTAACCCCGGTCTGGCAGGATTGTGAGTGGTAAGGGCTGTAGCTGTTGAAAAACTAGCTCGCCGAGAGTGCACGGAAATATCGTCGCGCTAGGATGACCTATAAACGAATTTCTCCGGATGCGGATACATTTCTGGTCAT
>PLWX01000060.1 GCA_003151155.1 Acidobacteriaceae bacterium
GCCATGAGCATGCGAGCGGCAACGACGTCGATGACGGTGATGCGCTTCTTGGCCGCGATGGCTTTGAAGGGGTTCTTCGACTGCGGAGCACGCGAAACGATCTTGGTTCCTTCATTCGTCGGATTGCGCGAGTTGAGAACGTAAACGGGAATATTTTTTTCGATGGCAGGAAGGACCGTCGCGGGGTGCAGAACTTTGGCCCCAAAGTAGGCGAGTTCGGCGGCCTCTTCNNCCGCGGCCGATGGTGGTGGTGATGCCTTCGGGTGTGCTGCCGATGAATCCGCCGAGCACTGGCACGGCGCCAGATTCCACGATGGGCCGCAAACGGGCAGCTAAGCGGCGATTGGTTTCATGAGTGTGCGGGATGGCGCGACCGAAGGTGTTATCGGTGACGATCAAGTCGCGAGCATCGACGTGCACAGCCTTCATGCCATGGGCGGCAAAGCCGGCGGCGACGACCTTGCTGTTGATACGTTCACCGTAGGCGACAACGTTGTCCTGGGTACGCGGGGTGAGTTCGCCGACGGCGCAGATGCCTTCGAGGAGTTGGTCGAGGGCGTCGTAGTCAGCGGCGATCGAAGCGTGCAGGGGATCGGTGATGTTGCCGACGAGTTTCGCCGCCACGCTGGCATGACGCTCGCGCAAAGCCCGGCAGAGGGCCAGAGACTTATCTTTATCGCCCGATCCAGCGGCTGCAGCCATCGATAGCAATTGGTCAGTGGCCTTCGACATGGCGCTCACAACCACGACTGGGCGACGATCGAGACGCCCTTCTACGATGCTGGCGACGCGCTCGATTGCCTCGGCACTTTCCACCGATGTCCCGCCGAACTTCATTACGATCATCGCGCGTNNAGGAGGCCACAGGGGCGCAGGCGTCCGATGGTCGTGGTCATGCCGCCGCCAGCATCGACGTCGAAGCGGGGCTGCGGACGCTCGGGGCGCTCGTCGTAGATCAAAACCTGTGGAGGAGCAGAGGGAAGTGCGAGTTGCTGGGGAACGCCGGTGAACCCGCGCCATGCGGCAAGAATATCGCTCTCGCTCGCCTTCTTGGCTAAGCTCAACGACACACACTCAGTGTGACCATCCTCGACGGGAACGCGGTTGCAGTGCGCAGTGATCGCAAATGGAGCATCGGTGATGCCGCCGGGGTCGTTGGTGCCGAGCAGCTTTTTGGTTTCTGCTTCGAGCTTGGGCTCTTCTCCATTGATGTAGGGAATCACGTTCCCAAGGATGTCGAGTGAAGGAACCCCGGGATACCCGGCGCCACTTACGGCCTGCATGGTGCTGACAAAAATTTTCTGGATGTGGAAGTTCTGATGGAGCGGAGCCAACGCCATCACCAAACCGATCGCACAACAGTTGGGATTGGTGACGATGTAACCGCCGGATTTCTTGCGCGAAGCCTGGCGTTCGATTACCGCGATGTGATCGGGATTGACCTCGGGGATTACCAGCGGGACATCGGGATACATGCGAAAGGCGGATGAGTTCGTTACCACCGCGCAGCCGGTGTTGGCAAACAGAGGCTCAAGCTCTTTGGCGGGGCCGGAATCGAGGGCGGCAAAAATCACCTTCGGGGCGTTAGCAGGATCGGCTGGGGAGACCTGCATCTTCGCGATGCGTTCGGGAAGATTGGTTTTCATACGCCAGCGAACCGCTTCCGCATAGCTTTTACCTTCGGAGCGTTCGGAGGCGGCAAGCCACACGATTTCGAACCAGGGATGACCTTCGAGCAGTTGAATGAAGCGCTGCCCGACCATGCCGGTGGCGCCCAAAATACCGATGGGAATTTTCTTGTCTGCCATGATGATTTGGGTTGGATTGTAACATCCGGAGCAGACGGAATGGCGCTGTGGGTCGTTGCCGAAGGAGCAATCCACCAGAACAAAGTGCAACTGGTAAAGCAGGAATCAGTCGCGCAAGACTTCGGTATTGCTGCTGGGGACGAGGATGCGCAGAAGTTTGTAGTTGTCGTCCATCCACATAGACCAGATGACATCATCAACGTCAAGATCGAAGCGTCGCAGCGAGAGTTCGGTGCCCTTGATATTAATTTTCTCGATGCCCTTGTACTCAATGCTGATCGTGATGGGCGATGCGGTGTGTGGCACGAGGCCGCCGAACTTCGTTTTCGGCATATTGCACTGCTTGTCAGTGGGCTTGCAGCTTTGACCGATGTAGCGCCACGCCAGTAATTCGCGGTGCGTAAAGAAGAAGTCGTCAAGAATGACGGTGGAAGCGGGCATCAGAAAGGGACGGTCGAAAGGCTTCGTCTTCTCGCCGCTATAAAGGTGCTCAAGCAGGAACTTGTCGTCAGGAACGACGACACTGGAGGCTTTGCCAGGACTGAGCTCTTTCCATTCGTAGTGCAAGATATCGCCGTTCGCGGCGAGTTGCATGTCGGAGCGCTGCTCGATCTTGCTGCCACCCTGGTCGATAGTGAGGTCGCAGTGCGTATTGCTGCCGGTAGCGGATTGTTCGATGCTGAACGTCTCGGTGCCGACACGCGAACCGCTGACGAAAATTCCATACTTGCCGGAATCAATGACCTTGAAATCTTTCTCCTTGGATTTTGCAAGAAGGGGAGAGGTACATAACACCAGCACGAGAGCGCAACGGATAGAGCGGGACAACGGCTGCACGAATCCTCCAATACAACTCAACTACGGTACCCCAGCTTGGGGCGGCGAAACAGCAACTAGTCGGATACTGCCGGCCTTGCATGGTTCGGTTCGAGGTTAGTGGCGATTTCGGCGGCGATCACATCCGCAGAGCGGCCTGCTGTAGAAACAGTGAGATCCGCGAGGCTGTAGATTGGACGTCGCTGCTGGAAAAGGTCGCGGAACTTTATGGGATCTTGCATTAAAGGCCGGGTGCCTTCTTCAGTGCAGCAGCGGCCCTGTAAAAGATCGAAATCGGCTTCGAGATAAACGGTTTTGGCGTGGTGTTCGCGGAGCAAGGCCCGATTGCCAGCCTGGATAAATGTTCCGCCACCCAACGCGATCACCGCCGGGGCCACTTCGGCGCGGAGATAGGCTTGTAAGACTGCAGACTCGATGTGCCGGAACTGCGGCTCGCCGACAGTCGTAAATATCTCGGCGATGCTGCGGCCTTCCTGCTTCACGATTTCGGTATCGAGATCCACGAAGCGCCAGCCCAGGAGTTCGGCAAGAAGCGCGCCGACAGTCGATTTGCCCGCGCCCATGAAGCCGGTGAGGCATACCCATCGCGCGTGAAGGGGACTGGAGGTCGAGGGATTCAAGATCAACCTGAACTGTGGAGGTGAAAGGATTTTAGCATCGCGAGCAGGCCAGCCGCGACAGAGGTGCAATTCAGGAGAGCGAAGGGAATTCCGGAAGGAGCAGAAGGTGGAGAATCGCCCGCTGCGTGGCTGGCGTGCAGCGGGCGTAAGAACCGAATTTAGATGCTGCGTTTGGCCTGTTGAGGTTTGGCCAAGCCCTCGCGCTCGACGNNCTGCCGCCCTTATCGATAATGTCGGGCAATACTTTCTGAAACTCCGCGCACGTCATCACAACTTCTCCCCGTTTTAGACCAGCTGCCGTACCGTGTTCGCCCATGGCTGGCTCTTTTCCTCTCTGCTATCGCCTCGCGGCCTTTTCGGCTCTGTTCGACTTCAGCAGATCCCTTAACTTCATTCTTGCCTTGTGGAGCTGCGACTTGCTGTTCCCGATGGAGCAGCCCATCATCTCGGCAATTTCGTTGTGTTCGTACCCTTCCACGTCGTGCAGAACAAAAATGATGCGATAGCCCGGAGGCAGACTTTCGATCGCACGCCCAAGGTTCACGCGGTCGATCGATCCGGCGAGCACGTTGTCGCGCGCGCCGATGTCTTTCTTCGGGCCGTCTTCCTGCTGAGGCTCCATGCTCTCTTCGAGCGAAACTTCGGGGAGCCCCTTTTTCCTTAAATGCATTAGAACCACATTTACGGCGAGACGATGTAACCAAGTTGAGAAAGCAGACTCTCCGCGAAAAGTAGCAATCTTTCGGAACAGCTGCAGGAAGGCTTCCTGGGTAAGGTCTTCGGCTTCGGCGGTATTGCCCGTCATACGCAGGCAAAGCGAGTAGACGCGCCTTTTGTGCAGGCCGTAGAGGGCCTCGAAAGACTCGGCATCGCCCGCTTTGGCCCGCTCAATGGCCTCAGCTTCTGTGATGCCGGTGGAAAGAATCTTTTTTGCTATCGTCAATGATCAAACCTTTAGATTCTGCTGCTTGGGTTACGATGCGCCAACAGGGCTGCTGGTTGTATCCCGCTGGGAACAGGCCGCTTAGAGGTAACACTCTGGAATTCGCACCGCTTATGGCTCGGTGAGAGCCTTCAGAGCTGGGTTCTTCGCCTAACCATTTTGGGTTGGTTGCGGTGCTGTCGTAGATCGACGAAGTTTTGAAGGGTTCGAACTTGCCCTGGGCCGCGGACTTCGCTCATGCCGTCGTTGTAGTCCCAGGAATTGTCGAGAAAATTGATGCCGCGATCGATGGCGGTACGGATGATGCGGATGCCGAGCTTCTCATCGACGGTGGGTAGGCCGATGTGCCAACCGCCGATGCCGATGGCGGACACGTTTTCTCCTGTGGTTCCAAGTTCGCGGTAGGGGATATTCGTGTGCTTCGCCGTCATCGCAACCGTCTCCTGATCGAGTCGAGGATGTTGGTTCGATGAGGGAAATGAAGAAAGGGAGCGCAAGGGTAAAGTAATTTTGGAGCAGCTACTTCTGAGGTTGGTCGAGCGCGTCCAGATTTTCGCGAGCCATCTGATGCTGCGGGTCGATGGCGAGTGCCTTGCGGAGCTGGAGTTTCGCTTCCGGAATTCTGCCAGCTTCGGCTAGTGCGGCTCCGAGATTGGCGTGCGCCGAGGCGTCGCCTGGGGATAGCGCCACCGCGTGGGTAAGCTGGTCGATGGTTCCGGATAAATCTCCTGTGGCATGCAGCGCGAGCGCGAGGTTGTAGTGGGCGTCGAAATAGTCAGGGCGATTCGCGACCGCAGTGCGGAAGAACGGAACTGCCGCGGAGGGCTGCTCCAGCGCCATGAGCGCGGCTCCGAGGGCGTTGTTCGCGACGGGGTGATTCGGTTTTAACTTTACCGCCATCTGATATTGCTCAAGCGCCTCGGAGAGTTGGCCACGCGCCTGCAACATCGCGGCGAGGTTGTAGTGTGCGGCAAAGTCCGAGGGATCATTCTGCAGGCTGCGGCGGGCGAGCGCTTCCATCAATAACCGGCGCGGATCGCCATCGGCGTTCTTGAAGTTCTTCGGGAGCACTTGAAGCCAGAGGTGGGCCATCTCGTCACTCGCACGATTGCCTGCCGTCACCTGGATCGGGGGATCGTTGGGATTCGCGAGGTTGTTTTTGGAGTTGTCGTAGACGTAGTGCATGAGAATCGTCGTGCCCTTCGGCAAACTGATGGGGGTTGCATAACGGAAGACGCCTTGCCACTTCAGATCCCAATGGGGGATGTGGATCAGCGTTTTCTGTGTTCCGTCCGGCAAAAGAGCAGTCGCCAATAGGTCGGTGCCGAGATAGTGCGCGTGCGGGTAGATTGCGAGCACGTCAACGTCAACGGGAAACTTGAAATCCGTGGTCACCACAAAATTGGAATCGCCGGGCGGGATATCGAGGGCACGATCGTTCTGAAGCTGGAGGAGCATCGGGTGCAGGGTGGCGGGGTGGTCGGTAAAGTAAAGACCGACGCTGGGCTGAATTGCCTCCGGCTTGCNNTGCAGGTGAACGTTCATCACAAGATCGGTGCCGGGATCAAGCCGCCATGCCATGCCGTCCGGCTCCACATAGGGTGATGAGCCCGGCTTCCAGAAGAGGAAGTGACTGTCTGGCTCAAAAGTTTCCGACTCGAGGCTGATCTCCATACCAGCGAAACCCGAACCTGGTGCCGACTCCAGTTGACGCGCGGTGCGAGCGCTATCGATCAACAAGTTGGCGTGATGGACGAGGCGCTTGTCGGCCGGGCGGATCTCCACAGCTTTGACCCATCGGGCGGTTTGAAGCGGAACTGGCAATACGAAGTTCCAGTACTGATCTCCCCCTGTCGCCGAAAGCGTGTAGGGCTTCTCGGCTTTCAGGATTAAGTCCGGTTCGCCCATCTGCCATCCGGCTGGAAATTGCGGTTTGGGCGGCAGATCGCGCGGATCGCCTTCGACCGCTCCTTGTGCCACCCATTTTGAAAGGATGGCAATCTGTTCTGCTGTTAAGCGGCGCTCATCGGCAAACTTGAAGTCTCCGGGAGCGGGGAGCCATGGTGGCATGAAACCGGTGCGAGTCACTTCCGCGAGCAGTTTGGCGTGTCGTTTTGCGTCGTCGTAGGTGAGCAGGGAAAACGGGCCTGACTCACCGGGACGGTGACAGGTGGAACAGTTGCGATACAGGATTGGCGCAACATCGCGATTGAAAGTAACGGTCGTATCCACTTTTGGACGTTTGCGCGAGCGTGCAATGTACGAAGAGCAGCAACACGAGTCCGTGGAAGATTCGCGTCATTGCAAGTCCGAGATGTAACAGCCGACGGCGGGAGCGTCATGGCTAGTGACGGGCTGCTTCGCGAGGATCTGCTGGAGAACGTCGTCCACATCGTGATGCGTCGGAGCGGCCGATGCTTTGGTAAAGGTCGTCGATTCGGCCATGGTATTGAAGGTGACCTTGAGCGTCGAAGACAGCGGCCTCGGGAGTGATCGTTGCCTGCGCTTTGTGAACCAGCAGACGATCGGGATCGCGAAGCCAAGGAGTTCGATAGCCGTACTCGCGAACGCTAGCAGCGATGGTCGTAGGCGAATCCGACTTTGCCGGATAGACGAGCCAGAAAGCGACGCCGCCGGCATACTTGGACGCCAAAGCTTGGATGGTGGGAGCGTAGCGGTTCGAGACCGGACAGTCGGTGGTGAGGAAAATCAGAACCGTGGGCTTGCCGGAGCTGGTATGAAGCGGATCGACGGACTGACCGCTTTGATCGGTCGGAGACTGTTGAGCGAAAACTAGCGAGACGGAGATGGCGACCAGAGCCACGATGCGATGGGATGTACGGAAAAGGCCGTTAGACTTGGCTCGCATGCGCCCCGCTCCCCCCGGGCGGTCGAATTCTATCCCATGCGCGTTCCGAGGCGCGAGGAGCTTAGCCCTTGGCGGTAATCGTCTCCAAGCCGTGACCGTGGGGGCCGGTTTCACGCTGGCGCAGGAGGAAGGCAAACATCATGCCCAGGAAACCTAGGATCGAAAACGTCCACATGCCGAGGCGGTAGCCATTGGGATTGCTGCTGCTGGCGTGGGAGAAATCGTTCTCCCAGCCGATGACGATATTGAAGCCGAAGAGGCCGATGTTCTGAATCATCGTCATGAGACCGTAGGCGGTACCGAGTTTCTTTTCGTCGACGATGTAGGCGACGGCGGGCCACATTACGGCCGGGATGAGTGCGAAGGCGAATCCCATCATGCTCATAGTGAGGAGCAGCACGAGTGGCAAATCAAATGTACCGAGGAAGGGCACATGAAGGTTTACGTGTGCACTGGAATGAGCGTAGGCCATGATGAGGTATACGGGAATCAGTACGAAGGATCCGAACATCATGAGCAAGGCACGCTTACCGATCTTGTCGGCGAAGAGTCCGAAGAGCGGGGTGCCGACCATGGTGAAGAAAGTCAGCATGCCGACGAGGAAGCCGGCGGCTTCACGGGTAGCGCCGTGGACATCGATGAAAAATTTGTAGGCGAAAGTTTCGAAGGGAAAGATGCCGGAGTAGAAGACGATGCAGAGGGCGACCACATACCAATAGGAAATGCCGAAGTTTTTGAGATCCTGGAAGACGACCTTATCGGTGGAACCTTTGGCGAGTTCGTAGCGGCGATCGGCGTAGGCTTCCAAGCCCCAGTAGACGATAGGAGCGAGTACACAGAGCGTGCCGAAATAAACGGAGATGACGAGCGGAGAACGCCAGTTGAGGTAAGAATGTTGCGCCCAGCTTGGCGAGTTCTGCGCGAGCAGGGAGCCAAAACGAGCGATCATGAGGTTGATGCCGAAGGCAAAGCTGAGTTCCTTACCCTTAAACCATTTTGCAATTGCAGTGGTGACGGCGACGATCAATGATTCGGCGCCCAGACCGAAGACGAGGCGTCCGGCGGCCATAACGTAGAGAATTTTGACGTGAAAGGCATTCGCAAGCGGATCGGGAAAGGCAGGAATGATGGCGCCGATGAGACAGAGAATGCCGAAGAGAAAGACCGATTTGCGAGTGCCGATGCGGTCGACGATGATGCCGCCGATCAGCACCATGATCACGTTAGGGAAACTGTAGATGCCTTGTAGTAGTCCGATGTTGGAGTCGGAAAAACCTAGTTGCTTGGAGAGCAGGTCGGCGACCGGAGCAATGCAGTCATAGACGTAGTAATTGCCGAACATCGCCAGGCTGACGAAGACCAACACGATCCAGCGGAATAGTTTTGTAGGCTGGGGACGACCAACAAGGACGGCGGCGGAGTCGCTCATTTTTTGGAATGGCCCTCAGGTGAAGGGCAAAGATATCAGATCGGCGGGAAAACACACAGTCGGGTGACTTTTTGAGAAACGCCGCGTCTAAGGAAATGGAACAGTAATGTTCCTCTCCATGCTGATGAACGGAGCCCCGCCTAACCAGCGGGGCTTTCTCTTGTCTCGACGTATACTGACTCGCTGGATCGTTTCGCATCTCGTCCGGGTTTCACTTTCTCATGCTAAGCAAGCAATGGGTAGTGTCGATTGTCCTCGTATTCTGGTGTGCTGCGATTTTGTCGGCGCAGGCACCGTTTCCGGTTTCGTCCGTCGTAGACGATGCAACCATCGCGGGACGCGCAGTGGCGCTCGACAGAGAAGGAAAGCTGCTGCCTTGGCCCATGCCTGACGACACGGGCTATTCCTACTCGAACTATTTCCTATCGCAGTGGACGATCGTGTGGGACCAGTACAACCGGCAGCGCCTTCCGTACTATTTCTGCTGTTTTGATTTCGATCGGACAAGCTTCGAACTCTCACCCGACCGCAACTGGGCAAACTCCACCGGTTACCTGCGGGCGATGATGACCGGATTCATCGAACGGCTCTATCCTTACACCGGCGATCCCCACACGTTGGAGTTCCTGCAAAACTTCATCGATTACGAGTTGGAGAACGGCCAGACGCCCGAAGGCTATGCGTGGGCCGGTGTGCCTTATCCGTCCGCAAACCCAGGGGCCATGCACTACTCGGGATGGAGCAATCACGGCGAAGATTATGTCGAGCCGCATGTCGTCGGCGAAGACGGGTATGCGTACCTGCGTCTTTACGAGATGACCGGAAAAACCAAGTATTTGCAGGCCGCGATCCGCTGCGCGGACGCTTTGGTGAAGAACTACAAACCGGGCGACGAGAAGAATTCACCGTGGCCCAATCGTTGCTCGGCGCGCGACGGACGGGTGGCGGGCGCGGGCAAGGGGATGTTCCCGTATTCCGCCAACGTGGTCGAGCCGATCATGTTGTTTGATGAGTTGCTGCGGATCGGGCAAGGGGACCTCAGCGCATATAAGAAGATTCGCGAAGGCGCGTGGAACTGGCTGATGCAGTACCCAATGCGCAACAACCTGTGGGTGGGCTACTTCGAAGATGTGCCTGGCAGCATGGAGAACATGAACCAGGTCATCCCGCTGGAATTTGCACGCTACGTTTTGCTCCATCCCGAAAAGGACGCCGCATGGAAAGCCCATTCCAGGCAGCTGATTGAGTGGGTGAAGACCACGCCAAAGTGGCCGAAATACGTGGTGCATGGTGCAACTGTTACGACCGAGCAGGGCGACGGGAAGAATTTTTGCTGTAATCTCCCCAACCAATGTTGCGACAGCCATAGCGCGCGGCTTGCCGCGGTGGAAGCGTTGTACTTCGCAAAAACCGGAGACGCGGCTTACAAGGACGCGGCTTACCGCACCTACAACTGGGTGAGCTACTTCGCTGGACTATCCGCGAAGGCTCACGCACCCTTCAGCAACCAGTGGTGGTTCACCGATGAATTCGCCGACGGCCCGCGCCGCATGATGGACGCTTTCTGGGCGGTTTCCGAGTGGGCGCCAGCAGACGAGTCGCATCTGCTGGGATCGTTGTCGGTCGTTACCAGGATCGCTTACGGTGCCGGCAGCGTCACGTATTCGACCTTCGACGCGGATTCGATCGATGTGCTGCGACTCGACTTCACGCCTGCAGGTGTCACCGTCGGCGGGATGCCGATCGCACGCGAGACAAGCTTGGATCACGAAGGCTACACATGGGAAGAGAGAACGCACGTTCTCACGCTGCATCACACCTCGTCCAAAGATGTCGATATCGAAGGGGAAACTGGACAGGCGCCGGCCACGTTTATCACCTTCGATGATCCTCATTTGGCGGTCGGCACGCCGCTCGCAGGCTATCCCACGGGCGTGGTGGATTGGAGCAATGGCGCGTGGCAGATCGGCAGCCCCTTTGGTAAGTTCGGGACATTCACGCTGATGCTGAAAGATTCGGCGACTCGAAAAGCTGGCTTCCAGTTTTCTGCGCCACGAATTTTCATCGGGATCGATATCTACAACGATGGAGACAAAGAAGCTGTCGTACAAGTGAGTTCAGGCGAGGAAGCCGGCGCGAAGATCACCGTTCGGCCGAAGGAACTGCGCCGCTTCCGTACAGGTTGGACCAAAGCTTCTTCTCAAGTCCAGTTCGAACTGATCAATGGAAGCAATCTGCGCTTCGATAACCTTGCTTACCGAATGCCCTGAAATCGAGCGCAATAAAAAGGCGAAGCCGGTTAGCTTCGCCCTATTGCTTCGTTCGGCTGGTTCTCTCGAAACGAAACGTTACCGCAGTCTAGCGAGGGTTGTCGCTGGCGGGGAGTTGCTGGGTGTCGTTGTTGTTGGCCGGACGCGTGGCGTCCATGGACGGCGTGGTTGCACGCTGTCCGACGGACTGACCCTGATCAACATCGGAAGCGGTGGTGTCGTTTTCCCCTTGATCGGCATTGGCGTCACGGCCGTTCGCAAGTTCGGTGCGATCGGTGTCGTTCGTGACTTCCGGCATGTTGGCGATGCCGCTCATCGGACTGAAGCCACTCTGGTTGCGATCGACGATCGGCTGACCGTTGCCGAGCTTCGCGTAGATGATGCCATTCTCAGGAGCTTCCGAGGTGAGACGTTCGATATCTTCGTTCGTATAAGTCTTATGCGCCTCAACGTGGCCAGCTTTGAATTCCCGCGCTATCTCTCCGAGGCTTCGGCTGGCCATCCCGAAGCTGAAGGCCGATTGCGGATTGACGGAGGCGAAGTTGAAGTCGCCTGAAGCGGGCTCTTTTGCGCTTGGACTCCCCGTGAAGGCTTCGTCGCTTTGAGGCATACCGGATTGAGCAACGGATTGAGGCTGCTCGGCGGTGATGGTCTGCGGCAGGGTCACGGTCGCAGGGCTGAAGCCATTGCTCAATGTCATGGTCGGCGTGCTCACGAGCGGCAGCGTCGAGGCGTTGGAGGTTTGCGGGGGGAGCGCGGTGAAGGTGCCGGGAACGGTTTGCGCGAACGCGGCAGCTGAAAGCGTGAGGGTCAACAGCCCGAGACGGAACATACTGTCACTCCAGACCGAGGCGTGGGCCCGGCCTTCAGTTACTTTGGATAGGCACTTAGGTAACCTGAGATGCCTAGGGGGAGCAGTAAATCAGCAATTCCGGATTTTGGGAAGCCCTGATTTGACGGGATTGATCGTGAGACCGAAGCCAACGATGGCGGCACCCCCGGTTGGCAGGCATTTTTGACCTCCTCGGCCGATTCCGGGAAAGAGAATCTGGGGGTACCGTTCTTCCAAACTCATTGAAACCTCAGGATTAAGGTGCAACCGTTTATGATAGGGGCCGGAATCACTGAGTAGCTAAAGCGCTGGTGCAATTGCGTTTCTGGGACACAGACGGAAACTGGCAGAGAACTGCGTGGCGATGGCTGATAGCCGTCGCGATGGCGGCTGCGTGCCCGGGACTCGTCGCACAGTCTCCGGATCAGCATCCGAACGACCTGACCGGCAAGGCAATCTCCGAGATCCGGTTCCGGGGCGTGGAAGGGAAGACCAACGACCCGCTGACGGAGTATGTGGCGCTAAAACCGGGAGATACGTTCGAGACCGACAAAGTCAGCGCGAGCATCAAGGCGTTGTTTGCCTCCGGCAAGTTCTCCAACATCCGCGCGGAAGTCGATGAGACGCCGGACGGGCGGGTGGTTCTGACGTTCACCCTTGAAGAGAAGTACTTCATCGGCGAGATCGACTTGGATGGCCGGGATAAGGGACCTCCGACGTTGCGCCAGCTTCTTAACGCGACGAAGCTTGAATTGGGCCGTCCGCATAGCGAAGTTGAGGTGAAGCGGGCGATTGAACAGATGACGCGGGTGATGGAAGACAACGGCTACTACAAGTCGAGCATTACGTGTGTACGCACACCTCATGCTAGTAGCCGACAGATGGGTATTTTGTTTCACCTCAAGCCGGGAGCGCAAGCGCGGGTTGGGAAGGTCGAAGTGACCGGCGACTCAGGATTCACCGCCGCTGAGGTGGAGTCGATCGCGAAGATCAAGCCAGGGTCGCGGGTGCTGGCCGCGAACACCACACGCGCGCTGGAGCGACTGCGGAAGAAATATCAGAAACGAAGCCGTTTGGAAGCGCAGGTTTCGCTGGCGCGAAAGGTGTTTCATCCTGAGAACAACACCGTAGATTACGCCTTCACGGTGGATCGAGGACCGAAGGTCAGCATTGAACTCGAAGGGGCGAAGCTTCACGAGTGGCAGATCAAGCGCTACGTCCCCGTATTTGAAGAGAACGCCGCTGACGATGACCTACTGAACGAGGGAACACGAAATCTTCGTGATTACTTTCAAAGCCAGGGATATTTTGACGTCAAAGTGCGATACGACCGCAATCGTGACGGCGGCAACAGTCGACTGAGCATTGTCTATAACGTGGATCTGGGCGAGAGGCACAAGCTGCAGACGGTGCAGGTAGAAGGGAATAAGTATTTTCCCACGGACGCGATCAAAGAACGGCTCAGCCTGGTGCCGGCGAGCTATCTGAACGTTTACGGCAAGTTCAGCCAGACGCTTATGGCACGGGATGTGCAGGCCATCACCTCCCTATACAAGACGAACGGTTTCCTAGACGTGAATGTCAAAGCTGATGTGGACGACAACTATCTGGGCACTCCAGGGTTGTTACGGGTGGTGTTTCATATCGACGAAGGCCAACAGTCAAGGGTGCACAAGCTAACCCTGATCGGCAACCTGGCTATGCCCACCGATCAGTTGAGTTCGCAAATCAGCCTGTCAGATGCACAGCCTTATTCCGATTACGCGGCTTCGAGCGATCGCGACCAAGTCGTGAGCTACTACTACAATCGCGGTTTCCCGAACATGGATATGCAGGTTACCGCGATCCCGTTTAACGGGGACAAATACTCCGTGGATGTCACTTATGACATCCGAGAAGGGAGCCGGGTGTTCGTGGATCGAGTCTATGTTTCAGGCCTGCATTACACCCGCCCCGGGGTGGTGCAACGCCGGTTGCGGATTCATGATGGCGATTCGTTAAGCCAGGTCGACATGCTCGACACCCAGCGGCAACTCTACGACCTCGGGCTGTTCAGCGAAGTGAACGTGGCCGTGCAAGATCCTGAAGGCACGGCAGCACAAAAGAACGTGCTGTTCCAGTTGGCCGAAGCGAAGCGCTGGACGTTCAACTATGGCCTGGGCTTCGAGTTTTCCACCGGGAGCGCTCCAGTGACCAGTGGCTCTACGCCAACACCTCAAGGGCCCACCGGATGGAGCCCTCGGGTTTCCTTCGAAGTCACGCGCTTGAATTTTGGCGGGCGAGACCACACGATTGTGATGAAAGCGCGGTATGGTCGCCTGGAGCAGCGGGGACTAATCAGTTATGAGGCGCCCCGTTTGTTTGCAAAGGAAAATTGGCGACTTACGCTGAGCACGTTCTATGACAACTCCGCCGACGTTCGGACGTTTACGGCACAACGACTGGAAGGCTCGATCCAGGCGGAGGAGGTAGTGAGTAAGACCCTCACGATGCTTTATCGATTCAGCTATCGCCGCGTCAACGTCGATCCGACAACCCTGGCGATCGATCCGAACTTGATCCCGTTGTATTCGAGGCCGGCGCGCATCGGAATGCCGAGCATCACGTTCGTGTACGACCGGCGCGACGATCCTATCGATGCACATAAAGGGATGTACACTACGGCTGACTTTGGCGTGGCCGGCAGTTTCTTCGGCTCAGAATCAAATTTCGGTCGAGTGTTACTGCAGAATTCCAGCTACTACCAGTTCGGTGCGAAGAAGTACGTTTTTGCACGATCGACGCGGATCGGAGCGGAATCTCCCTTCCAAAATTCGCAGATCGTGCCGCTGCCGGAGCGCTTCTATGCCGGAGGCGGGAACTCGCTGCGTGGTTTCTCCATCAACCAGGCGGGGCCGCGCGACCAATTGACGGGCTTTCCTGTAGGCGGCAATGCGCTGTTCGTCAATAACCTGGAATTGCGGCTGCCGCCGCCGACCTTGCCGTATGTGCAGGACAATCTTAGTTTCGTGGTTTTCCACGATATGGGTAACGTGTTCGACACCGTAAGTCATCTAACCAAGGGGATCTTCCGATTGCACCAGCAGTCGATCGAAGCGTGTTCGCAGCCGGGAACGCAGGTGCCTTGCAACTACAATTATCTTGAGCAAGCGATAGGTTTGGGCGTACGTTACAGAACCCCGGTAGGCCCCGTACGATTTGACTTGGGATATGCACTGAACCCGGTTCGTTATCCGATCCTCGATACAAACAAAAACGAAAGCACGCAGCGGGTCAACGTGTTTTTCAGCATCGGCCAGACATTCTGATGAGAACGCTTGTCAAATTCGTCCTGATAGCTTGGCTGACACTCGCGGCCAGCGAAAGTCTCGCGGGGGAACTTGTGGACCGCCTCGTGGCTTCGGTAGAGAATGTGCCGATTCTGCAGAGCGATTGGGAACATGCGGTCGCGCTCGAGGCCCTGGAGCAGGGCCGGACCGTGGCGTCGTATACGAATGAGGAGCGGCGCGCCGTGCTCGACCGGTTGGTTGACCAGAAATTGGTGCGTCTGCAGATGGGCGATGAGAACATCGCGACAGCGGAAGAAAAAGACATAGCGAAGCAACTCGGGAAGATTCGAGCGAGCTATCCGGAAGGCAAGACTGACGAAGACTGGCAGCGGCTGCTGACCCGTTATGGCGCAGATGAGGCGATGTTGCGGCGCAAAGTAGCACAACAACTTCAAGTGATGCGGTTCGTCGACCTGCGTCTGCGGCCGGAGAGTCGGGTGGCACGCGAAGACGTGGAAGCGTATTACAGCGGCACGTTGATACCGGAGATCCGACAGCGCGGCGGCAAAGAAGAGAGTCTCGCCCAGGTCTATCCGCAGGTTGAGGAAATTCTTCGACAACAGCGCATGGACACGCTTTTGAACAACTGGATCCAGGAGTTGCGCGACCACAGCGACATTCAGTGGCTGGCCGCGGATGTGAGTGGGGCGGCAGCGGACGTATCCGCCGCGAACGCCGGAGGCCGCTGATCTCTTCATGGCCGACGAGAGCCAGAAGCAATCGAAACATCGGTCGCTGCGCCACGCGGTTGTCGGGACGCTGGTTCTCCTCTTCTTCCTTGGCGCAGGTTGGTATCTCACTAGCGACAGTTTTCGTGAACTGATTCGAACTCGCCTGATAGCGCAGCTTGAGGATGCCACCGGCGGAAAAGCTGAGATTGGCCGCGTGGAATGGAGCCTCGCCCGGCTTAATGTCAGCCTCGAAAATGTCACAGTACATGGCCTGGAAGGACCGGCGGACGCGCCACTGGTCCATGTGAAGCGGGTAGTCGCGCGATTGCGCATCGTCTCTCTGCTTGAGCGAGAGGTGAGTTTCCAGTCGCTGGCATTCGATAGTCCAGCGGTACATTTGATTGTCTATCCTGACGGCCGCACCAACCAACCGTCTCCGCGCGCGGGGCTTTCCGAAGCACCCCAGCAAGGACGCTTGGCGCAAATCTTCGATATCTCTGTCCAGAAGTTTGCGGTTACCAGCGGAGTGCTGCAAACCAACGAGCAGAAGACACCATTCGATTTCAACGCTAGCGACGTGACAGCCGCGCTCAGTTACCAGGGTAAACCCGGGTTCTATGACGCTAAGGTAAATGTCGGAAAATTCGACGCTCACTGGCCGGATTATCGTCCATTCGCAGCCGCCGGCAACTTTGAGTTCCGTCTCTATCGGGACGCGATTGAAATGCGTTCGGCGCAGATCTCATCGGAAAAGTCCGAGCTTTCCTTCGATGGGAAGCTAACAAACTTCATGCGGCCGCGCCTTGCGCTGAATTACAAAGCGAAGCTCGATCTGCAACAGGTGGGCGCGATCAGCCGGGTACGCGAACTGCAATCTGGCACCTTGGAGTTCAGCGGCGCCGCGCGGTACGACGATACCCAACTGACATCGAACGGAAAAGTACAACTGACTAACGGCGCATGGGTGCACCCGGATGTGCATGTGACCGGATTATCCGGAACCGCGATCTACAGCCTCGACCCGGACCGGCTGCAGCTAAGCCAGATTGCAGCAAAGGCGCTCGGGGGGACGGTTGCAGGCGAGATGAAGGTGACGAACTGGAACGCGCGGCCTCGCGAGCACCCGGAAATCTCGGCTGGAAATACGAAAGCGTCCGGTCACAGCATAGTCGCACGGGAGCAACGTGCCAGCGCGAATTTCAGTCTGCACGACTTGCGAGTGGAAGAAATTGCAGCTTTGTTCGCTACCCGCCAGTTGCCCCTGACCGAACTGCACGCCGCAGCGATGGCTGACGGCACAGCCGAACTAACATGGTCGGGATCGGCGAAGAATTCCGAGCTTCGACTTGATGTCCACGCGCTACCCACCGCGAACGCGGAAGCGGGTCAGTGGCCAATCACGGCTCAGTTTCGCGGAATGTATTCGTTCCGGGCGCAAAGCTTGCAGATCGACCAGGCGGAGGTGCAATCGCCGGCAAGTCATGTGACCGCCATTGGCATGTGGGGCGCGGACCACCTTGATCTGGCGGTAGGTGCGAGCACTACCAGTATTCGTGAGATCCAACCAATATTGGCGGCCAATGGGGCAGGCGATCTTCCGGTGCAAGTTGCCGGAGAAGCTTCGTTCCGAGGGACGGTGCAGGGTCGTAACACGATGCCCAGTGTCGCCGGTCATCTGAAACTCGCTGATTTCACAACGACCCTCAGCCCAGCGAGTACGAGCGAGCACCAATCCGAGCTGGTGAAGGCGTTGCACAAGAAAGGGCGACCCGTTCCGCAAGCGCAGCTTGCACCCGTAGCAACGAGCAAGCCAGTTCGCTTCCATTGGGACACATTCGACGGATACGTCTCGTTTGCGCCGGACGCGGCGTCGGTGAGCGGAGCCGTGTTACGCAGTGGAAGCACTCGCGTGGAGTTGGCCGGAGATACCACGCTCCAGCAAGGAAGGTTTTCCGACGCTTCTGTGTTTCATGTCACGTCGCGAATTCGCGATGCACGCGTGGAAGACATGGAATCGCTTCTCGATGTGAATTTTCCGGTGACGGGATCTCTGAACCTCGAGTTGCAGATGTCGGGAACGCGCCTGAATCCGCAGGGTTCGGGTAAGCTGACAATTGCCGATGGGACCGCCTACGGACAGCCGCTGCAATCGTTGTCGACCGAACTTACCTTCAGCGGACGAGAGGCAGGCTTCTCAAATCTTCATGTGGTCTCGGATAGTGCGACAGCTGACGGTTCAGGATCAGTGAATGTCTCGTCACAGCAGTTTCACTTTGATGTGCAGGGCTCGGGGATAGATCTGTTGCGCTTCCCTGTGTTACAGACGGCCAAGGTGAAACTCACCGGGATTGCCGGGTTCACGGCGAAGGGCAGCGGAACACTCTCCATGCCATCGGTTGACGGACATGCTCGTATCAGCAATGTGTCGCTAGGAGGGAAGCGCGAGGGTGATCTTGATATTGATGTCGCTACGCAGGGCGAAATTATGCGGCTGACGGCAACATCAAAGTTTGTAACCGCAACCGTGGCGGCAAACGGACAGGTTCGCTTACGTGGCGATTTTGACAGCGACATCACAGCGAAGTTCGGCAATGTGGATTTACAGCCGTTTCTCGTGGGCGTTGCCCGCGGCCACTCCGCTATTGACGGGACGCTGCACGTGACGGGGCCGTTGCGGCATCCTGTTGACATGACTGCCCGGCTGGAAATACCTCGTTATGAATCCCAGGTGGAAGGCGTAGGGCTTCATAATTCCGGTTCGATCGTCGCCAGTTACGCCGGTGGAGTTGCCACCCTCGAATCCTTTCGACTGGTGGGAGAAGCAACGGATCTGGCAGCTTCAGGTACGGTGCGGCTCACAGACGGGCAGGAACTCCGGATGCGCGCAGATGGCCGATTGAATTTGAAGCTGTTGCAAAGTTTTGATCCTGAAATCGTCTCTTACGGGCAGACTTCCGTTGGCGTACTGGTGAACGGTACGTTGCGTGACCCTGCCCTGCGCGGTCGCATCACGATCGAGCATGCAGGGATTTCCTATGTGGATATGCCAAATGGTGTGAGCGACCTCAACGGTACGCTCGTGTTCAATGAGAATCGATTGCAGGTCGAAAATCTGACGGCGCACACCGGTGGCGGCGACCTGGCGATCGGTGGTTTTATCACCTACGGCCGCAACATCAGTTTTAACCTGACAGCGACAGGGAAAGATGTTCGCATTCGCTATCCGGAAGGGGTGAGCGCAAACGGCGATGCCGACATGCGGTTGGCGGGAACATTGCAGAATGCAACGCTCTCGGGCGAGGTGGTGGTTAACAAGTTCGGGCTCAATCCGCGCTTCGATTTTGCCTATTACCTGACGCGTTCCAAACAGGTTTCCACCGCGCCGAATCCGGGTTCGCCATTGAACAATCTGCACTTCGATGTACGCGTGGTGTCAGCCCCGGATTTGCAGGTTCAGACCTCGCTGGCAAGAGTGACCGGAGATGTCGATCTGCGGCTACGTGGTAATGCATTGCGTCCGGTTGTACTGGGCCGCATCAGCATCGTGGAAGGGGATATCACGTTTAATGGCACCAAGTATCGACTCGATCGTGGCGATATTTTGTTCACCAATCCAACCAAGATTGAGCCGGTGCTTGACCTGGAAGCGTCTGCACGGGTCAGCGATTACGATATTTCAATCGGGCTGCATGGAACGACGGAAAAGCTGAATACGACTTACCGCTCCGATCCTCCTTTGCCGACCGCAGACGTTTTCGCACTGCTGGCATTCGGCCGGACGAGCGATCAGTCGTACACGGCGCCGCAGAGTAATTCATTCACCGAATCAGCGTCGAGCGCCGTACTGGGGTCGGCTCTGAATGCGGCGGTGAGCAGTCGTGTGCAAAAGTTATTTGGCGCAAGCCGGATCAAGATCGATCCAGAAGTGGGTGGTGCCGGGAACAATCCGAATGCGCGTCTAACGGTGGAACAGCAGGTTTCCGGTAACATAACCTTAACGTACATCACCAACCTCACCCAGTCAGCGCAGCAGGTGATTGAGTTCCAGTACAACGTAAACCGCAACGTGTCGATCGTCGGTGAACGAGATGAGTACGGAGTAGTCGGATTTGAGGTACAAATTCGGCAGCGCAAGCGCTAGCAGCTCGCATCTCTTACAATCAGGTATGGTCGCTAGTCCAAATTCGAACCCGTTAGCTCTCGAGCGGGCGCACATGGTCGAGGAGCAACTTCGCAGGCGCGGCATCAGCGACGAGCGAGTGTTGCTAGCCATGGGAGTCGTTCCCCGTGAAGAATTCATCGTGGAGCGCTATCGCGACCAGGCCTACGCGGACCATCCTTTGCCGATTCCATTGGGGCAAACGGTTTCACAACCCTTCATCGTGGGGCGAATGATTGAGGCCGCCGCGGTGAAACCGGGTAACAGAGTTTTAGAAGTCGGCGCCGGAACAGGCTATGAGGCCGCGGTGCTCGCGGAGATGGGCGCGCGCGTCTTTACTATGGAACGGCACGCCGAACTAGCAGCGCTAGCTCGAATCAACCTGGAACAGATGCAATATGCAAATGTAAGTGTGATCACGGGGGATGGCAGTGAGGGCCTTCCAGCGGAAGCGCCATTCGATGCGATTCTAGTCGCTGCCGCCGTTCCTGATTTTCCGCCCGCACTTTTCGAACAGCTTGCCGAAGGGGGACGGATGGTCATCCCGATCGGTCCGCCTGATTTGCAAGCCTTGCATCTTGTGCGCAAAGTGAATGGGCAAACCGTGATGCAACGGATGGATGACTGTCGATTCGTCCCGCTGATCGGCAAGCAGGGGTATAGTCCCGCAAAACCTTAAAGCAAGAGAAAAGAGGGCGCATACACGCCCTCTCGATGGCTCAAGTGCGGTTTAGTGACCGTGGTGGCTTGAGTATTCGGCTGCTTCCTTCAGTTCGTGGCTAGCCTGGTCCAGTAGTTGCTTGGCGCGCTGTGCATGGCCGCCCAGGTCGCCTTCGTTCGCCTGCTGAGCTGCGCTGATTGCGTCGAAAGCTTGCCGGCAATATTGTTGCGCCGCAGCAAGGTTGGGATGGCGGCGGCCAACGTCCTGCTCCGGGGCCTGCGCCAAGGCGAATCCGGCAACAAAGAGTGCGAGCCCAGCGGCACCGATTTGAATCTTCTTCTTCATGACTGTCTCCATGCATGGGGGTGTGCGGTCGCAAGCGACCAGCAGTTTGCGATACGCGTCTTTGGATGGCGGGAGTGGGAAAAAGGTAGCCAGCGCAAAAGAAAAGGCGGGATGGTATCCCGCCTTTGAGAGTTGCTGAACGCAAGCTAGAACGCGTACTTGTTGGCGTCGAGGACGCGTTGCGCTACCTGCTGCTGGAGCCCGATGATGTTTACCGGCTCCTGCTTGACCAGGCGACGAAGGATCATCAGTTGGGTGCGCAGCATGTCTCCTTCAGCCACCGCCGCCATGATTTTCTTAGCCGAGCTTTCCACGCGGGCGATTGCCCCAGCAATGTAGATCTGGGTCATCGCAGTAGCGAGAGTCGCTTCTTTCTCGCCCTTGGCGTCAACCAGCTTTAGAGTGCGAAGGACGGCCGATTCCATCGCGAAGGTCTCGATGATGATGTCGGCAATCGCGCCCATGATTTCCTGCTGGTTGACCAACTCCTGCATGTATTTCTGGGAAGCCGCGCCCGCAACGAGCAAACCGATCTTCTTGGCGTTGGCGACGATGGTTCGCTCGGCTGCAAGTGTGCCTTCGATCTCATCGGTTGATGGACCAGCTAGTACTTCATCCATCACCTTCTTGATCGCGGGCAGCAAGGCCAGTTGACCGCTCATCGCGCGCTTCATGACGAAACCGGTGATGATCATGCGGTTGATTTCGTTGGTGCCCTCGAAGATGCGGTTGACGCGGGAATCGCGGTAGGCACGCTCCGCCGGATATTCCTCTACGAAGCCGTAGCCGCCGAAGACCTGCACGGTTTCGTCAACGGCAAAGTCGAGCAGTTCGGATGCCCAGACTTTGATGATCGAGCATTCGATTGCGTACTCTTCAATCGCTTTGCGCGTTTCCTTGGATTCGTCAGCGCTACCTTTCTCGATTTCGGAGAGGGCAGCGTCCATCATGCCGACGGTGCGATAGACCATAGCCTCGCCGGTGTAGATCCCCGCAGCGATTTGCGCCAGCTTTTCGCGAATAAGACCGAAGTCCGCGATGACTTTACCGAAGGCCTTGCGCTGCTTGGCATAGCCGATCGCGTGCGCCAGGGTGTGGCGCGAGCCGCCAACACAAGCCGCACCTAACTTGAAGCGGCCGATGTTCAGGATGTTAAAGGCGATGATGTGCCCTTTGCCGATTTCACCGAGGACGTTTTCAACCGGGACCTGGCAATCATTCAGGATGAGCGGAGCGGTGGAGGAACCTCGGATGCCAAGCTTCTTTTCTTCTGCACCGACGGAGAATCCCTGAAAAGTCTTTTCGACGATAAACGCCGTAAACTTTTCACCGTCGACCTTGGCAAAGACGATGAAGAGGTCGGCAAAATTGGCGTTGGTGATCCACATCTTCTCGCCGTTGAGCACATAGTGCTTTTTGTCGGCGGAGAGAACAGCCTTAGTGCGCGGATTCATGGCATCCGAGCCGCTCGTGCTCTCGCTCAAGGCATACGCGCCGATCAATTCGCCGCTAGCGAGACGAGGAAGGTATTTCTTCTTCTGTTCTTCGGTTCCAAAGTAGACGATGGGCAGGGTGCCGATGCCAGAGTGCGCGCCATAAGTAACAGAAAAGGAGCCGCACTTCGCAATGTGGTCGGCGATCAGCGCGGAGGACACCTTGTCCATCTCCGAGCCGCCGTACTCCGCCGGGACGTCGGCGTTGGTGAGGCCGGCTTCGCTGGCTTTCTTCAGCAGTTCACGGGTCACCGCCCAGTCCTTATGTTCGATCCTCTCGATCATAGGCACGATTTCGTTGGTGGCAAAATCGTCGGCGAGCTTGGCCACCATCTGCTGGTCTTCGTTGAAGTCTTCCGGCGTAAAGACGTTCGCGAGCGTATGCTCCTCGAGCAAAAAGCTTGCACCGGTAATGCGTTGCTTATTCACTTGCGCGGTTGATGCCATCACCCCTCCGAAACTCTTTGAACCACAGAGGACGCAGAGGACTCTGAGGTTTTGAAATCGCGATTCACGAAGCGTTTGATTCCATCCTTTAGATGGAGTTCGTGGAAGTTAATCAGCAGCCCAAGCTGTTTCCCGCTCAATTTCAAGTACGAGATCAGCCGGGCCTGATGTACGTTGTTGATTCCGTCGCATGCTTTCAGCTCGACGATGACCCTGTCACTCACGATCATGTCAAGTCGATACCCCAGGTCAATCTGAATGCCGCGATACACGACCGGTAAACCGACCTGCAACTGCACATTGAACCCGCTCTCGCGCAACTCGTACGCGAGGCAACCTTCGTATGCGCTCTCCAGAAGGCCTGGACCAAGCGCCGAGTGCACCTTCATGGCTGCCCCGATGATCGCTCTGGAGATTTCGTTAAGCTCCATGAATCCTCTGAGACCTCTGCGTCCTCTGTGGTTAAGCGATGTTCTCAATAATTCCGGCAGCGCCCATGCCGCCGCCTACGCACATGGTCACGATGCCATACTTGCCGTTACGGCGCTTCAGGTCGCGAATGATGGTCGCGGTGAGTTTCGCGCCAGTGCAGCCGAGCGGATGGCCGAGCGCGACCGCGCCGCCGTTCGGGTTCACTTTTGCCGGATCGATGCCCGCTTCTTTGATCACCGATAGAGATTGAGCGGCGAAGGCTTCGTTCAACTCGAAGACGTCGATGTCTTCGAGTTTGAGGCCTGCCAATTTCAAGACCTTTGGAATCGCATAGACCGGCCCGATACCCATTTCTTCCGGCTTGTATCCGGCAGTTGCGAAGGCGATGAAGCGGGCGAGAGGCTTGATACCGAGTGCACGCGCACGGTCCGCAGACATGACGACCGCAGCAGCGGCACCGTCGGACATTTGCGAGGAGTTGCCGGCGGTCACTGTGCCTTTCGCATGGAAGGCGGCCCTCAAAGAGCCTAACGCTTCCATCGTGGTGTCTGCGCGTGGGCCCTCGTCCACCTTGAACACGATCTCCTGGCGTTTCGGTTTCGCTCCGTTCGGCGTGGTGAAACTGACCGGAACAGAGACGATCTCGTCTTCAAAATTTCCGGCGGCGATGGCGGCGATGGCCTTCTTGTGACTGTTCAGGGAGAACTCATCCGCCATCTCGCGGGTGATGCCGTGCTTGTGAGCGAGACGTTCGGCGGTGAGTCCCATTGAGAGATAAGAATCGGGATAGGTGGAGACGAGCGTTGGATTCGCCGTGAACTTGTGTCCGCCCATGGGGACCATGGTCATGCTCTCGGTGCCGCCGGCAACGATGACCTCTGCGCCACCCATCGCGATGCGATCGGCCGCAATGGCGATGGCCTGGAGGCCCGAGGAGCAGAAGCGATTAATGGTCATGGCGGAACATTCGACAGGCAATCCGGCGCGCAGGGAAGCGATGCGCGCGACGTTCATGCCCTGCTCGGCTTCGGGCATGGCACAGCCCAGGATCACGTCTTCGATCTCGCGCACGTCGACTTGCGGCACGCGCTCCAGCGCTCCCTTGATCGCGATGGCGCCGAGATCGTCGGGGCGGGTGGTGCGCAGGGTTCCTTTGTAAGCTTTGCCGACCGGCGTACGGACGGCGGATACGATGACTACTTCACGCATGATTAGTTCCTCAGGGGCTTACCGGTTTTCAGCGTGTACTGAATGCGTTCCTGTGTTTTCTTCTCGCCGCAAAGCGACTTGAAGCCTTCGCGTTCCAAGTCGAGCAGATATTGTTCGCTGACCAGAGTGCCGGGCGAGACTGCGCCGCCACACAGGACTTCCGCGACCTTTTGGCCAATTTTCACTTCGTGGTCGGTGATGTACTCGCCTTGCCGCATGATGTGCACGCCCAACTTCAGCGTGGCGAGAATGCTTTCGCCCGGGGCGGGAATGTCGGTGCGCATGACGGGAGCTTTGTAGCCCTCGCGCACCATTTCAAGTGCCTTGGCTTTTGCATCGGTGAGCACGCGTTCGCGGTTCATGGTGATGACATCGTCACGATGTAGGAAGCCGAGCCCTTTCGCTTCCACCGCGGATGTGGAAACCTTCGCCATGGCGATCGTCTCGAATGCCTTCTTCATGGCTTCCATCATCTCAACGGATTCGCCGCGGCCATCGGGGCGGATGGATTGTGCGGCATCGACAGCGCGGAGAGTCATCTCTTTACAGCCGCCACCGCCCGGCAACAGGCCGACGCCAACTTCGACAAGGCCCATGTATAACTCGGCGTTCGGCTGTCGCGCAGCCGAATGGAGGACGACTTCGCAGCCACCGCCGAGGGTCATGCCGGAAGGCGCGACCACGACGGGCTTTTGCGAGAACTTGATGGCCTGCGTCATACCCTGGAAGCCGCGGATCATCATGTCGATCTCGTCCCACTCCTGTTCCTGGACGGCCATCAGCAGCATCATGATGTTGGCGCCGACGGAGAAGTTAGCGGCATCGTTGGCAATGACGAAGGCGTCGAAGTGATCGCCTGCGCCGCCGGGCTTCAGCGATGAGGTGACCATCTGGATGATGTCGCCGCCGAGTGAGTTCATCTTGGAGTGGAACTCGATGCAACCAACACCATTGCCAAGATCGATCAGCGACGCGCCGGAATTCTTCTTCACAACTTTGTGCGACTTCTTTGCCACCGTGACGGACCAGACCCCGGCGGGGGCGGGCACATCCTTGTAATCGGCTGTAGCGAGATCGAAATAGGCGTGGCCGGAGCGGGCCTTGGGCGCATCGGCATACCAGCTCTTGTGACCCGAAGCCAGCAGCTTTTCCACATTTGCAGCGATCGGCTTGCCTTCCGCTTTCATGTGGGCGACGGTTGCCTCAACGCCGGCGGCATCCCAGAGCTCGAATGGTCCGAGTTCCCAGTTGAAGCCCATACGCATGGCGGCATCGATTTCGACGATGGTGTCACTGATTTCTGGAATGCGATTGGCGGCGTAGGTCCATAACTCGGTCAGCGTTGTCCAGAGGAACTGCCCGGCTATGTCGGCCTTTTGCGGGCCGCTGCCATCGAGACCCAATAGAGCGCGGAGACGCTCGGGCGTGGTCTCGATGTTCTTCGCCATTTCAAGGGCAGGGAACTTGGGCTTCGACCGGGGATGATATTCGAGCGTCTTCCAATTCAGCGCGAGACGTTCTTCGCCCTCTGGACCCTTCTGCTTTTTGTAGAAGCCGCCCTTGGTCTTGTCGCCGAGCCATTTCTTCTCCAACATCTTTTTGTAGAAGTCGGGAATCTGCAGATCGCTGCGTTCGTCGGTGACGTTGGCTTTCATGTTGCCGACAACGTGACCAAGAACGTCCAGTCCAACGAGATCGATCGTGCGGAAGGTAGCAGACTTCGGCCAGCCCACGGCAGACCCAGTTAGAGCGTCAATGTCTTCGATGGAGAGATCCATCTCCTGCATCACCCGGATCACGTTCATCACGCTGAAGGTGCCGATGCGGTTGCCAATAAAGTTTGGTGTGTCCTTTGCGTGGACGATGCCTTTGCCGAGCCGGACGTCGCAGAGATGGCCGACGGCCTCCATCGCTTTCGGGTCGGTGTCGGGAGTGGGGATCAACTCCAGCAGGCGCATGTAGCGCGGTGGATTGAAGAAATGGGTGCCGAACCAGTTGCGGCGGAAGTCTTCGCTGAAGCCTTCGCTGATGGAAGCGACGGGCAGGCCGCTGGTGTTGGTGGTGATCAGCGTCCCGGGCTTACGGACAGCTTCCACTTTCTTGAGCAGGGCGCGCTTGAGGTCGAGGTTTTCGACGACGGCTTCAATGATCCAATCGACATCCGCCAGCTTTGCGAGATCGTCTTCGAAGTTGCCGACGGTGACGAGCTTGGCGAGATCGGGATGGAAGAAAGCCGCAGGCTTTGATTTCTTCGCGGCGTCGAGGCCGGCGGCGGAGAACTTGTTACGAGCGCTTCCGTCCGCGTCCGGGGGAACGATATCGAAGAGGTAAGAGGGAATACCTGCATTCGCGAAATGAGCGGCGATGCGGGCACCCATGGTTCCCGCTCCTAGGACAGCGACTCTATCGATGCGCTTCAACATGTGAGTTCGGAATCACTCCATACATTGACAATCGTCTATATGTACCAAACCGAAGTGCAGCTGCTCAGGTTTCGATGTCGAGAACCCGGTTTTGCGACGCACGGGTTGCGACAATCTTCTGTCATGGTTCGAAATCGAACCTTTTGTCCGCAAGCGACCGCAAAAATCCTCTGAGCCGTACATTCCTTTTATGTTTTGCGCTTGGTGGCGCGGTTAAACGGATAAAACATTTTAAAAAGAGCCAGGGAAAAGAAGCGGCGCACGCCGATAGATGTGGGGTTGAGGATGGCACGGCGTGCGCCTTATTCAATTGAAATTATAGTAATGAATGAATACTCATTCAGTCAATCAAAAATTCCAGCAGTCAGGCAATTTCTGTTCCTGAAATGAGAGTACGGTTCACTCCGCAGTGGATGAAACCTTGTCAGTCAATTCGGGATGGGCTTTTACGTATTCCACGGCTTCCGTGACCATCTGCCTTTCGCCCTTGTAACTCAGTAGCTTAGGGGCATCTTCTAAAGGCGTCCAGAAACATTGCTGGACCTCGTGGCGCATTTCCGGTGTGATGTTACCGAGCTTCCCACTCACGTATCGGAACAGGTAAAAGCTAACCACTTTGAATACTCTGGCCCGATCGCCCCACGAACGGATGTAGAAATACTTGATGTCTGCGAGCTTGGTGATGATTTCGGCACGCAGGCCCGTTTCTTCATGCACCTCGCGTGCGGCGGTCTGGCGAGGCTTCTCTCCAGGATCCACTGTGCCTTTGGGTAGTGCCAGAACGTGGGGTTTCTTCTGATCAGTTCCGGCTTTGGGGGTTTTCTTCGGGCGCTCGGTGTAGGGTTCGATGGTGGCAATATGCCAGCGTCCGCGGATCATGCGGAGAACTACGCCACCAGCAGAGAATTCTCGGACCATAGTGAGCAGAGATTGCGAGACAGAAGCACCATCATCGCAGTTTGCACGCTGTGTGACAAACTGCGGTTGCAATAGATTGCAATTCTGTAAAGCAGCGCTGGTGAGGTACTCGGCATCGTAAGTTCTGCGAGTCTTTTTGCCGGCTGTGGGTTTGAGGTGAGCAGAGAGGCGCGTATGAAGAAGGTGCGCGTGGCGCATATTTCGAAATTGGTTCGCTCGGTACGAGCCTTTACCCGCGAACTTGGACGACAGCAAGATCTCATCCCGCCACAGGCCCCCGCTGTTCCCCAAATACCTCCTAAAATCGGCATCGCTCTCGGCGGCGGTTTCGCCCGTGGTCTCGCGCACATCGGTGTGTTGCGCGTGTTGACGGAAGAGGGCATTCCTATCGATTACGTCGCAGGCACGAGCGTTGGATCCATCATCGGCGCATCGTATTGCAGCGGCATCTCCGCGCGGGAGATGCAGGAAATTGCCGGAATCGTGCGCTTCAAGGATTTCGCGCGCTGGTCGTTGAACAAGCTTGGCTTCTGCACCAACGATCGCATGGATAATTTTCTGTGCAAGATCGTGAGGTGCAAAACCTTTGAAGAGCTCAAGACGCCGCTGGCCGTCGCGGCAACTGATTTCATCACCGGGGAAGCGGTAGTTTTTCGCAGCGGCCCCATCGTGCAGGCGGTTCGAGCCAGTTGTGCTTATCCAGGGATGTTTCAACCTGTCAAAGTGAACGGACGTTTGCTGGTGGATGGGATGCTCTCCCACGCGGTGCCTACTACTCCTCTGCGAGAGATGGGGGCCGATCGCGTATTAGCCGTGTATCTAAGCGCGCACTGGGTCAATCTCAACGGACCACGACATGTGTTTGATGTGATTGGGCAATGCTTCTCGATCGCGCAGGCACGCATGAGCAGCATCTGGAAACGGGATGCCGACCTGGTTATCGAGCCCAACGTCGATGGGTTTACGTATGATGGATTTGAACGCGCAAAGGATTTGATCGTATCGGGAGAGAATTCCATACGCGAGATGCTGCCCGCCATTAAAGGCTGGATGAAAGTTGCGGAGATTCCGCTGGGCGTGCGCTCGCGGACCGCTTCTCCCATCCTCCCCACCGCTGTTCCTTCCCCAATCACGCCGGCTCCGTCGGGCTTTTCGGCCTAGCAGACCTCTTGCTTGGAGAGTTACTTCCGGAACTCCGCGGAGAATCGACTTTCGTGTAGGCTGGGCATCGACGCTTAGCGACCTACCGTTCTCTGCAGGAAGGCTCTGAACAGGATTAGCATCTTCCATGAAAAACGCCGCACCCCTGATCGTGCTGTGGATGTTGTTGGCGAATCGACCTATGGCGTCGGGGTTCGGACAAACGGCAAAGAAAACATTTGAGCCTCCGTCGACCATCGCCGGCTTCGAAGCGCCTGCAGCGGAGCTTGCCGTCGAGAAGAAGTTTTTGGCAGTTCCTGATCCCAAGCGAGCGGAGCAGGATTTAAAAACTCTCACTGCCGTACCTCACCTGGCGTCGACGCCGGAAGACCACAAAACTGCGGAATATGTAGCGCAACTCTACCGGGAAGCCGGGTTGCAAGTGGCGATCGAAGAATACAAGGTGTACTTCGGAATCCCGCTTTCGGTGAGCGTGGATATCGTTGCTCCTGAGAACGTCTCGATGCACGGGCCGAGCGCGGAGCACGTCGATGGTGACGATCCCTCACAGAATGATCGTCGTATTCTTCCGGCGTTCAGCGGATATTCACCGTCGGCCGACCTCACTGCTGAGGTTATCTATGCGAACTATGGGCGCCCGGAAGATTTTGAAATTCTTGCCAAGCTAGGGGGGGACGTAAAAGGGAAGCTGGTCCTCATACGATATGGCGAAAACTTTCGCGGAGTAAAGGTTCTGCTGGCACAGGAACACGGGGCTGCCGGAGTGATCCTTTATTCGGATCCAATGGATGATGGGTATTTCAAAGGCGACATTTATCCCAAGGGGCCATATCGTCCGGCAACCGCTGTGCAACGAGGGGATGTGCACTACATGTTTCGCTATCCTGGCGATCCCACCACCCCGGATGTGGCATCGCTGACGACTCTGCCTGCAACGCAGCGGATCGATCCGCTTAGGGCGACGAGCCTACCAAAGATTCCTGTCATTCCCCTGTCGTACGCAGACGCATCGCCGATCCTGCAGCATCTCAACGGCCCTGAGTCACCGCGCTCGTGGCAGGGCGCATTGCCGTTCACCTACCACGTCGGGCCGGGGCCGGTGCGGGTGCATCTCAAGATGGATATTGAATACGAGTACCGGACGATATGGGACGTGATCGGCACGATCAAAGGCACTGAATATCCCAATGACCTCGTGATCTCCGGCAATCATCGTGATGCGTGGGTGTTTGGTGCTGCGGATCCGGGGAGCGGTACGGCAGCGCAGTTAGAAGCGGTACGCGGGGTTGGACAGTTGCTGAAGGCCGGGTGGCGTCCGAAACGAACAATCGTGTTCGCCAGTTGGGACGCGGAAGAGGAAGGCATGGTCGGATCCACCGAGTGGGCCGAGCAACATGCCAAAGAACTTGCGGGAGCGGTGGCGTACTTCAACATGGACGTCGCGGTGAGCGGCCCGCATTTCGCAGCAGCGTCGGTGCCGAGCCTCAAACAGTTCATGCGCGATGTCGCCAAGAGTGTGCCCAGCCCACAGGGTGGGAGCGTGTACGACGCGTGGCAGGATCGCGGGCCGGAAAAATCGGTAACCAAAAACGAGGTCTTTCCCGACGTCAACGGATCGGCCCGGCACACTTCGGCAGCGCCCTCTCGGCAGGATGTATCGGTAGGCGACCTGGGCAGCGGCTCTGATTATTCGCCATTCCTGGAACATCTTGGCGTGCCATCCGCAGACATGGGGACTCACGGGCCTTACGGTGTTTACCATTCGGCGTTCGATGACTTTACCTGGTTCAGCAGGTTCGCAGATCCGCAGTTCTTATACGTACAGCAGATGTCACGATTGAATGGCCTACAAGTCCTGCGCATGGCGGATGCCGACGTACTGCCGTTTGACTACGAGGCGTATGGCGACGAAATCGAGGCCTATATCGAGTACAGCAAGCAAAAGGCCGCCCAGATCTTTCCTGAGGCAGCAGCCAAGTTCGACGAACTCACGAACGCGGCCAAGCGTCTGCAATCAGCTGGGAGCATGCTGCGAGGGGCGGTAAAGGCGGGGAGATCCGGCTCCCCCTTACGACTGAACAATGCGCTGCGCGATGCGGAGCGGTCATTCTTGACCGAAGGCATGCCAAACCGTCCTTGGTTCCGGCACGCGATTTATGCACCCGGCGAGTACACCGGGTATGAAGCGGCGGTATTGCCGGGAATTTCCGAGGCGCTTGACCGGCACGATGCATCGCTTCTGAGCGCACAAATTCACGCTACGGCGGCTGCGATCAACCGTGCGGCCGGAATCTTGGAATCTGCACACAGCTTCTAATGCCTTAGGTAAAACGCTGCCAGCGATTTAGTGATCTTTAAGCCCTTTACCTGATTGGCGTGATGGGCGTGGGGAACGACAATTTCCCGTCATGATCGCCATGCTGCCCGCCGTACACAGTTTTCTGCAAGCCCACGACCGCTATCTTGCGTTGGATGAAGCTCGATCGGGTTTCGGGTCGGCGCGCGAGCGCGAGCTTTACCACATCGAGATGATGAAGGCCTATCTCGAAGTGCAGTACCGAGCGCGAGTTATCGCTGGGCTGCAATACGCAGACGGCATGGATTTTGCAGACGCACACTAGTCCAGCTGCTCACGTCCATTGGTACTAGGTTTCGATTTCCAGAGTTCCGAGCCACCCTTGCACCGTACAATCCTTCTAAATAGTTTGCATATTCCTGAGTCGCAGGACAGGACTCGGATTCCAGCACGAAGGATGGCATGGCACTCGCTCGCATTCGAACGCAATTTCCGGAAGAAGTGATGGAGCTGCAGGAGGCTCTCATCGAAGCGGGTTATCTGGTCGAAATAATTCGCTTGGATGAGTTCCGAATCGCCCCTGCCGACCTGGAACTCACGGTCGAGAAGTTGCCCGTGGTAGAGGCATGGCGTCATGTGCCGAATGTCGACACCGTCTACGTGGCATCGGGGACCCCGGAGAGTTGCGACATCCGTAGCTCGTTCGGCGTGGCAAACTCGCGGGAACCATTCGTCGCGCGCATCCTTGTGGACATCGGTGAACGGTACGAAGGTTGCTCACGTTGGGCCGCACGACAGAAGCGCGAGTTGAGTGCGCGTGTACACGAGATTCGCGAACGCTGGACGCCACCCCGTGAATACCAATCCACGGTGCATCTCGAGCCCGTAGCCCCTTCCACCGTCGAGCACTTGGCTGAATCGCGTGAAGTCAGAATCGATGTCGCCATCGAAAAGGCCCGCCTGCAACAAGAAGAGCTACGTCGACGACAGGGAGCCGAACAGCACGAACTGCAAGAGCAAGCGCGTATCGCGGAGCAGAATCGGCGCCGCGCGCGTGAAGCTACGGAGGCCAGGGCGCTCCTGGAAGAACAGCAGAAAATCGAAGCAATGGTAAGAGCTACGGAACAATTGCGCGAGCGCGTAGTGGTGTCAAATCTCCCCCAGCTACGGGTTTTAGAACGCCGCAAGCCTCGGCGCCTTTTGCTGCGGACGAGGCGCGAGCGGGCTGTGTTCCGCGCCGGCGTCGCTGCTTTCACCCTCGCGTTTGGACTGGCTTTCCTGACCGCGGAGGCCCTGCATCCACGCAGCGCGTCGGTCGCAATTCCGCAAAACACCTCGGAGTCGAGCGCCGTACCTTTCGCCAAGCCCCAGGTACCCCAGGCTGCCGCCGCAGAGACGCAGAACGCGACAGCGAAACCGCCAGCCCCCGTTTCGCCTCCGGCGGTAGGGAATGATCTAAGCGGCCGCCGACCTGCCTCGCAAGAGATGTTTCAAGAGGTCATCGTCCGCAAACCGCGCCCCGCCCGACAGCAGACCTCCAAAACCAGCACGACGATTGCGCATTACTCTGATTTGGACTGAGAGCGGTCTCCTGATTCAAGGTCGAAGATCGTACTGATCTCGATCGCGGAGGCGGCATTTTTCGCGAAATCGAAGGTGCCGTGATCTCGCATTTCCCGGGCGGCGCACAGGAGGGATCCAAGGGCCGAGCGTGCGAGCGCACTACCTACGCTAACGCGCTTCACACCCATCGCGGAAAGGTCGCTTAAACTCAGCTGCGCGCCCTTCAATCCCATCACAACATTAACGGGCCGGTCGACGGATGCGATAACGGCGGCGATGTCTTCTTTTCTGTCGAGCGCGGGAGCGTAGAGCACATCCGCGCCCGCTTCCTGGTAAGCCTGTAGATGTGCGATGGTGTCGCGGAGATCGGGGTGCCCATGGAGATAATTCTCTGAGCGCGCAGTTAGCGTAAACGGGAATGCAAGACCACGGGCAGCTTCGACGGCCGCCCGCACTCTCTCAGTCGCAAGCCCTTTGTCGTATATGGGAGCGCCCGGTACGCCGGTGGCATCTTCAATGGAGCCGCCAACCGCTCCCGCCTCTGCCGCTAGTCGTATCGTTTCGGCCGCAGTTTCTGGAGAATCACCAAATCCATTCTCAAGGTCTGCGCTCACCGGCAATGCTGTCGCAGCAGCAATCTCGGCGATATGCTCCAGAATGTCGTGGCGCCCCACAGTGCCGTCGCGCCGACCGATGGAGAAGGCGTATCCCATACTGGTCGTGGCTAATGCCTCGAACCCAAGGTAGGCCAGAATGCGAGCGCTTCCGACGTCCCATGGATTCGGGATGATGAACGCGTGCTCGCCCTGGTGCAAGGCACGAAACAGGCGTCCCTTTTCAGCTTGAGTCAAGTTCGCGGGATTCAAGCGTACGCCTGCTGTTGGATTTCCTTAGTGTAGGTCGCCGGGGCAAATTGGATCGCCAGGAGCGTCTCGTCGTCGAAGCGTTCCACGTCACCACGAAATCCATCCAGCAGCTGGCGGCAGTTTCGAATTACTTCGCAAGGTTCGCGCAATTTCTGTGCGCCGATGAATTCTCGGAGCTGTTGCAGGCCGAATTCCTCGCCCACCGCGTTTTGCGTCTCCGATATTCCATCGGTGTATAGCACGAGAGTATCTCCGGGCTGAAGGTTCGTACTCTGCACGGTGAATTGCTGGCTGCAGAACATGCCGAAAGGCAGGTCGGTGCTTTCCAAGATCTCAACCCCGGAATCGCGCGCGATCAAAACCGGCAGATGCCCAGCGTTCGTCAACTCAACTTTTCCGCTCGAACGTACGTGGCCAAATACGAGAGTTGCATACTGACCTGACATGGCACTTTCGCAGAAGAGCCGGTTAGCTCGCTCCAAAAGCACGCCAACGCAGTCGGCGGTGGGAATCAAGGTTCGGAAAACCGCGCGCAGGCTGGCAGTGAGCATGGCGGCGCCAATCCCTTTTCCGGCCACATCGGCGAGGACGAAAAACATGCCGCCCTTTCCGTCGCTGATGAGGTCGAAGTAATCGCCGCTGACGATGCGTGCCGGACGGAAGTGATACGCGGTCTCCCAACCTTCCATTAAAGCGGTGTCAGGCGGCAGCAAGCCCGTCTGCATGCGCGCAGCGAGTTCTAAGGTCATGTTCCAGCGCCCGCTGTTGCCCGGGCGTCATGCAGCCAAGACAGAACGTGACCAAGGGGTCCGCCATCACGCGATCGACTTCGATGGACTCATGACAGTTTTGACAGACGCCAAAATTCCCGTCGTTGAGCTTTGCGAGCGCCTGATCGACATCCTGTAAGAGATGGAGCATCTGGTCGGTCTCGTGCTTGCTGAGCGCGGATTCCAGGTTCTGCCGACGCACGACAAGTTGTTCGCGAATCTGATTCAGGTAGGCGGTCTCGGCGATATTCATGGGTCACCTGCTTGGGTATTAGAACTCCAGGTTAGCCCTCCGGATGCAGCTTTTCTATCCGCGGTGTGAGGGCAAAATCTGGGACGAATTACACATCCTTACGGCCAATCCAGAGAAGCACGCCTTATGATGAATCAAGAGTTCAGATTATGAAACGATGGTTAAACCTGGCGTGCGGGATTGTCCTCATTTTGGGAGCGCAAGCGGCGCTCGCGCAACACCGTGGTAGCCACGGAGCCGGAGCCGCTGGCGCTCCCGGCGCACCGCCCGTCAGCGACGATTTGAAACAATTCGACGCTGCTGTTGCCCTGCAAGCCAGCCCCGAACAGGCCCATCAATTCACGGAGTGGGCAAAAGACACGGCACTGGCGAGGAAACATGTCCAGGATCTTCTGGCCACGAGTAAGACCGGATCATCCCTCAACACAATTCCACTGACCGACGCCACGGACGACTTAGGGATCGATCAAGAACGTTTCGTAGGTGGCTTTACGCCGACCCAGAAGGCTGGCTTGAAGGAACTCAGCAAGAAAGTCGGAAAGGCGGGTTCGGAAGTCGCTCGAAGCTCCAAGGCTGTACAAGCGTCTAGCACGAGTCCGTCGCAGTTTGCGAGTGTTGCCGGGAAACTCGATAAGGCATTGGAAGAGTTGCAGACTCATCAATCTGCAATCGCTGCTGCAATGGGGATCAAAAACAGCGAGAGTTCGCAATAGTACTGGTGCCGCCTCCGCCACGCTGCACTCTGGATTCCGCTACACTTGTTGGGCAATGGAGGCCAGATGACCCCCGCAATAGAGTCGCTCCTGACCGAATTCCGTGAAGAGGTTCCCGCCATCCGCCGGCAACTGGAGCGGATTCCTAATGACAAACTTGGGTGGAAGCCGCATGCGAAGTCACGATCGCTGGGCGAACTCGGCTTACACCTGGCAAATCTACCTGGAATGGCCGACAAGATCGTCTCGCTCGACGAGTTTTCTCCCGGCGGCGGTCCTCCTACGGTCGTTACCAGTGTTGAACAGCTTCGCGAAGCTTTCGAGAAGAATGTAGCCTTGGGAGAACGCGCCCTCAGCAACTTGACGGAAGAGCGCGCGAACGGCGATTGGCGCCTGGTGTTTCAAGGGAAAGAAATTCTTCGGAAGAAGCGGATTGCCGCGCTGCGCACCAACGTGCTCAACCACCTCTATCACCACCGTGGCCAGATGTCGGTTTACCTCCGCTTGCTCGATGTCCCGGTTCCCGTTGTGTACGGACCCACGGCGGATGAAAATCCATTTCTATAGATTTCGAGAACTTGGAGCATTGGCTGTGTCCCCAATCGATACGCGTGAACCGGATGCAGTTGTGGCTCGCCCGGTGCGATGGCTTAACGGCATTCTGGTGGGAGTTGTACTGACGATCCTCGTGATCGGAGCCGCGCTGTGGGCCTTAGCAGGCCTCGGTGTCGTCGAACTGGGTCGCTTGCTGCACGGTGGGCAGATCCATATCAATGTGGATCAACCAACCGTCATCCGCCAGATTCGCGCCCTACAACGCCTGGAGACGGTCAGCTACACCATGGACAAGATCGTCAGCGGTGCGCGCGAGAACCCGATTCTGCCGCAACCTCTCGCAGGCGATCGCCTGTTGCTGATGGTGCACGGGGAAGTGATTGCCGGACTAGATCTGTCGAAGCTTGACCCCAGCCA
>PLWX01000053.1 GCA_003151155.1 Acidobacteriaceae bacterium
TTCTTCAGCATCGTACGAATGATCTCGTTATCGTCTACCAGCAAGACCTTCGGCTGTTCCGTTTCGCCATTTTCAACGCTCATAGCTTAACTCCCCAACTATAGCTTGACTCCCCGACGGAGGCGGCCCTTGCTATCTATTGTTTGTCGAAGATTAAGTCTGTTGACTATGGCTCAGTTCGACAGTTTGTCAAGCCACAATGGAGAGCTAGAGCATTAACTATCTAGATACGCGACCCGATAGTCTAGTTTGATTGCGCTCAGTGTCACGATGATTGTCCAATGGCACGAAAGGGGCGATTCGATCCATCAAGCCCTCGTAGCACGGTTTTGCGGGTGTGTAATTTTGCAATATACCCGAACGCTCAGATGCGGACCAACAAAGAGCTAGTCTCCTGAGTCATTGATTTCCAGCATAAGTGTTGGGTCGATGAGCAGCGAGAGTGGAGGTGGCGGTCGCCCGCTGCTTCGTAGGCCAACCGCCAAATCGCAGCCAGGCGAACCGCCACCATGTATTCCGATCAATCGCTTCAATCAATCAATCCAATCATTCAATGTTGTTATTAACATATCTGTTTTTATGTATTTATTAGTCCATGAACAATCGGAATGAATGGATCGAACGATTGGATTGAAATCGAATTTCCCGCTCCTGTTCGATAAACCGTCCCTCCCGTAGGGCCTAAGTATTAGGAAGAAGCGCACGGATTCCAAGGCCCACGCCAAAGTTTCCGGGGGCGGTAGACCACTAGGTTCTGCCGCCCATATCGAACCTAGTCCCGCAAACCAGCCCGCCTAGTTCGTCGCAAATCTTAAACCGAGGTTTCGACAAACCCACATGCATCCAGAATCGCAAGCAAGTCCCGACATCGCATTCGAATCAGCAGCAGCATCCAACGGCAAAACGAGCAACGAGGCGCTCGGAAATGCTGAGAAATATTCCGCTTCAAAACCGTCAATGTTCAGCCCCCTGTCCTACAAGGCAGCCGAGTCCGCCAAGAAAGGAAGCACCTCGACCAGCAGGACAGGCAAGGGGAAGCAAGTCAGTTATGAATTCGGAAAGCCGCCCAAGGGAATCTACGTCAAGACACACCCTTCACCGCAATATCACACACACAATTTGCCAGTCCCGGGAAGTCTTCCTGCCGAGGCCCACCGCGTCAGCGATGAGAATGCGTTGCCGCGGCTGCTCCAGCGCCATCAATGCGGGGTCAAGCTGGTACGGCAAATCGTCGATTGCAGCTCGATGACCGATCCATAAGCCAGTGCCCATCGGAGGCGACTGTCGCAGGAGGCTTTCAAGAAAAAGGCGGCTATCGCGAAACTGGGAAGAATTGTCCGGCACGAGCTCGGTTTCGGCTGGATCAAGTACGGTGATCCCCTTGCCTTCAATCTCCGAGAGAAAGCGTGCCTCCTTATTCCGGACAATCTCTGAAACACCAATTACATGAATCGACTGGCCGCCAGTGCCAGTTCGATCGACGCGCCTGACAATCCATTCGGCATCCCGGATCAGTATCCTTGCTCCCGGGGCGATTACGCCCGTAGCCACGATGAAATTCTCCTGTTTGCGTTGAGCAACATGTAACCATACCAGCCAACTGAGCACAAATTTCCCAGCAGAAAGGGAAATTAAAGTTTCAATTAGCCTGCACATTGTTTGCAGCTCATCGTGGCAATCTTCAGACGCGATCAGGGCTGCACGCTGTCGGTTCGATGTATGCGGAGCCGGACGCTTCGAATATCTAGGCTCTGAAAGATTCGTGCCGGAGACCTGGACGTCTGTGCGCCGTTCAACATTACTTCAATCGCCGACGCTATCCGACTGTGCCCCAAAGTATAGATTCCGGCACAGCGTCTGAACCCGGTTTGCGGCGCGTTAAACGGTGTGTTTTCAATCTGGTCGAGACGGGGTGGAACCAGGGATTTTGGTACAACAGGAAACCCGGATTAAGGTCGAGTTAACCCATCAACCAAGAGCAATCGCAATCAGTTCCCACAAGCCGACTTATCGTTACTGATCGGGTAAGGCATTGCGTGTCCGGGGGACGCCGGTCCTCCAACACGAATCTACGGACGAAACGAATAGGTGTATTTAACGACAAGCCGGTTTTCATAGAACTGCGCTGGATTCGCAGCGGCCAAGCTGGCGAATTTCTGGCCTGCGGTGTAAATCACATATAGGTCGCTGTCGGGACGGTAATTCCATCGCAAGCGTATGTTGGCACTGCCTCCCTGAGCGTTGGCGGTATTGACTTGCAGGATCGTGGAAAGCGATAGAAATCTGGAGAACGAATAGTCCGTCTCAAGATACCCGAAGACGACCGAGAAATCGCCACCGGCCACGGGAAGGCGAAAGCGATTCCACTGCGGCCCCATGCTGAAGGACAGGCGCTCATTCGCTCGGTATCCTCCGCGTACCCTGAACTCATTCAGACGGCCGTTGTAGTAACTTCCAAAGCGCTCGTAAAACTGTGTCATCCACCGCCGATCCTGGGCAGTGCCGTAGGTGAACTGGTGCCTGTCCCACGTATATACCCCGACGGGTAGATAGACGTTCTTGTAGATATTGAATGGGGTCGTGAGCCGCTGCGCAAACACGTCGACAAGATCATCGTCCGTATATGCGCCATTGTTAAATTCGGCTCGAAAGGTGGTCTGCCATTCCTGCGTTTGGACGACGTGATGCGTGTCGGGCGCGTGGAAGATGAAGCCTTCGAATTGCAATTCGCGTATACCGGCGAAATGCGGACGCTGCTTGAAGGTGGCGTCCACGAGATCGCAAAGGCAATCGGTTCTTTCAAGAAATCCAACCTCAGGATCGAACGAACGCCCGATTTTCCGATGCTCCGCTTCAAAGTCGAGCCAATTGGAACGGAAGATCGCGCTCGCTCCCAGGTTTGTTTGTCCGCTAGTGAATCCGGGGGTTCGCATCTGCGCCGCATAGCCAGCGAGAACGAGGTCTTTGAACAAAACAAACCTGCCATCGACGCCAACGGTCTGATTGTAGGTCGAATCGATCTCGCCGGATCGTTTGTCGATGCCCATCACACCGATATACGATCCGTTGCTACCCAGAGATTTTTTGACTCTTAATACGGCGAAATTTGCCCAAGGATTCGGCCCTGACGACCTCGTGTCGACATCCATCGCGCCCAGTTCAAATCCTCCCACCGTGCCTGTCACTCTGGCTCCGCCGTTGATCGGCACTTCTTGCCCGGTGATGGAATCAATCCCGATGTCACGGCTGAAGAAGAGTTGATCGGAGCCGCTGCCCAATCCCATAGGGAAAGCAAATACACCCGCGTTCTCGAGGAAGAATTGCCGTTTCTCGGGATAGAAGATTTTGTAAGGGGTGAGATTGAATTGCTGCACATCAACATCGCTATCGGCAAAGTCCGTGTTGGCAGTGAGGTTCGCAACGAGATTAGAGCGAAGCCCTACCTTCACATCAACTCCGCCGGTATGCAGGCCGGTGGTTCCAGGAGTCAACCCGTTGTCGGTCGCGTTGGCAGGAAGATGGCTGAAACCGCCAAGAACATAAGGTTTCACGATAAATAGCCGACCGCTGCCGATGTCTGTAATGCCGTGAAGCTCGCCCGCTTGACTGATCCGATTCGCTCCGAGTGTCCTCCGCCAGCCGCTCCACAGGTCTTCTTCATTCCTGCGGCGAATGAATCGCTTGAAATTGATTCCCCACACGACGTCTTGGGAGCGCATGAAGTTTAGGGTTGAAAACGGAATGGCAATGGTCGCCGTCCAGCCGTCCCGAGTGATGCGCGCTTCCGACGTCCAAACTCCATCCCAACCGGAATCGCCGTCCTGGGTGTCGCCCGCCTGTTCGTCGGTGATGAGCGCATCGCGCTGTGTGCCTAGGGGATTAATTTGGAACACATATGCATTTCTCCGGTCTAACCGTGAGTCGATGATGACTTCAAAGTAATCGTCGAGTTCCTGCGTCACGTCGCGACGGAGCTGAGTTGCCACTGGTCCGTGCGGATTGGAATCTCGACATACGATGCCGAAGTAAACCTCATTTTTTGAATACAAGATTCTGACTACTGTTTGTTCCGTAGCTGGCTCGCCTTCGAAGGGTTCGCGCTGTCGCAAACTGCTGATCGCGTTTGCCAGCTGCCAAAGCGGATCGTCAAGTGTGCCGTCCAAACGGGGACTGTGGTCAACGCGGACCGCGTGAGCGATGCGATCGGACGGCTGGGCTGTGGGGGCAGAACCAGGCGTCGATACCTGTGCAAACGCAAAGAAAGTCGCAATGTAAATCAGCAAGGCGACCTGAACGAATCTCGTGCCCAGTTTCGAGGCAATCGGCACTAAGGCAATATACTGATTCCCGTCTGAAGACAGGCTGAAAGAGAGCTGACTTGGAGGTTTGCGATGGGAAGACGAAGGCGTCATTTATGCGCTGTCACGATATCTGTATTTTGTTGGTTTGCTGCCGAGAATTCGTCGGCGCTCGCCCAATCGGCACCGTTGGAGAAGGTTGCTGACGTCCCGCTGCCTGGAGCGGCAGTGAGGTTTGACTATCAAAGTCTCGACGTCTCGCACGGTCGGCTGTACATCGCGCACATGAATGCAGATCAGCTCGTCGTCTTCGACACCAAGAAACGTGAGGTAGTGGCGAACCTCGACGGCTTCTCCAATGTTCACGGAGTATGGGCTGTGCCTGAACTGGGCAAAGTATTTGCTTCGGTGACTGGAGAGCATAAAGTTGCGATTGTCGATATGAAGACCCTGAAGACTCTCGCTAAAGTCGGTCCCGTGAAATATCCAGATGGCATAGCATACGCGCCTGACGCAAAGCGAGTGTTTGTTTCCGATGAGCACGGAGATGCGGATGCGGTAATCGACACCACGACCAACTCGCTGGTGACGACGATCCCGCTCGGTGGCGGGGCGGGTAACACCGTGTACGACCCGGGCTCCGGCCATATTCTAGTTGCCGTGCATGAAAAGAACGAACTGGTCGCTATTGATCCGGGCACCGCGAAGACCCTTGGTCGCTATCCAGTGACGGGGATTGAAAGTCCGCACGGCATCGCTCTCGACGTCGATGCACGGTTGGCATTCGTTGCAGGGGAAGAAAATAACAAGATTGCGGTTGTCGATCTGAGCGACATGCACGTGCTCGCTACTTATCCTGTGGGGAAGGACCCTGACGTCTTGGCTTTCGATACCGGTCTCAGACGACTGTATGTGTCGGCTGAATCCGGGAACCTGACGGTGTTTCAAGAGAACGGGAAAAGCTTGACGACGGTGGGCACTCTTTCCATGCCGCACGCGCACACAGTTTCCGTCGATTCTGAAACGCATTTAGTTTATTTTCCTTTACAGAATGTCGATAGTCATCCCGTTCTGCGAATCATGAAGCCAGGCGACTCTCATTAGTTGGATGTTTCACCCATGTCGTGCGATTAAACCAACGATGGCCGCAGATGCAATGAGCAATGGCTCCGGCACTTTCCAGCGAAACAGCACCGCCACACTGACCGCACAGATTAGAACTGTGGGCAAATCGTAAACAGAGCGGCGGGCCAGTACAATCACTGCGCCTGCAATTGCTCCCGTTGCCGCAGCCGTCACCCCTCGGACAAATGCATTTAGCTGGGGGTTCTTCGCCCACCGTTTATAGCTGGGCGCGAGCAGCACAACGACGAGATACACGGGCAGGAATATTCCGATGGCCGCCGCAGTGGCACCCGAGACGCCCGACACGAGGTAACCAATGAAAGCCACCGTAATCACTACTGGCCCCGGTGTGATCATGGCTACGGCCACTGCATCGACAAATTGACGGTCCGTCAGCCAACGATGCTCTTGCACCACTCCACCGTATAGGAAGGGAACCACTGCGAGTCCGCTACCAAAAACGAATAGGCCTGCCTTGCCAAAGTACACAAGGATTCGTAGGAAAAGGCTGTTAGGTGTGAGAGCGGCAAACATTCCGGGCGCGACGAACGAATACGCGACGCCTTTTACGGACAATGGCCCAAAAAAGCCACTTGCGAACAGGTTCACGACTCCGCATAGAAGGAACAGCCATACGATTTCCCGCGAGGTCCACGCCGTTGTCGCCGCCAGAACGATGAACATGCCCCACAGCAGCTTGTCTTTTCGGAGTGTCAGCTTGGTCAACTTGTAGGCCGAACGCGCGATGATGCCGATGACGGCGGCACCGATGCCGTAAAACATCCCTTGCATCCAGGGCAGCCCGCCAAACCGAACGTATGCAGCGGACAATGCAAGCACCATCAGGAACGATGGCAGCACGAAGGCAATCCCTACAGCTGTAGCGCCCAATACGCCCGAATGAATGTACCCGAGATAGATCGCGAGTTGAGCAGCAAGGGGGCCTGGCGCGAGTTGCGCTAGCGCCAAGCCCTCCAGGTAATCTTCCTTGGGAATCCACTTGCGGTCATCGACGAGGTCTTGCTGCATGTGGCCCGCGAGGGCAATCGGTCCACCGAATCCAACCGCACCGAGCCGAAGAAAGTACGCGACGAACTCTGTCAGGGTCGCTTGCTTCGCTTCGTGCTCAGTTGGGGTAGGTGTCATTTTGCTGCGTTCGTAGCTTCGATGGCCGCTCGCAATCCCGTCGCCAGCTTCACCGCATCATCATTTGCCCAGAAGTGCATGAAGAACAGTCGAGGCTCTTCTTTCAGCATGTGGCTGTGCAATGCAGTGACCGCAATTCCGTTTTTCGTAAGGGCACGGATCACAGGATTGACCTCGGCAGCAGTGAGCACGAAGTCCCCGGTGATTGCAGCTTTGCCACTGCCGGTAGGCTGGAAGTTCAGTGCCGTGGCTGTTCCCATCGAAGGCGGAATTTCCATTCCTTCTTCCATGATCTTCTCGGCTCGCGGAACGCTGAATTGGAGAACGCCTCCGTTCACTTTCCCTTTGCGTCCGAGCGCTTGCTCGACCTGCTGCTGATCGATGCCTACGAGATCAGCAGGCTTTGAAGCAGTAGCGGGCGGAAGTTTGGTCACCGCCAATGCGTCGTGGAGGGCCTTCGCCAGATCGTTGGCTTCGCCGTGACCCTCGATATGCATGTACAAAACGCGCGGACTCTCATGCAAAACGTGGTTATGAATTGCGGTTTGCTCAATGCCAGCGGCTTGCAGCTTTAGCGTGAGCGGAGCCACTTCGTCTTCGGTCAACACCAGATCGCCCATCATCATGGCTCCATGCGGTGACTGTTTGAAAGCGACCCAGCCGCCCAGTGCCAGCGCTGGCTTGATTTCGACATCTCCGACCGAAACGTGCAGATCGGTTCGCGGAAGACCGACTTTATAGACATCCCCGGGCTGAACCGCTCCAGTGCGGCCAAGCTGTTCTCCCACATTCTTCCAAGGATCGGCATTCGCAGGGCCTTGTGCGAAACACATTGGGACGATGAAAAACGTGACCAGGTAACGCAGAATGAAACGCATTCGGAAGCTCCTTTGTTGATGTAAGTTGCTACCCAATTTCTCTATATAAGCCGTCGATCAGGTCCATGCCACGCTTAAGCAGTTCCTCATCGCTCAGACCTTGCTTCGCCCATCCATTCAGCACTCGATCAAGGCCAATGCCATCGGCACGCCCAAACTTTTCGTCGCTTAAATCAGCATCGTGAATGATCTCGGCCAGCACCTTGATCTTGCGATCGCGCAGCGCGAACTCCACACACAAAGTCTCGAACGTGCAGTTCTCTCCGTGGTGGGTGAAGCCGCCAACGTTAAACATGTCGAAAGGAATGCCGTTCGGTACTCTTTTAGCATCGTTGGTAAAAAGAAACTTCGCGTCAGGATCGATATGATTCCGTATGAGCCAAGCGGAAGAGACTCGGTCGATGCCAGGCCGAGGTCGAGTGATCCACGTCCGACCTTGGAATTTCTCTCGAACGTGCTTTACCGCCTTCTTTGCCTCGGGCTTTGGATTTTCCAGAGCTGCCAGAGCGGTTTCCACACGGCTTCGTAGATGTGAGCCAAAGAAGTCCACCTCGATAACTTCCTGCAATCGCCTGCGGATGCGCGGAAGAGTTCCAGGTGACTGCTTCGTCTTCTTCAGTTCACGAAGCAGCTTCTCGTAATCAGCCGACCGCGCTTCGATGAACAATTGTTTTAACTCAGCGGCGGGTACATCGTCGATGGAAACCAGCTCGACGACAGAAGCCTCCCCCTTGTACTTCCGGATTGCCGCCGACAGCCACTCGAAGCGCTCGTGATTTACGGGGCTATTGGGCAGCAGGTATCCAGAGCTCCGGAATGTGAGCGCCCCATATCGCTTGAGCTTTCGCCAGACCTCCACGCGCTTGCTTGCCTGACTCGCAGGTAAGGTAAATAGCAACATCAGCCAGTCGGGCGACGAAATGCCATTCGCCTCTAGTTCGCTTTGCGATATCGTCATTACATTGAAATGATATACACATAACAGCTCATGTTCAACATTTAGTCGTCTCAGTCACGGCAAGTGCGGGCAGAATTACAACCACATCGGTCGCCATGTATTTCATGTACCAGAATTTCGTCCGCGTCCATCAGACGTTGCACGTAACTCCCGCGATGCAGGCTGAAAACACCGATCACGTCTGGAGCATCGGCGAAGTGGTGGAATTAGTAGCATCCGAACGCACGGAAGCCGCATGACCTCCACTAAATGGCCGTTCTCAATGTTAGAGACGCGAGCATAAACTCTTCGCCGTGTCTTCCCAATACACCATCGATTTCGTCTGCCCTCAGTGCGGTGCTCAGCCTGGAATGGCCTGCATGAGCGAGAACGGCGAACTTTTACGCGAGTTCCATCCCGAACGTATTGCCCTTCAAGCCGAGACACAGAAACCGACCGCGACGACGGGCGATAGTTCAAACTGACCCACTATCGAAAATTCCCGCGCGCAGAGAAAGTGCCGCACTGATATCAATCAGGAAGCCTCAGTGTGCCTGATACACGCGGATCTCGGCGTCTTGCTCACCTTGTTTTCGCACCGCGGCGAAAAGTTTCCCCCACTCTGGAACGAAGAGCCCGGTTTGCGTGCCAACGGGTGTCGGGTATCGCGCAACGCCCGCGTAGTGGTCAGGATCTTTCTGTTCGAAAGCCTCCAGAACGCCGACATTGGTGAGCACGTAAATCCGGCGTCTCTCCGAGTCGTAAAAAAGGTCATCCGTCTTACCTGCAATCTCAACGGACGCAACTTCCTTTCCAGCCTCTGTATCAAAGATCAGCAACCGAGGCGGCACCCAGCCGCCCACGAAAAGACGGTGATGTGCTTCGTCGAGCGCCATCGGAAAGTTATTCTCTGCTGTGCTAACGGGCCAGCGGGCGAGGACAGCGCGCTGTGCAACGTCAACGACTTCAATCTCTTTCTTCTCGGGAACGTTAACGAAGAGACGGGTACCTGTTTCTTCAAGGCGAAACGATTCTGGATGGGCATCAATGACGACGTCCGCGAGCCTTTTACCCTTGGAGTCCAGAAAACCCAACCCTCCGGTGCCCTCTTCCCGTTTTCTGAGCTGCTTTGCGCCGGCGTATCCGACGATCACAGACTTGCTGCGGGCATCGTAGCGAATGTTGTCGGCGTCATCAGGGAACTTCACAGTCGTCAGCCCTTGAAACGTCGTCCCATCAAAAACCTTCACGACACCGTCAAGCCCGCAGGCGACGAACAATCGGTTGGTGGCGGCTTCGTAAAACACCCCTTGTGGTTCGGCCAGATCCGTAATGGTGTGCACACGCTGGCCGGATTTCAGGTTAATTACTTCAACCGTGTGGTTCTCGACAGCGGCCACGAATAGGCGCTCGCCTTTGACGTCGACGCTCAAGTGATCGATGCGTCCTTTGACGTTCGGCAGGGAGATATGGCTCTCAAGCGACAATACCGGCGACTCTTGCCCAATGACCGGTTTACTCCAGGTCAACAGTGTCGTAAGGAGCAGTGAAGTGAGGAGCGGTGTTGCGAGAGATAGCTCTACGATGCGGCATTTCATCGGGGTTCCTTCGCGTTCGTTATCGACGGCACCGTTGTGGCGCAAAATGTGGATGTCGTACAAACCGTGGCGGCGTCCCTGCAAGCGCCAACCATTTTTACGATCGCGCAGGATCTCACCAAGATGTGGGTCTATGCCAAGACCGACGAGTCGGATGTGGACAACATTAAGTTTGGCAAGAATGTCACCTTCAAGGTGGATGCCCTTCCGAAGCAAACCTTTCACGATGCGATGGTCCGCTCGTCCTGTGAGACAGCCTGTGAAAGTGTATTGAGGCCTACCTGAATGTTAGCTGAAGGCGGGTCACGCGTTGGCTCGTCACGCAAGAATGTTGCCATTTAGTGGTGCTGGAAGGAGTAATAAATGTCGCTGCGCTCCGCTGACTCCTTTTCGGGATAACGTCGTTTTCTGACGATTCGAATGCCAAGCGGCACTGGATCAGTACCGATAAACGCGCTAGCAATGACCGAGCGATTGCTGGCCATAAGCCGACTTATCGATAGTGATTTTAGGCGCTTGGTGTAAACCGATCTCAAACCCTTGATTCGGGAACACTGAGCGTCGTTGATTTTGAAGAATTTCCGAGCAGTTTAGGTTCGATCGGGTCCAATTGCGAATAGTAAGGCCTGCTACCAACAACTAACAAGAAAAGCCGCCCAATCAGCGGGCGGCACGAGATGATCCTTCGAAACTTTGGAACCAAATAGCCCAACATAGGGGCGGCCAATCAGACAGCTACGTCGCGGGCGTGGCTTGAGTCGCGATGCACTGCCATTTTCCGTTTGGCATCTTCATCCACGTATCGGTCCAGCGCACGTTAGAGTCAAACGGCTTACCCGACGCGTCGGTTCCCTTGCCTCTAAAGCCTCCGGTGGCAATGGCCGTATTCCCAAAAACGGTCACCTTCAAATCGTAGTACTCTGCACTGCTGTATTTCATTGCTTTCGCGTCGGCCAACAATCGTGTCTTGTCGAAAACCTTGCCGTCCCGCTCAGTGTCAACCAATTTGTCGGCCAGCAGCGGCTCGACGATACTCACATCATTGTTCTGTTGCGACTTGAGCCATTGTTGCTCAAGATCAGCTACGATTTTTTCCGTTGAAGCATTTTTCTGGGCAGCACAAAAGGACGCTGTTGCCAAGACGATGAGGGTCAGCACACACCAGTAAAAGATTCTCTTCATAGTTTCTCCTTCGTGGATTTGTCAGCTTGTGGAATCGAACTCAGTTGGACACAAGTGGTTAAAAGTCACTTGGTGGCGGGGCCAACGCGGGTGGTGATGGTGTCGTGATGCCATGCACCGTGATCGCGGATGTCGTACCAGCCTTGCGCATCCTGGTTGGCGGCTTCATCGGTGGCGTAGTCCTGCCATGATTTGTAGTGTGCAAGCGTCAGGAACTGCCACGGCCCACCCTCGATGTGTGCGAGCGTGACGTCCCCGGTTTGAACTTTCGGATTAGCGGCGCGCGCGGTGAGCGCCTTGACGAGATCCTGCCGATGCCCGGGTGCGGCGCGCCAGGTTGCAATTACGTACACGCTACCCTCGCCGCCCATTTGCTTCGTGAACTCCTCCCAGCTTGGACCGGCAACAAACGTGTCTGTGTGCCAGGCGCCGGTTGCCGGAGCACCCGCTGCTGGCGCCGAGTAGTCGGCCGGATCGATGGTGAACTTCTTTCCCAGGTGCTCGATCACCGCGAAATCCCAGTCGTCTCCGTCCTGGTGCTTCAGTACGAGGAAATGACCGGGCATGGGAGCCTTCGGATCCTGTTTCGTGAGTTCGGTCTCCAGCGCCTTGGCCTGGCCGAGCGAGGCCTTGGCGAAATGAACATGGTAAACGTCAGTGGCGGCGGGTGCGGATTGCGCAAACGAGGCGGTTGCAAACAGACACAGCGACACTACTCCAACGGCAATTCGATTCATGTGTTGTTCTCCAGAAATTTCAGATACGGGAAGCTTGGGCCTGAAAAAGAGGATGCCGTGGGATTGATAGGAATGGGATCCGCAGAATGTGTCTGAACTCTACAGTGCGATCGGAGGGAGAGCAAGCGCTATCGGCGCCTCAAGGACTTGAGCCGGATAGTCACACGCGAAAGGTGCTTGACACACTAATCAAGTCTGGCGGTGAGTTTATCCAGAAGACTTGCGGCAGGAAGAAACTTTTCAGAGTCCGAGTCGGTACACCCCCGCGCTTAGGGCTGCATACTTCATGTGTGCATGAAATCAGTGCTCATAATCGCGCTAGCGGTGACCGATGGAGAGAAGCTGACTTCTCGGTAGTTATCGTGTCTCAGTGAGTGCATTGGCGAAAGTGCACTCGCTGAGATCCGCCAATTTCAGATGGGTTAAAGCCTGGGGCTCGCGTCCACCTCGGAGGCCCGCGCCAGTGCTTGCGTGTCGATATACTCCCGCTGACATTCTCCCCTATTTGCTGGAATTGCGATTCGGAAATGGCATCAAGCTGATCGAGCAAGATCCAACGGATCCTGGACCGCGATGGTCGCGGCGGTTTCGGTTTTACATCCCCGATTTTCACGCCGACAAATAAAGTTTATATGCCGGGGTTCCATGGTGAGGAACCGGAAGTTTCTGCAGCGTTCGTTGTTTGATTACTATAAAGAAGTCTAGACGGCGCTTCGGGTGTCCTTCGGCGGAGCGATACCGCTGACCGGCACCAGTTCTTCGCGATTAATGTTGACGATGCGCCGAAAATGTATGTGCGGCTGAGTCCTCACAACGGACAAGAAGCAATGGACGTCTAACCAGTGCTCCCCTATGGGCTGATCGCGCGGTCGGCGCCATGGCCCTTCATCGACGCGAGCGCCGGGATGGGGCACCTTTTCGCCTTTGCTATTCTTCGTCTCGGTCTACAACGTCCCGGAAATCTGCGAGAGCAATGTTCAACATCTTCTGTGTCAGCTCGTTTTGCGCGTTTAGCGCGGATCTCATTACGAGGCTGAGAGACAGGGCCTGATTATCGACAGACCCTACATCAACCATGGTCACTGGTCATCGGGGTTCTGTACGGGCACACTCGAAAAGCAGCTCGCGATATTTAGTATATAGAAGATAGAGCAGGCATGGCGGTGTGAAGGGGTTTTCTTTAACTCTACCAAGGCTTTAGAATCCCACAACTCACACTTGGGAGCGCGTGAAATGGCGAACCGTTTTATGAAGGTCTGGAGTGATCCGGTTTGGAGCAAAGTAATTGCCGCGGCAATAATAGCGATCGCGGGCGTCGCAGGAGGGGTGATCTCTCACTACTGGGGCCCAGCCTCGAAATATTTGAGCATCCCAATTCCTCTGTGGATTGGCTTCATCGTATTTGCAACAGCTCTTGCAATCGGAGCATGGCATCGATCCAGACCTTCCAATGAGATTTATAACTTTTCTCCAGAAATCAAGCGCATGGGCGTCGATGCCCCTGACCCGAATCCGAACATAAAGTTGGATCATCCCGTGAAATGCTGGTGGACTTTCCGAAACGATTCCGTCGGCTGTATCGACGTCAGTCTCTCCGATTTCCGTGCGAAAAACATAAAAATAAAAACAATCCCCTCGGCAATCTTGCAAGTTCAGATGCGGCATGAATGGCTGCCTCGAGACCACGGTATGCCTCAGGTTGCCGTTCTTCCTGGCCAGCTTTTCAAAGGGTGGATCTCTGCCGACGAAAGCCTCTATTCCGCCGCTCAGGTGCGAGGTCAGTTCAATAACCTCGGTACGCTCGTTCTGAAAATCAACGGCGAGCTACGCGAATTCGAGTTGTAATGGGACTTTATTCATTCTTTCGCTGTATCGTCGAGCGCTGGATTCATGGAGCATGATCGGCCGTGCGAGTGGTCATGCCAGGACCTACCGGGTCGCACCCCCTCGTTTTCAGGACCTCCCACTCGGCATGCTTACTTGAGTTCGAGCACCACAGATCCGTACGGGGCAAGGTCGATGCTGGAGGCGGCGCTCTGAAGGGTGGCCGCACTCCTAAGCAGAACTCGGCTGTCAGTAGGGACCTTCACAGTCTGCGCCTTTGCACTCATATTCAGCACAACGAGGACTCGACTGTGCTTAGTCTCTCGACGATAGGACAGGATGTCCGGATTCGTTTCGTCCAATGCAGAGTAGCTTCCTTCCGAGAAGGCAGGCATGGTGCGACGAAGTTTGATCAATTGGCGATACCAGTTGAGCAGAGAATCTGGATCGGCATCTTCGGAAGCTACGTTGACGGTTGCGTGATTGGCAGCCACCGGCAGCCACGGTTTATCACCGGTGTTAAACCCGGCATTGATCGTGGAATCCCACTGCATTGGAGTTCGCTCACCATCCCGTCCCTTATCTTTGGGCCAGCCCCTTTTTCCAACGACATCCAACACATCCTCCAGTCGGGTTGGATCGCTATTGACCATGCCGATTTCTTCGCCGTAATAGAGGATGGGCGTGCCCCGGAGGGTGAGATACAGGGCGGACATCAATTTCGCAATCTGCGGGTTATGTTCACCATCGCCATAGCGATCAAGCCAGCGGCGGATGTCATGATTGCTGAGCACATACACGGGCCAGCCTTTTACAGGATTGCTTTCGATCGCGGCGATCTTCTCGCGGAATTCCGGCGCAGAGAGCTTGTTGATCATGGTGAAGTTGAAGTACATCGGCATGTGCAGCTCGTTGTTGTTAGGGCCGTAGTACTCCGCGAGCTTCTCCGATGTGCTGGTCCAGGTTTCACCGATGAGCACACGCCCGGAATATGCGTCGGTGACTTTGCGAAGTTTCTGGAGCTCTGTGTGCACCTCAGGAAGGTTGGCGGTATAGAGGCGCTGCTGCTGGTTCACAACGAAGGCATATTTTTCGGGCGTGGAAGGATTGTCGCGCAGCTTCGGATCTTCAAACAGAGTATCTACGGCATCGAGACGGAAGCCGTACACGCCGCGATCGAACCAGAAGCGGACAGCGTCGAACATTTCTTTTTCGACTGCAAAATTCCGCCAATTCAGGTCGGGCTGCCGATAGTCAAAAGCGTGGTAGTACCACTGCCCTCGAGTGGAGTCGAACTCCCAGGCCGGGCCTCCGAAAACGGACAGCCAATTATTCGGTGGCTGGCCCGGCGCTTTCCCATCGCGCCAAATGTAGTAATCGCTGTAGGGATTGGTTTTCGACTTACGCGATTCCTGAAACCAGTGGTGCTGGTCGGAGCTGTGGTTGACGACGAAATCGAGAATGACTTTGATGTTTCTCTTTCTCGCTTCACTCACTAACCGGTCGAAATCCGCGAGCGTCCCGTAGCGGGGATCGATGGCGCGGTAGTCGGAAACATCGTAGCCGAAATCCACCTGCGGCGAGGGGAAGCATGGCGTGATCCAGATCGCATCGATGCCGAGCATCTGAAGATAGTCGAGGTGCGAGGTGATTCCCTTGAGGTCTCCAGTTCCGTCGTTGTCGGAATCGGCAAAGCTGCGCGGATATAGTTCATAGAACACTGCAGTCTTCCACCAGTCCGGACGGTCGGCGGTGGGGTTCGGTGGCATGACGGCACTGTTTTCTTTCGTCGCGGCTGCGACGAATAGAGTCAGAAGCAGCCATGCCGAAACTGCGAGAATGCTGGAGCGGAACATGAATCGATCTCCTGAGTTCGCGATGGGTGAAAAAAGGGCCTGCGGGTGCAGGCCCAAGAGGAGGTCATGCTTCGAGGGATGCGCAGCGTGAAGATAACCGAGGGTGCCTCGGGCTAAAACACGAACCTGGCAGCCAACTGGATCTCACGATTCGTGTATTGGCGTACTCCGGTGACCTTACCAAAGTTGGAGTCGTTGAAGTTTCCATCCGGATTCGTGAACTGTGGTGTATTCATGACGTTGAAAGCATCAGCGTGCAATTCGAGCGTAAAGCGCTCGGTGAAATGCAGGTTTTTCTGCACGCTAAGATCAACATCGCGGTAGCCGGGCCCGAAGATCTGGTTGCGCCCTAAGGTTCCCACGCGGGCATAGACGGGCTTTCCGTCGAAACCGGTAATGGTGGGAATGTCAGCAGAGAACACAGCGGGATTGAACCAATACCCGCTAATGCTCTTGGGATAACTGATTGAGCCGACGAGGTCGGGCCGGTTTGTGGGGTTCGCAAGGCTTGTGGACAGGTCCATCGGCGTGCCCGTTTGAAGCTGAGTGATGACGTTCACCTGCCAGCCACCAAGCGCGAGCTCAAGCGGACGGGAGATGTCGGCGCCGAAGCGGCGGCCGCGGCCGAATGGGATCTCGTAGAGGATCGAAGAGCTGAAGATATGGCGCTGGTCCTGGTTAGAGTTGCCGTAGTTAAATCCAGGCTCGTAGAACGCCTGGAAGGCGGCACCAGTGAACGCTCCCGGCGAATTGTCGAGAGTGTGCGACCAAGTGTAGCTTCCAGTGACCATCAGGTTCTTCTCGCGATGCTCGGCGTGAACCTGCAGACCGTTGTAGTTGCCGTAACCGTTGTAGTCGATATACGTGATTCCGCCAAAATTCGGCAACGGCTTGGTCCCGGTGCCGATCTGATAGTTGTTGTACGGATAGTAGGTCGCCAGATTGCCGCTGTGGCTGCCGACATACGCGACATTTAGGACGTTCTTTTCGCCAAGCTGCTGCGACAATTGGAAGTTCCACTCCTGAACACGCGAGTGGTGGTTGTCCTGGTTCACACCATTCATGGAAAGTCCGGCAGGCGGGTTCTGGGCATCGAAGTTCACATAACCCGGAGAGGGCAGCGGACTGCTAACGGCATTTGAGTTGGTATTAATCGGGCAGGTGTACGGAGCAAATGTGGTCGCCGATTGACCGCTGAGAGTAATGCAATTTCCCTGGAAAGCATACTCGTACTTGGTTGCCTGGAACGGCACTTGATAGTCGAGCTGATAGCCGATGCCACCGTTGTCGATGAAGTAGAAAATTCCATAGCCGCCTCGCAGGACGGTCTTGCCGTTCCCGAATAGGTCATAAGCAAGTCCTACGCGAGGGGCGAAGTTGTTGTACTCCTGATTGACGATGCTCTTGGGAACGCCATTCTGGCCTGCCAACAACACCGTGCCGGTGTTTACATCGAACGAGGACATCCGGTTGTGCATTTCGTACGGCCAGGTGAGGAGGTCGTAACGAATGCCGAGATTCAAGGTCAGACGGCGGGTGATGCGCCAGTCATCCTGAGCGAAGAAGCCATCTTCCTGGTTGATTTCGCCGTAGAAGCCGTTCTGGTAGCCGACCGAATAGTTATCAACGCCGCCTACGAGTAGCTCCGAGGGCTCATATCCGGTGAAGTCCCCGCCGTTAGGCGCGATGAAGAAGAAGCCCTTCGGGGCGACCGCGGTGAAGTAGGAGATCTGTCGGCGAATCAGGGTTGCACCGAACTTAAAGCTATGGTTTCCCTTCACCCGAGTGAGTGCGTCGGAGATCTCATACGTGTTTTGCGGGACCGTATAAGTTCCGTAGTCGCCGGTGTAGCTGATTTCCCCGCCGGTGCCGCCGATCAGAGCACCGCCGCTGTAGAGAGGGTCGCCATTGTGGTTGCAATTGACGATGCCGAGCTGGTCACAAACATTCACGCCATAGGCAGCCGGAATATACGCGTAGTTGATACGGGTATAGCCAATTCGCAGTTCGTTCACGATATTGGGAGTGAACGTGTGCGTCTCGCCGAGAGCCCAACTGCGGGCGCGGGTGTAGTCGCCACCACCGAGACCAGGCAGGAAGTCGAACGAGTTGGTTTTGAAGCTGGTTGAGTTGTCGTAGCTGAAGCGCGCAAATAGGTTGTCGTGCGAGCCCGCAATGTAGTCCATGCGGATATCGAAGGTGTTGTCCTTCAGCGTCTGCTGCTGGTTCGAGACAAGGTAATTATTGGTCGCCCGATCGGTAAAGGTGGGCATGGGGAAGGCGTTGAGGTAATTCAGGGCGGCTTGGTTCATGCGGTCCGCGGGAATGATGTTGCCGCTGAAAGGCTGGCAGGTCATCGGATCGAAGATCTGTCCCGGACTGATAGTGCCCGCTAACGGACTGCCTGCGCAGACCGGGTACACCGTGGTGTACTTGCCGCCGGTAAATGCTGGGTTAAGCAGTTCCGAGAAGTTGCCCGTGCGCATGTCGGCGGTGGGCACGGTCATGGTGAAGGCGTTGATTGGCGTGTTCTCTCGCCAGCCCTGATAATCGCCAAACATGAACAATTTGTTCTTGAGCACCGGTCCGCCCACGGAGCCACCAAACTGGTGGCGCTTAAATGGAGGATTGGGAGTCTCTGGGGCGCCTTGAAAGCGATAGTTGGGATTCGAATCGAGTCCCCCGCTGCGGTAGTACTCGAATCCGGAGCCATGAAACTGATTGGTGCCTTGCTTGATGGAGCTGACGATGATCGCGCCGCCCGCGCGGCCGAACTCGGCCGGAGCTACGCTGGTGTTGACCTTGAATTCCTGGGTTGCATCGACCGGTGGAAAGATCAGGATGGTGTTTACGAGGCCCTCGTTATTGTCGATGCCATCGAGGATGAAGTTGTTCGCCTGCGGGCGCAAGCCATTCACGGAAAGTGCCGCGCCGCCGCTATCTTTGTTGCGATAGGTTTCGGTATTTCCACCAATGCCGCTGGCGTTATCGCCGTACTGGCCGCGGGTAACGCCCGGAGAAAGCAGGGCGAGATTCGTGAAGTTGCGGCCGTTCAGCGGGAGCTCGGTGATCTGCTTCCCCTGGATGGTAGCGCCAACGGCGGCGTTCGAGGTATCGAGCAGAGGCGCCGCATCCGTAACGTTAACGTTGGAGGAGACCTGTCCGGGCTGCAAGTGGAAGGTCAGCGTTTGGACCTGCAGTACGTTGAGGGTGAAGTCCTGCGTGGCCTTCGAGAATCCCTGCGCGGCCACGGTGGCGCTGTAGTTTCCGCGAGGCACAACCGGGAGTGTGAACTCGCCGTTGGTGCCGGTGGTGGCGGATAAATGCGCACCGGTATCGGCGTTAGTAATGGTGATGGTGGCGCCAACCAGGACCGCCCCTGAGGAATCGGAGACGCTCCCGACCACGCGTCCCGAGTCAGACTGACCGAACAGGGAGAGGGGAATGAGGCAAGTGAGTAGCGCCATGAGAATCGTTCGACCCAACCCGCTTCGGGTGCTTCTTCCGATGTATCGCATACAATTGCATCTCCTCGGAAAATGTGGCAAAGATTGGCAAGCGAGCCAAACGCGTGCTCTAAAGTGGAGTGTGGTCACTCTCTGTTTCGATCCTTCGCAACTTTGCAATCGCGAATTTTTTAGATGCACGCGACTCAAAAAATTCTCTACCGATGGCGAGCGTAAATCGCTAGTCGGCTCTATGTCCTCATCGGCATTGACCGATTTGTATACTTCGTTTGCACCTGAACTCCTCTGATTACGCGGCTTTACTCGCTGGTCTGGGTTACGCGGTTCAGAGACAATTCTTTACTCAGGAACGGGAAAGTCCCACGCTAGTCCCCCGGTGCGGCATCGGGGCACTTGCATTTTCCCGCGTAGATATTGACGATTCAGGCCGATGCTCCGCCCTTGGCTGGAAACGTAACTCGGCGCAGAACCGGGGCGTTTCCGAAAGGCACAAGCGTGATCTCCGATTTTTCCCCAGTTGGCGAGCCCGTGTCGCGGGTGCGGAGTTCGATCATTGGAGTATCAAAAGGGTGCAGCGGGTCGGCGGAACCGGACGACCGCTCGACGACAAACTGAGCGGCAGACACGGCTAGCACCTCGGCGCTCCCGGCTTCCGATAGCGGTTCGTAATACGAGTCGTGAAGGTCGGTGCCCGCATATCTTTTGACTACCGATTCCTTCGAAGGGATCGCCGCGGCGAAGAGGATCGCGCCATAGCGCAATGCGATCTCGCCGTTTGTGGCGGCGATCGGCTCGACCTGCGGAGTGAACTCAATGTGAACGGTGTCACCAGCGTGCCAGGTTTTGCGGACGACCCAATACTCGCCATCCCGTTCGACCTTGGCGCCTGCGCACTGCACGCGCGTTTGCCTCGACCAAAGCGGATTGCGAAGTCGCAGAGGAAACTCCAGCGGACGCTCCGGGTGTACGGCGATTTCGACGCTGGTCTCGAATGGATACTGAGTACGCTCTTCGATGCGAACTCTCGTTCCGGCCACACGTGTGTCCACCATGCACGGGCCATAGAGCATCGCGGCGAGGCCGTGAGCATCGCGCATCCACATCCCGCGGACAAAGAGCGCGGCGACCTGGCTCGCGTTCGGATTGCAGCAAACCGCGACATCGATGTGAGCCGGAGAGAATTTGTTCCGCTTCTCCGGTTTTTTTCCGTCGACCGAGCGGCCGTCGCAGCGGTATCGGTTGTCGGAAGTGAGATAGGAGATGGCAGTGCCGTCGGCGAGACGGGAGCCCTGCGCAGCGTTGAACCAGATCCACTCCGCGCGATCGCCAAAGACTGAATTCCCGGTCTTCTGGAGCGCCGATTCGAAGGTGAGCTGCAGTTCCTTGGTGGCGCAATACTCGTATTCCGTCTTCGATGGGTCGGGAGAAAGGTCCTTGATCCATTCCTGGCTTACGCCCGAACCGGAGGGCTCAGTATAGCGGGCGATCTTCACAAAAGCGTTTTGCGCTGCCTCGCGAATGTCGTCACGGCCGGTTGTGGCTGCCAGCCAGATCGGCACGCGCACGTTCTCGTAGGTGTGAACACCGTGATCGACAAATCCCTTTTGCAGGTCGAGTAAGGATGGGAGAGTCGCATCCCACTTGCTCTCGTTCTCGCTCCACTGCTCGTAGAACCAGAGCGCGAATTCCGGGTATTTCGGATCTCCGGTGAGATCGTGCATGCGCTCGAGAACCTCCACGAACATGAGGTCATGGCTCTCGCCCACGGGCAACGAGTGTTTTCCGGAGCGATAGGTCTGGATGGTGAGATCGACAGCGCGGCGAATCGCATGCAAAGCGTCGTCGTTGTGCGTCAGTTCGGCGTAGGCAATCAATCCGCGCAGGAGGCACGTCTGCGTCCAGAGCTCACCCTGGTGAGCGTAGCGCAGGTCCGGCGCGAACACACCGAGATAGCCGTCGGCATCCTGCGAGGCAAGGACGTGTTTCACGTAACGATCGGCTTCCTGCATCGACGCAGGATCCTCGCTCAGATAGGCCATCATAATGTGGCCGGCGCGCCAGTTCCCTTCCGTTTCGCCGTTCCACCAGTTCACGCCCATCTCGTTCTGGTTGTTTTGCGTCTGCGAGCTATTTCGACCGCTCACGAAGATATCCGAACTCGCTTCGTGAGATAGCTTGTCGAGACAACCGGCAAAACCAAGCTGAAGATCACGGAGCATCTGCGCCTTAATCCAGCCCGCCGGCTTCACGTCGCCGGTGCGCAGCCACTGGAAGGCCGGAGTTTTGCTGGACGCCATTTCACCCTTTGGATTCGCCGACCCGCGCGAGGAACTTTCGTTGGACTCCATTGCGATCGCAGATCCCTGGAAAACGGAAGGCGTAAAAGACACCGCGCAGCCGCTCAAAATAACTTTCAACACATCTCTTCGGTTCATAAAACCTGGGCCACCCACTGGCGTCGTAAACACGACCGGATTACATCTTCAAACACATGTCTTCGAGCGATACATTTTTCGTTTCCGGATAGATGAACCATACGACAAAGAACTGCACCGCCATCATGACGGAAAAGAACACGAACGGCGATGCGCTGGAATGCGCGGCCACCGCCGGAAAAATAGCCGAGATGATGGCATTCATCATCCAGTGCGTCAGGCTTCCCAGGCTCTGTCCTTTCGAGCGGATGGCATTTGGGAACACCTCGCTAATGTAAACCCATATCACGGCGCCGAGGGAGAACGAAAAGGACGCGCAGTAGGCGATCAATAGCCATATCAGCAACTCGCGGTGTGTATTAGTACGGAAAATAGCGGCAATGCCAGCCAAGGTCACAGCCATCCCGACGGAACCGGTCAGCAGGAGCACACGTCGGCCCAGCTTGTCGATGGTGAACATGGCCAGGGTCGTGAATACGAGGTTGGTAGTGCCAATGATGACGGTCTGCACGCCGCCGGAAGCTGTGCTTGCCCCGGCGGCGGCGAAGATATCGTTGAGGTAGTACAGGACGGCGTTGATTCCGGAAAGCTGCGAAAACGCGGCGATCGTCATGGCGAGGAATATGGGCAAGCGGTGATCGCGCGAGAAAAGCCTCGTCCCGGAAAGCCGTTCTTCGGCCTCTACCGACTGTGCGATGCGCTCAATTTCGGCCACCGGATCCGGCGCGCCGATGCGGAGCAGGACGGCGCGCGCTTCTTCCATGCGCTGCTTCTTCACCAGCCAGCGCGGGCTGCGTGGAATCGCGAACAGGAGAAGCAGGAACAGGGCGGAAGGGATCGCCGGAACCGCGAGTTGCCAGCGCCACTCCGCGCTCCCGAGATTCCGGAGCGCGACGAGATAATTCGACAGATACGCGAGGAGAATGCCGACGACGATGTTGAACTGGAAGAAGCCGACCATCCTTCCGCGGAGCCGCGCAGGCGAGATCTCGGCGATATACATGGGGCCCAGCACGGAGGACCCTCCGATTCCCAGACCGCCAAAAATGCGTGCCGCCAGCAGGACAGGCCAACTCCACGCTAGGGCACAGCCTATCGCGGAGAGCAAATAGAGAACTGCCATAATGCGAAGGCTGTCACGACGTCCGAGTCGTTCGCCAGCATAACCAGCCAGCAGCGCGCCGATGATGGTCCCCAACAACGCGCTGGAAACGGTGATGCCCAAGGTGGCCGGCGTGAGTGTGAACACTCGCGAGATGGAGTGGGTAGTGCCGGCGATGACGGCGGTATCAAAACCGAAGAGTAGGCCGCCCAACGCCGCCACCAGGGTGCTGCACACCAGAACACCGGTGACCTTCACCGCGGCGGGCGAAGCCAGCGAATTCGACGGTGCGGGAGCGGGTACCGCAGCTTGCATGGGATGAATACCTCGAGGCACGACGAAACAGGCCCCAGTCAAGGTAACCGGGCGGGGTTCGGGTGTCCTCGCCCGCATTGATTCTTTGTTGTATCCGGTTTGCAGCGACACACCGCTAACGGCCAGAAAGAAGGCCCTCAAAGAACAGAAGCGAATCGGCGAGATGGGTCCGCCAGTAGGACCACTCGTGCGCTCCCGTAAATTCGACGTACTGATGGTGGACCTGTCGTTGCAGGAGGGCGTAATGGAAGCGGCGGTTTCCCTCGAGCAGAGGATCTGCGATCCCGCAGTCAAAGCGGATAGCAGGCAGGTGCTTCCGGTTCTTCTCGATCCAGTAAAGAATCTCGTCTTGTCGGTCCGCGATTTCACCGATCGGAAATGGATCGAAGACGAACGACGCCATTTCGGCGATATCTGTTATCGCTGAATGAGCGGAGATTCCCTGAAACATCGTGGCGTGTTTGGCGCCAAGGCGAAGCGCACCATAGCCGCCCATTGAGAGTCCCGCGATAAAAATACTGGAGTTTTCGTCGATGAACGGAAACGAACGGCGAAGCGCGCCGATCACGTCGGTCGTGATCCACGTCTCGAAATCGTGGCCGGAATGCGCGAGATAGCCACTGCCGTCCTGAAACAGGCCATCGGAAGAAGAGGCGAGCAGCATAGGACGAATCCGGCCCGCCGCAAGAAGTTGCGACGAAGTGCGATGCGCTGCGCCCTTGAGGAACCACGCCCAGTGGCTCCCATACACCCCATGCAGCAGCAGCACGATAGGAGCGGAGGCCGAGGCTGTCAATGCCGGCGGGACATGGACGGTAATATCGCCGCGAGCCTTTAACGATGGGCTGTAGACGGTGAGGAAACGCAGCCCCTCGAACTCAAGATCCGGTTCTGAAATCTCGATGGTGCGAATCGGGTCATCCTCAACGCGGGGCATTGGGTATCAGCACTCCTTTCGCGTTGATGCCTTGCTTCATGTGTTCGAATGCGAGCGCCAGATCTTCGAGCGGATAGATGCGGGTCACCATTTCATCGAGCTTGATTCTCTTCTGCTGGTAGAGGGAAAGCAGCACCGGAAAATCGACGAACGGCCGGCACTGTCCGTAGAGCGGATTGATATAGCGCTTGTCCCATTCGAACAATTGCATATCGACCGGAACGACCTGCTCAACGCCGCTGACGGCAACCGCAGTGCCGCCGTTGCGCACCATGACGAGCGGCGCAGAGCCGAGTTCGGGCACGGCCGTGCATTCGAAGGCGTAGTCGGCGCCACGTCCGGTGAGTGCCCTAACTTCGCGCGCAGCTTTCTTCAGCCCGACATCCTCTCGAGTGGCTCGAATCGTGTGCGTCGCCCCGAAATTGCGAGCCAGTTCGAGGCGATTCGGATTGATGTCCACTGCAATGATCATGCGAGCACAGGCGTGCACCGCGCCCTGGATTACGCTTAGCCCTACGCCACCTGTGCCCAGGACCGCGACAGAGCTTCCCTTTTGCACCTTGGCTGCGTTGACCACGGAACCGAATCCGGTCATCACGCCGCATCCGAGAATCGCCGCCGATGGAAACGGGATCTCTACATCGACGGGCACCACGGCTTGCCAAGGCACCAGGGCGTGGGTGGCCATCGTCCCAAGATTGAAGGATGCATTCAACGGCTGGTCGCCGCAGCGAAATCGCGCGTCCGGGACGGTAGGCTTCTCTTCGCAGATGTTCTCCGCACCGTTACGACATTGAAAGCAGTTGCCGCAGGGGATGGCCCAGTTCAGAAGGACGCGGTCGCCGGGGCGCACGTGGGTGACACCTTCGCCACACTGCCGCACGACGCCAGCGCCCTCGTGGCCCATGATCAGGCGGCGATTCCACGACATGGAATCGAAGTCCGTGTGGCAAACGCCACTGGCACGGATCTCCACCAGTACCTCGCCGCGTTGCGGGTCGGCCACCTCGACTTCATCTAGACGAAATTCACCGCGGCCATTGGTAACGATCGCTTTTGCCAGCGTACTCATAGCTCCTCTTTCGAACTACCTGTGATTCGAATCAGGCGTCCAGCACGACCGAGCCGTCGGGGCGACAACTGCAAGGCAAGCAAAATCCCGGGTCAGGGCGTGCGCCGGTGGGGTGCAGGTACTGTACTTTGCCTTCCAATAGCCGCGTCATGCAGGTGCCGCAGTCGCCGTACTGACAGCCGGAACTGATCTCTACGCCGTTGCTCTCCGCCAACTGCAGCAAGGTCGGCGTCTCGCCCGTCCATGGCACATTCACGCCGGAGCGCGCGAAGGTCACCGTAGTTCCGGCGGCTTGCTGGAAGGCGTTCATGGCAGATTCGTCAGACGAGATTAACTGCCGGAGCGCCACACTGGACGGTCCGAAGGTTTCGGTGCGAATTCTCTCCGCACGCACACCGTGCGCGAGGAGATCGTCGGAGATCGCCTTCATCATGCCGGAAGGACCGCAGAGGAAATACTCCGAGTCGCCCGCAGGCAGTTCCGCGCGTATTCCCAGCACGTCGATCCGTCCCACCGCGTGATAGTCGAAATGCTCTCGGTCGCCAGGCCGAATCTGTTCGTAGAAGACCTTCATGCGCAACCCGGAGAATCGTTCCGCGATTTCATGCAAGCGAGTCTTGAAAACGTGATCGCCGGAATGGCGCAGAGCGAAGAAAAAGTACACCGGACGGTGGGCACCTGCGCGAGCAAGGGCCTCCAGCATACTCATCATCGGGGTGACACCAATGCCACCTGCCACCATCACGATGGGATGCTGCTGCGCAGTGTCGAGCCAGAAGGTGCCGGAAGGCGGCTTCGCTTCGACGACGGCTCCGGAAACAATGGCCTCGTGAAAGAAACTCGAACTTAGGCCGGCGGGCGTCCCGGGCCTGTCCGGCGGAGGCAGCTCTTTCTTAATCGTCAGGCGATAGAATGGATCGCCATAGTTCGAAATTGTGTAACAACGAAAGAGGGGCGTTGCCCTTCCTGGAATCGAAAGCCGAAGCGGCAGGTGCTGGCCGGGCCGGAATTCTTCCAGGGGAAGGCCGTCACCAGGCACGAGATGAAAGGACTTGGCAGATTCACTCTCTGCAATAACGGATTCGACAATGAACCGGCGGTAGGGCCGTTCCGACAAAACTGTGATCTCTCCCGAATGCGCGGCACCCGCGCTAGAACGCGACTTCTTTCAAGTCAGCGCGCGTGTTCTCGTAGGTAGTGTTGTAGGTGAGCAAAGCGGGATCGGGTTCGATGCCCCAATGACGGCACGCCGCTGCATAGATTTCGGGCCACCAATTCCGGTGCTCGGTAAGGCCGTCTTCCTTCCACTTCTTCCAATCCACCAGGATCTTCGACCAGGCCTTGTCGCCGTAGGCCATGGCTTCAGCTTGCGAACCGATCTCAGGAACGATCCATTCGCGGCCGATCTTGGCATGAAGGATTTCGTCTGCCCAATCGAAGTCCTGGATCATCGCGGTCAAAGGATCGGCGGTGGCGATAGCCACTTTCCACTCGTATTCCTTGCCCGTCTTCTTCGGCATCAACCCCTGCTCGATGGTGAACAGCACGGCGTGGCGCTCTTTAGAAGTGAGCATCGTATTGAGACCAAGCGACCAAGTGAAGTTGAACGGAATGGCGGACCAATCGATGTCAAGGGAAACGAACCCGGTCTCGCCCATCATCGCGTGGCGCGCTTCATCCCAGAGCTGGCGCGTCATGTCGCGGTAATACTCCCACGGCTTATCGCCTGCTTCCGCCAGGATGCTAGCCATCATCTCGGGAACGTCGATTTCCCGCATGCGCTTGAAATACAGCATGAGGGTCTTGGGAAGCGGAGCGATTTCCGGATTGAACAACATGGCCTCTGCGTTCACGCCCATGTTGTAGGGGTCCTTAAATCGGCCATCGCGCTTCGGAACGGGATCGTACTTGTACGGAGGCTCGGAAAATTGCCGCGACACCGCTTCGCCGGATGGCGGCTTCGTTCCGTCGAGCCCTCCAGCGGCGGCAAGCATACGATCGAGAACACCGAGCCACGGCTGAAGTTCCGCACGCTGGCTTTCGCTCACGAGGCATCGAACCGCCTCTGCACCGTACGACTGCAGGTCCTGCATTTCCACCAGCGTCAAGCGGCAGATGCGATACGTAGCGTGATCGAAAAGGCGGTTCGTGTCCCGCGAAAGATCCTCGAGAGCGTGAACAATCGCAGGCACAGCACGCTCGTAGAGGCCGAGCACCAGCGATTCCGGGGTCGGCGCGGCGAGCACCTCGTCGAAGAAAAGATCGAGCGAGGCGTCGGGAGACACCTCCAGTCCGTGCGGCGGCTGCCGCATCTCGCGGACGCGTGTCGCGAGTTCCCCGATGTGTTCGGCGCAGTAGTGGGCGTGAAGACTGAACGCCATTTTCAATTCGTAGATCGGCGTGCTCGTGACGCGCGATACGAACACGCGGTGCAACCGGCGCAGCGCCCAATGGAGCCGCTTCAAGCGCGACACCGATTCCGCGACGGTGAGACCTTTCGTGGTGGCCTCGAACATGGGGTGCAGGCCGACCAGCGGAGGAAGGCCTGCATAGCCGGTGTACGTATCCGCTAAATGCTTCTGCGAATGCCGAAGACGTTCGGCGTTAGACATTGTGCCGCCTCACTTTGTTCCCGAGTGCTTGGGTAGATCCACGACCAGTTGCCCCAAGAGTATTCGGCAGAAAAGCGAGTGTCCTCTCGCTGATTGACAGGAACATATGCTTCATTGACTCGATTTATCACAAATATGTTGGCAACTGTGCGAACGTAGTTACACTAATGCGCATGAAGCCCTATTTCGAGAAAATTGCGGCTGGCCCATCCTCATTTACTGCTTTTCAGCGCAACGACCCGGAATTTTCGTTCTACTGGCACTATCATCCCGAATTCGAACTCACCTTGATCGTGGACAGTCACGGCCAAAGGCTGGTGGGAGATGGAATTGCGGATTACGGCCCGGGTGATCTGGTTCTGCTGGGGCCAAACGTTCCACACAGTTGGCGTTCAGGTCCGGTGAAGTCGAGCGCGGGCGAGGTGCATCGAGCAGTGGTAGTGCAATTTCGCGAGGACTTTCAGGGCCAGCGCTTTTTTGAACTGCGGGAAATGGAAAATGTCGCAAGGCTTCTGCGGCACTCCTCGAACGGGCTTGCCTTCGGGCACACGGAGACTGGGGCGAAGGTCGCACATTATCTGCAGAAGCTGCCATCGGTTTCGCCGGCGAAGCGGTTGGTCCTACTGCTAACTGCGTTGGTGGACCTTGCCAGCGAATCGAAGGCTCAGGTGCTGTCGTCGCTGCGGGTGAGGCCCATCTGCCGGCTGGCCGACCAGCAACGCATCGATGCGATCTGCGTGTACCTGAACGATCACTTCGAAGAGGAGATCGACTTTAAGAAACTTTCCGAGCGGTTTCACATGGACCAGGCTTCGCTCTGCCGGTTCTTCAAGCGGGCGACAGGCCGGACGATGACGGCGTACTTGAATGAATTGCGGGTGGGCGCCGCCGCGCAGTTGTTAATCAACACCGACGAAAGCGTTCTGGACATTGCCTTCCGCGTTGGGTTCGGCAATTACTCCAACTTTAACCGCCAATTCAAGCGCATCAAAGGCTTCGGACCGCGCACCCTGCGCCGGCAATTCTCCCCGGATGCACAGCAGGATTTCAGCGACGAGCACGAACCTGAGACCCTGATGGCCGCCGTGATCGCCGAGAAAAGCGGTAAACCGGATATAGAAATCAATCAACTCTAGCCAAGATGCGCCGCCGGCGCTTGCATAGCATGTGGACGGTGTAACTCCGTGCAAAGGAAACGCTGCGATGCGATCAGGTTTGCTCCGTCGTTTTACCTCCGTAGCAATATTCGGCCTGCTTCTTACTTCCCTCCCGCTCTTCGCACAGGATTTCAAGAAAGAGGTGATCTACCAGATCATCACCGACCGCTTTTTTGACGGCGATCCGGCCAACAACGATCCTCCCCAAAGCAAAGGAATGTACGATCCCACCAAAACGAATTGGCAAGCGTATTGGGGCGGGGACCTGGCGGGCATCGAGGCAAAGCTTCCCTACTTGCACGACATGGGGGTCACCGCGCTATGGATCTCGCCGCCCGTGGACAACTCGAACCGGCCGTGGATGGGACCGGAAGGCAAGCCTGTCCCTTACCTGTTTGCTCCGTATCACGGCTACGGCGCGCGCGACTTCAAGCGGATCGATGAGCACTTCGGCAGCGCCGAGAACGACTGGAAAGCGTTCGATTCGATGGTAGCGGCGGCCCACAAGTTGGGGATGAAAATCATTGTCGATTTTTCGCCGAACGATACGAACCTGATTAACACCGGCGAATTCGGGACGGTGTATGACGATGGCAAGTTGCTCGGAAACTACGCCGACGATACGAAGCACCTCTATCATCACAACGGACCGGTGACCGACTGGCACGACCGCTATCAAATCCAGTACCACAATGTTTACGATCTCGCCGACTTCGACCACATGAACCCCATCGTCGATCGCTACATCAAGGAAGCGATCACGCGGTTCGAGGACCACGGGGTGGATGCATTTCGTATCGATGCGGTGAAGCATATGTCATGGGGATGGGTGTACAGCCTGGCCGACACGGCACGCGCGCACCGTCCTGCGTTCGTGTTTGCAGAGTGGTTCCAGGAGGGCCTTAGCGATTCGATGTATCCGGATTCCGTGAAGTTCTCGAACAACAGCGGAATTCCCCTGCTGGACTATCCATTGGCGTTGGCGACGCGCGAGGTGTTTGCAAATGATAAGGGCTTCAAGTTGATCTGCAAGGTCCTGGCGGAGCAGGACCGAAACTTCGCCTATCCGCGCGATCTGGTGACCTTCGTGGACAACCACGACATTCCGAGGCTTCTCAGCGTCAACAACAATCCGAACCGGTTGAATGAAGCGACCGCGTTTGTGTTGACGGCGCGGGGAATTCCAATCGTCTATTACGGCGATGAACAGTACCTGCACAACGATACGAACAAAGGATTGGACCCCTATACGCGTCCGTGGATGTCGTCGTATGACGAAAATTCGAAGGGATTCAAACTGGTGCAGCAGCTCACGGCGTTGCGAAAGAGCAATGACGCTCTCGCCTATGGCACGATGCGCACTCTCTGGGCCGACGACGACACCTATGTATTCGAGCGCAAATTTGGTGGCGACGTGGTTCTGGTGGCGATCAACAAGAACGAGAAGGATGCAGCCACGGCAAGAACGATCCAGACCGTACTTCCGGTAGGAGAGTACTCGGACGTGCTCCACGGCCTTCTGGGTGGAGGCTCGTTACAGATCAGCGGCGAAAATGCGGCTTCCGGAGTTACGGTGGGCTTACCACCTCATTCGGTTTCGGTGTGGCAGTCGCGTTCCGAAGCAAAGCATCCGGAAGCAGGATCGATCGAGCCGTTCGTCGGAGAGGCGGACATGAACATCTCGATCGCCGGAGAAAACTTCGGACACGGCAAAGGGAAGGTCCGCTTTGGCGACACGGAAGCACAGATTGTGCGCTGGACGGAAACGGAAGTGACCGCGCGAGTCCCGAAGCTGCCGAGTGGTTCATACCCGGTAACGATCGCTGACGACGCCGGAGATGCCGCCGCGCCTCTCAACTTCACCGTACACCAAGCACGGCTGATTCCAGTGACATTCACGGTTCAGGATGTTCCCGCGCTCAAAGATGAGGAGCAGCTTTATCTCACCGGCAACATGCCGGAACTGGGAATGTGGAAGACCTCGAAGGAGGTAGCTTCCGGACCGTTCCTCTGCCCCAAGGCGCCGGAGTGTTGCCTCGATATCTCGGTACCCGCGGGCGCATCGCTCGATTATCGATACTTCATTCTCGCCAAAGATGGGACGGTGCGCTGGCAGGAAACGAAGAACCATCCTTATTCCGTTCCCACCAGCGGCACCGGCGGCGTCAAGAACTCCGTCAAGCCGTAAGCGCGATGCGCGCCCGGAGTGCTTACACAGGGGTCAGGCGCGCATCTTCGAGTGAATGGGCGAATTCGCGAAGCGCATCCATGTTCGCGATCGGCGTGCTGCGGGGAACCTCGCAGCCGGCGGAAATGATATGGTTCGATCCACATGCGCGATAACAGGCTTCGGCAGCAGCTCTCACCTCTTCGGGAGTCCCTCGCTCCATAACGGAAACGGTGGGAATATTTCCAAGGATGATGGCACGCGGGCCCATGCGGGCTCGCGCAATCTCGAGTGAAACCGGAGAGTCGATGTCGTGAATGTCGTAATCGAGTTGCGCGCGCGCTTCGCAGATCTTGGTCGTGTTTCCGCAGATGTGAGAACGTGTCTTCAGGCCAAAGGAGCGTAGGGCTGCGAGCAGCTTCCGGTGATGCGGCACGATCATCTCCTCGAATATCCTTTTCCCAACCAGCGATGAGGGAGCGTCGCCAACGCCCATTAGATCGACACCGGCATCCCGCTGCGCGCGGGCGAACTCAATCGCCACTTCGGTTACAAAACTCATCAGATCGGTAACGAAAGCCGGATCATCGTAGAAATCTGTCATCAGATTGTTGATGCCGCGAATATCCGCTGCCAGCGCGCAAGGGCCTTCGACCCATCCCTCGACCACAGTCTGTTGCCCAGCCTTCTCCTTCAAGAGTGCCGCGGCGTTTATGCGGTCAAGCATCCGGCCGCCGCTGAGGGGATCGGGAACCTTCAACGCGAGGAGTTTCGACTTGTCGGTGAGCAGAGCCTCGCTTTCCACGAATGCCGGGGGTTGATCGTCGAAGAACCGCACCGGCGCGCCGAGGTCACCGGCTTCTCGCGCCGGGTCGGAGATACAGGAGACGAAATCCAGATCGAAACGTTCCGCGGTGCGGAGCTGGCCTTCGACCAGAACGCGGTAATCGCTGACATAGCGCGAGTACTTCACGCCAATCTGGTCGGCAGCGAACATCATGGTGATCGGCATCAGGGGAACACGGTCCACCGGACGCCCTTCCAGCAAAGCAAACACGCGCTCACGGCTGTTCACGATAGGAGCCCTCTACTTTCTAACGTTTGCCTCTCCCGGAACGGCAGCCAGGATGTTCTCATCGTAAGAAGCTGCAGTTCGACATCTTGGAGGCACGATCAAGAAATCATCTGCCCAGTCGCCGCTCAGCATTCTATGAAAAATACGCAGCGAACCAGGCAGTTCTTCGTACGTCCATTGCTTGTCATGCGCTTCGTTGCGTGCTTTCGCAGCGAAGGAGTCGTTCGGTTCGAGGCCGGTTCGAATGAATGTGAGGCGCGAGTAAGAGCGGCTGTACTGCTGGAATTGCTCGTAAAGATAACTGCCAGCATCCTCTCCATACTGCGCGACAAACGTTCCCAGCGGTGTGTTCACGCCCAAGCTCGAGAGCTGAGTGTGCATTTCTTCGCTGCGTTCCACCCATCCCAACGACCGAAAGAGTGTTCCCGGATGCGCCTCGAAGTACTTGCGAAAGGCTTTTCGTCCGCCCGTCAGCAGGGTAATGCAATCGTGCGCGCGCGGAAGCACCAGTGGGACAGTGCGGGCTAGCAGCCCGGCAGTTCCGTTGCCGCACAGGCCATAACCGATGAGGATGTAATCATGCCCATCGGCGCAGGCGTCAATCGATTGTTGAATGCGATCGCGCATGGCAACGCCGCCAGATTCATGCAGTCCGGCGGGCAAGTACTCGGCGTCAATCAGGTGCCGAGAGTGCAGAATCGCGTCGCTGAGTTCCCGCACGAGCATCGAGCATCCGATGAGTTTCAGGCGCACAGGTTCACCCGGCCATCTCCCGCACGAGCCGCTGCACTGGCGATTGCTCGGAAGATGGCAACTCTGGGAACGCGAGACTTTCGGCGAAAGTCTCCTGGAAGCGGGGATCGGATGCGAGGCTGACATGCCGGCAGATCCGGAGCACGTCTTCGTATCTCTGCGTGAGCAGCGTCTTTGCTCCGCGCAGCGCGGTGTTTCCCGCCGCGTGGATCCGTTTGGCGTCGAAGGCTAACAGACCGATACGGATGGCGCTTTGTGCGCTCACGTAGTTTCCGAAAGCGCCCGAGAGATAGATCGCTTCGACATCGCCCATCGCAGCGCCCCAGCGATCGAGGAGTATCCTCACTCCGGCGGCAATCGCGCCCTTAGCGAGTTGCAGTTCGCGCACATCCCGCTGCGTAAGCCGTACCTCGCCGGCAATCGAAAGTGCCGGTGCTTTTTGGCTAAACCTGCCGCTGGCGCGAATTTCCTGACCCTCCAGCAGGCAAGCAACGGCATCGACCAGACCGCTGCCGCACAGGCCGCACGGCTCGGTGTCGCCGATCACGGAGCAACACAACTCTTTTCCGCGCAAGGAAACGTGAGATATCGCGCCGGTCACTGCGCGCATACCCATGGAAATGTTGCCCGCTTCGAAAGCTGTTCCCGCGGCCGTCGATGCGCAGAGAATTCCAGTTTCATTTCCTATTGCGATTTCGCCATTGGTTCCGAGATCGATCAATGCGCGCAACTGCGGCCCGCGATTCAAACCAACTGCGACAATGCCCGCCAGGATGTCCGAGCCCACAAATCCGCCAATGGCAGATAAGAATCTGACCTTCGCTTCCGGCGAAAGGTTCCAGCCCAGTATCAGTGGCGAGAGTTGCTGCTCGCCAGAAGATGAGGATTGAAAAGGAACATGCGAGAGTGGCGCGACGTCTAACCCGCAGAAGAGGTGATGCATGACGGTGTTGCCGACAAGGACAACTTCCGCGATCTGCGAGGCTCGTCCCTCGGCAAGATCGCGAATCATCGCGCCCACGCATGAGCGAATCGGCGCAGTAAGATCGGCGCCGTGCATGGCATTTTCCATGCGGCTCATAATGTCGGACCCATAGGCCGCCTGGGGATTCAGGTTGCTCTGCACTCCGAGCACTTGCCCGGTCTGCAAATCGAGTAATTGCGCGACAACCGTCGTTGTGCCAAGGTCGACGGCGACGCCCAGCCCAGTTGTGTTGCGGGCGGGGCCGGCAGTGTCGTCCCCGAGAATCGTGGGTTTCCATTGATCGACTTCGAGAGTCAGTGATTCGCCGGCGCAGAGATGGCATCCAAGCCGCCATCCCGCCGCAAGATCTGCCTCCGAGAAGAAAGCCGAATCGTCGGGGGTAATCGCCGCCAGCCCGCTGATGGTGCGAATCCGGCAGCCGCCACAGCGTTCCCGGCCGCTGCACGGGAACTCGAGTCCGTGCGCGGACAGAGCATTGCGCAGGGGAGCGCCGCGCTCTACCGAAAAGGCGACGCCCGCCGGATGAAGTTCCACTCGCACAACATCACGCATGACAGAGTAACCAACTAGGCTGCGGGTCGAGCGCAAATCTCGCGCGCGACGGTCACTGCGACTCTGGCAGTTTCGCCATATCCGTCAGCTCCAATTTGTTTTGCGAACTCGCGGGTTACCGGGGCGCCCCCGACCAGTATCTTCACAGAGTGCCGGACGCCGGCATTCGCTAACGCATCAATCGTCGTTTTCATCGCCGGCATGGTCACGGTGAGCAGCGCCGAGAGGCAAAGGATATCGGGTGACTTCGTCCGCACCGCGTCGATGAACTTTTCGGGCGGCACATCGACACCGAGATCGGTGACTTCGAATCCGGCGCCTTCCAGCATGGAGATGACAAGGTTCTTGCCGATATCGTGCAGGTCGCCCTGCACCGTTCCAATGACAACGCGGCCAGTGGGTTGCGTGCCGGCTTCCGCCAGCAAGGGACGAATCAGTTCCAGCGCGCCTTTCATGGCGCGTCCGGCAAGCAGAAGCTCGGGGACGAAGTACTCCTGTTCCTCGTAGAGTTTTCCTACTTCGTTCATCGCGGGGATCATGACGTCGTTGATCAGTATCCCGGGATTGATCTTTTCGTCGATTGCCCGGCGAGTGATCGCCACGGCGATCTTTGCATCTCCTGTCAAAATCGCTTCGTATAGTTGTTTCAAATCAGCCATTGAACAATTTCCTTCTCGTCGCGAAGCCCTGTTCCTATCTGTGCGCCATCGCCGGAAGCCCATACTCCCCGGCAATGAATTTATTCGCGTACGGGCCGTTACACATCTCTTCGATCAACTGCTCTGCTTGCTGCGGCAATCCATCGATCTCGCGGCGCAACTTATCGAGCCATCGCTTTTCGCGAGGTATGAGCCTCAATTCCCCGGATTCGGCGGCGCGCGCCAATTCGGTCCCAGCGCAGCGCGCGGCAACCACGGTCTGATCGTAGGGTGACTGCTGCTCTTCAATCTTCGCAGCGATATTCAACACGACATCAGGGCGAAGCACCCACGCCTGTGGATCAAGGGAGGCATCGGACTCGACCAGGAGATCGCGCATTCGGATTGCGTCCTCCTTCGAGCGCGCCGAGGCCACATTCAGCAGGCGGCAGTCATAGGCGAGTTGCTCCATCGAAACCGTGGGAGCATACGCGCTCAAAAGGCGAACGTACTGCACCGACTCGTTCGACCAGGAATCGCAGACAGCCTGCGCGATATTGCCCACGTGGGTAAGGTGCGCGCAAGCCGAGCTGCGTCCTTCCATGGAGATCGGAACTCCGGCGATCGCCTTGATGTATGGGCCCTCGTAGGCGCAGTCCTTGCTTGGGCCCTTGGCGCCCATGCGATAGGCGACCAGACTGCGCGGCACGGACGCGACCCGAACGATGGCCGCCAGCACGCGCGGAATGAACTGCTGGTCGGCGAGTACCATGGCCGTGTTTCCGAAAGCGCACGCGGCATCGCCCGCGGGAACGATATTGGTGTGCGAACAAACATCGACCATGTGCGTCCAAAGGAATTCCATGTCGCGCGCGGCGAGCGTCGATAGGCCGAAAACTAATCCACGAATGTCTCCGAATCGGAGCGCATCGTCGCACACTTCCTTTCCGCCGGTGGACTCAATGGAAAGCAAATCAGCACCGGCGCCGGCGGCCCGCTGAAACGACTCCTTCATCGCCTCCCAGTACTGTCCACTTCTCATGCGCGATGGCGAATAGAAGTCACGAGTGTCGTTGGGGGTGAAACGCAGAGCGCTCTGCAGTCCGTGCTTTTCGTGAAAGTCCCGTAACGCCGTCGCCAGGATCTCGACGATCTCGATGCCCCATCCGGGACGATTGGTCATCGCCGGAAGGGTTTCAAATTCCACCAGTAAGCCGGGAACTTCCAAGTCAACCGCACGGGCAGCGACGCCTTGAATGATTTCCTGGTACTGCCGGCGAACTTCGGGCCAGCTGGTTTCGTCGATGGCGATAGCGGGCAGGGTGAAGTTGATCTCAGGAATAACCGTCCCGGTGCCCAGCTCAACACCGCGTCCGCACTTTACAGGGTAAGGAGCCCAACCAAAGAGGAAGTCATCGAGATTCTTGATCGCCAAACTCACGGGTACGTCACTCTCCGCAGCGGAACCTCACGACATCAATCGTGGATTTCGATTCCGTCCTGCATCGGAACAAAACAATGCTCCCCGTCGGGAGCTGGATAAAAGCCAAAATAGTTATGAAGAACAAATGGCGCCGGAAGAGCGATCGATCCGTAATCTAAGTACGGGTCGTACAAAGGTACGCGCTCGCCATGCCAATCGCGGATTGTCGCTCGGGACGTGTCCATATCGGCCCTTCGTCGAAGGAGCCCTCCGACAGCCATGGCGAGAATATTCCTCGCACATTGGGTGTGTCGTCGCCACAATTGACTGCATTGTGTATCAGGTTGACAGAATCGGAGAAAGCCGCGTCAGAATTGTGATAATGGCGAACAACATCGGCAAAGCCACCAGACGAATGCAAATGGAATACATCTTCTCGTCAATCGTGTCGAGGACTCGGGGGAATTCCGGGAGTTACAGTTACTCGGTTGAGTTGATTGATCGATTGTTGATCTATTAAATGGTCGTTGTTATGCGTGCTTCCTTTTTTCCAATCCGGCTTAAGCCAAATTCCAGCGATTTTCCGAAAGGCCTATGACGCCAAAGACACGTCGTGATTTCCTGAAGGATGTGGCTGTTTGCGGCGCAGCATTGCCGCTCCTGTATTCCGCGACGCCCGCTCTGGCGCTGCGCGAAACCTCCGAGCGCGCTCGCACGCGCATTGACCTCGGCGAAACTCCCTGGAGATTCGCAAAGCTGGATGCTTTTCCGTGGGCGAAGGACCCGGTGTTCCACGATGACGCTTGGGCAGAGGTCGGCATCCCTCACTGCTACAACGATACCGATACCTACCAGAACATCTCCCAGAACCAGGCATATCGCGGACCGGCCTTCTACCGCAAACATTTCCGGATCGATCCGAAATACAAGGGCAAGAAGTTCTTCCTCGAGTTCCAGAGCGTCGATGTCGGCGCGGCGGTTTACATCAATGGAACGTTCAAGCCCGGAAATACCGAGGTGAAGCAGTATCAGGACGTGACCCACGTCGGCTGCTTCCTGCCCTTTACGGTTGATATTACAAATGATGTTCGCTTCGACGGCGACAACGTGATCGCGGTTCGCGTTTCCAACGCTGACCAGACCTTCTTCACCTGGCCGGGCTTCGGCACATTTCTGGGACTCGGCATGGGATTCGGCGGGATCGTAGGACGCGTCTACCTCCACATCGTCGATTCCGTACACATTCCCTTGAACGTATATTCGCCCCTGAATCAATGGGGAACGAACTTCGGCACCACCGCCATTGAGAACGGCACCGCCAAACTGAAGTTCCAGGTAAACGTGAATAACGATTCCAGTGCGGCGAGAGATGTCAGTGTCGTCACCCGGGTTCTGGACGCCGAAGGAAAAGCGGCGCTAACGCTACGCACCACCCGGTCGGTTCCCGCAAAGTCGTCGCACATCTTCGAGCATTCCGGGGAGATCCCCGGTGCGCAGTTGTGGTACCCGGCGAACAGCCCACACGGAAAGCCTTATCTCTACACAGTCGTAAACACACTTGAAAGCGAAGACGCGGCAATCGATTCCGTTGTCGAGACGCTCGGAATTCGCACGATCACGTGGGATGACGACTACGGGTATGTCAACGGCAAGAAGCACTTGCTGAACGGATTCGGGCTTCGCAATAGCTATCCTGCTCTGGGGGCCGCTGTTACCCCGGAGTTGCAGTGGCGGGACATCAAGCTGATTGCCGACGGTGGAGGGAATGCGCTCCGCATTGGGCACTTCCCTCCTGCCATGGATATTCTTGCCGCCTGTGACGCCTATGGAGTCCTGGTGATCTCCGACAGCGGAGACGACGAGTGGACAGTGCACGGGGAACCCGCGCTCACCTACAAGAAGGAATACGACCGCGACATGATGGTGAGTTTCCGCAATCATGCCGCACTCGCGGTGTGGGAATCGAATAACGGCCTTGCGCAGAAGAACGCTCCGGACTTCTATTCTCCGAAAACGAGCGAGGAGTTCGTGGACCGTTGGGACACGATTCAACCGCGCATTGTATCCAGCCGCGATACATCCGACTACTGGCCCAAAGATCGCAAGATCATGATCGGCTACACCGCCAACTATAAGAAGGTCGCGGGCTCCCCCTCGTTGAACATGGAGTGCTATTACCGGGGCGAGGCGCGCTTCGATTACGACCACGAAAAAGAGAACGCCGACTTCTTCGTCAAGCAGTACAACTCCAACATCCAGGACAAAGCATGCGGCTGGATCCTATGGATGCTCACCGAGGCCATGGAATCGCCGTTCATGCCATTTCTGAACGGGAAGACCTATCAAAAGGCGCTGGGGTCCTGCGCGCTCGACGGCAACCGTTTTCCGAAGCTTGTCTATCGGATTTTCCAAACCGCAATTTGGACACCGTTCGAGCAGAAGCCCGGCGTGGTTCTCCAGAGCCACTGGAATTATTCCGGAGTGCAGACGGTCGATGCCTGGAGTAATTGTCCACAGGTCGAGCTCTTCGTGAACGGAGCGAGCCAGGGCAAGCGCAAGCCCGATGCTCAGGGCCGAAGCACATGGGAAGGCATCTCCTTCGCACCGGGTGAGTTAAAGGCCGTGGGTCTCGACAATGACGGAAAGGCAGTGTGCACCGATAGCCGCAAGACTGCCGGTGCTCCGCATCGGGTCCTTTTGCAGGTGGAGCCGGGTCTTACCAAACCGAACGGCGAGCAGTTCGGCGTCCGCGCGAATGGAACGGACGTGGCGCTTGTCACGGCAACCATCGTGGACGCGAAGGGTCTACGGTGTCCGCTCGCGGACCAGACACTTCATTTCTCCGTAGCCGGCAAGGGGCAGTATCTCGGGTCGTACAACTTCTACGTGGATCCGGAAAAACTGGTTGGCTATCACGCCCCGGGTGATCCTGAGCTGCAGGCCGAAGGTGGACTCATGCGCATTGCGGTACGTTCGACCTTTGCGCCGGGGGCGGTCCGCGTGACCGCGACCGCGCCCGGACTGCAATCCGGCTCGGCCACGTTCTCTACCGTGCCGTCCGGCGCTGGACTACAACAGAAGTCGTCGATCGGTTCCTTAACGCGGCGTCTGCTCTACTTCGGCGATGGCGAGCCACTGGCATGAACGTGAAGTCGGTGGTCTCGTCCAAGAATCTGTTGGGCGAGAGTCCGCTTTGGCATCCGGGGGAGCGCGCTGTTTATTGGGTCGATATCAACGGATGTCGCATTCATCGCTTTGATCCGGCGCACCCCGAATTGCAGACGTGGCAGTTCAGCGAACCGGTCACGACGCTTGCACTCACCACGGATGACGCGCTGCTGCTGGTGGCTCTGGGCGGCCGGTTGTTGCTGTGGAATTCCGCCGGAGACGAAAGAACGGAATTCGTGACGGTCGAAAAACGCTGGCCTGGCCACCGGTTGAACGACGGCGGGGCCGCACCGGATGGGAGTTTGTGGGTCGGCAGCATGCAGAACAATGTTGCCGAAGATGGATCCGAAATCCCCATCTCTGAAAGCACCGGCGCGCTTTACCGGGTGTTGCCGAGTGGCGATGTTACGATTGCAGACGCGGGCTTCGGAATCACCAATACGATCGTCTGGAATTCTGCGGCCACGCATTTCTACTGCGGATGTTCTCTGGAGGGCGTGCTCTACAAATATCTCTACGAGGTCCGCACTGGTTCACTCGGGGAGCGAAGCGTTTTCGTGCGCGCTGCGTATCCCGGGGTTCCCGACGGATCGGCGACAGACGCGAACGATGTTCTGTGGAATTGCCGCCATTCGGGAAAGTGTATTCTCGGGTTCGCGCCCAACGGCGAGTTGATCCAAACCATCGACATGCCCGCGACACACATCACCAACTGCGTATTTGGCGATGACGACCTGCGGACGCTCTACGTGACGAGCGCATCGCTTGGGGCACCCAAGGGCGAGATGCTCGCTGGTAATTTGTTCTCCATACGCATGGACACGCCCGGACCCGAACCATTCCGCTTCCGGGTTTAGCGGTAACACTTACGAGGAAACATGAACTCGGGATTCTTGAGCAATCGGACGGCGCTCGTCACCGGTGCGAGCAAAGGCGTGGGAAAAGGAATTGCACTCGAACTTGCGCGCAACGGATGCCGTGTCATCGTGAATTATCACGATGACGCCGCTGGGGCCGAGGCGACCGTCGCTGAAGCGCAGTCTTTCGGCGCTGAGGCTTTCTCAGTGCGCGGAGATGTCGGACAAGGACGCGATGTGGAACAGATGTTTGCAGAAAGTCTCTCCCGTGTCCTGCGCATAGACATCCTCGTGAACAACGCAGGCGTGCAAACCTGGGCCCCTCTCATGGAATTGCGCGAAGAAGATTGGGACCGCGATATTCGCACCAACCTGAAAGGCTGCTTTCTGTGCACCAAGGCCGCGGCGAAACACATGCGCCAGCAAGGTGGCGGCGTCATCGTCAACATTGGCTCCGGATCCAGCAAAGTTCCCTTCCCGCGCCTGGTGGCTTATACCGCCAGTAAGGGCGGCATCGAGATGTTCACCAAGGTGGCCGCCATCGAGCTCGGGCATTATGGGATTCGCGTCAACTGCGTGGCTCCGGGAGCGATCGTGATCGAGCGCACCGATAAGGAAGATCCGAATTACAGCAAGACATGGGGCGAGAACACTCCGCTCAGACGCGTCGGCACCCCGCGAGACGTGGGACAGGCGGTGGCCTTTCTCGCCGGAGATCAATCCTCCTACATCAGCGGACAAACGCTGTGGGTGGATGGCGCGGCCTTCACCAAGGCGAGTTGGCCCTACCAACTCGAATGGGACTAGTGCTCTGTAGGGAAAAGGAAGCGCGATGTCAGAGGAAAGCGGCAAAAAGAAGTTTCGCTCCGCTGCATGGTTTGGCCGAACCGATAAAGATGGGTTCATCCACCGCAGCTGGATGCGCAACCAGGGATGGCCGAGCCATGTGTTCGACGGCCGTCCGGTCATCGGAATCTGCAATACCTGGTCGGAGCTGAATCCCTGTAACGCCCATCTACGAACGATCGCGGAGCGAGTAAAGATCGGCGTGTGGGAAGCTGGCGGGTTCCCGCTCGAGTTTCCCGTCATGTCGATGGGCGAAACGAACATGCGCCCGACGGCTATGTTGTTCCGGAACCTGGCCAGCATGGACGTAGAAGAGTCGATTCGTGCTAACCCGATCGACGGCGTCGTGCTACTTTGCGGATGCGACAAGACGACCCCGGCGTTGATCATGGGCGCGGCGAGCTGCGATCTGCCCGCCATCGTTGTCTCCGGTGGCGCGATGCTGAATGGAAAGTTCCAGGGGCGCGACATCGGCTCGGGCACCGATGTCTGGAGGTTCAGCGAAGCCGTAAAGGGCGGCACTATGAGCCTTCAGCAATTCATGGAGGCAGAGTCGTGCATGTCGCGTTCAGGCGGCCACTGTATGACAATGGGGACCGCATCCACCATGGCGAACATGGTCGAAGCTCTGGGGCTCGGGCTACCGCAGAATGCGGCGATCCCCGCCGTTGATTCGCGCCGCCTGACGCTGGCCCACGAAGCAGGGCGTCGTATCGTCGCCATGGTGCACGAAGACTTGCGTCTCTCCCGCATTCTCACCCGCGAGGCGTTCGAAAACGCGATCCGTGCCAATGGGGCAGTCGGCGGCTCGACGAATGCCGTCATTCATCTCCTGGCGATCGCCGGTCGCATTGGCGTGCGGCTTTCCTTAGAAGAATGGGACCGGCTCGGACGCGAAGTGCCCACAATCGTGGATCTCATGCCGTCGGGACGATTCCTGATGGAAGACTATTTCTACGCTGGCGGTCTGCCGGCAGTGCTGCGGGCGCTGGGAGAGAAGGGCTTGTTGCACAAAGACACTTTGACGGTGAACGGAAAGACCATCTGGGAGAATTGCGAGAACGCCGACAACTGGAATTCGGAAGTGATCCGCGGCTTCGATCGTCCATTGGTCGAGCACGGTGGAATCGCGGTGCTTCGCGGCAATCTCGCGCCGGATGGCGCCGTGCTGAAACCTTCCGCGGCGTCGGCGCACCTCATGAAGCATCGCGCCCGCGCTGTGGTGTTCGAGAACATTGAGCACTATCAGGAACGGATCAACGATCCTTCTCTCGATGTGGATGAGACATGCGTGCTTGTCCTGAAGAACTGCGGGCCGAAAGGCTATCCCGGCATGGCCGAAGTCGGCAACATGGGACTGCCTCCCAAGGTGCTGAGCAAAGGCGTCACCGACATGGTCCGCATTTCGGACGCTCGCATGAGTGGCACGGCCTATGGAACTGTGGTGCTGCATACCTGCCCTGAGGCCGCCGTCGGTGGTCCGTTGGCGGTCGTTCAGGATGGCGACATGATCGAACTCGATGTGGAGGCGAGAAGGCTGCACCTCGATGTCAGCGATCAGGAGTTGCAGGCGCGCCTCGCCAACTGGCGTGCACCCGAAACAGGGATTCGCGGCGGCTACCAGGAGCTCTACGTAAAGCATGTTATGCAGGCAAATACCGGCGCGGACTTGGACTTTCTCGTTGGGTGCCGAGGAAGTGAAGTTACCCGCGAATCGCACTGAGGAGGACAAGTGACTTGTCTGACAGACTGAAAGGAAAAGTAGCGCTCGTCACCGCGGCCGGGCAGGGCATCGGGCGCGCCACGGCTCTTGCTTTCGCGCGTGAAGGCGCTCTCGTGCACGCCACCGACATCAACGATGCGGCGCTTTCGTCGCTCGCGGAACTTTCGCCGCGCATTCAAACGAGACATCTCGACGTAACCTATCTGGGTGCGATCCAGGCGATTGCACTCGAACTCGGCGCCGTGGACGTGCTCTTCAACTGCGCCGGTTTTGTGCACAGCGGCACCATCCTGGAATGCACGGACGACCAATGGGACCTGGCTTTCCGGCTTAACGCGAAATCCATGTTTCACATGTGCAAGGCATTCCTGCCCGGCATGCTCGCTCGCGGAAAAGGCAGCATCGTTAACGTCGCGTCCGTGGTTTCCTCGGTAAAGGGCGCGCCGAACCGCTTTGTTTATGGCTCCTCGAAAGCCGCCGTGATTGGGCTGACAAAGTCGATTGCTGCCGACTTCGTTGGCAAAGGCATCCGCTGTAATGCGATCTGCCCCGGAACGGTTCACTCTCCGTCACTGGAAGAGAGAATGGCGACCCAGGGCGATCGCGAGAAGGCACTCGCCGCGTTTGTTTCGCGGCAGCCCATGGGCAGGCTTGGCACGCCCGAAGAGATCGCGGAACTAGCAGTCTATCTCTCCAGCGACGATTCCTCATTTACCACCGGTCAGGCCCACATCATCGATGGCGGTTGGGCCAACTGATCTTCAGGAGCATCGATGAAACTTGTACGTTTTGGACCGTCGGGACAGGAGAAGCCGGGCGTTCTGGATTCGCAGGGTCGCGTGCGCGATCTCGCTGGCCACATTTCGGACTGGACAAGCTCTTCTCTCGCGCCTTCATCTCTCGAGCAGGTCAACAAGCTCGACATCAGGGCCCTGCCGTTGGTCGGCCAAGATGTCCGGCTCGGTCCCCCAGTAGCAAATGTCGGAAAGTTCGTGTGCATTGGCCTGAACTACTCCGATCACGCCGCGGAATCCGGCATGGCTGGGCCCGCAGAGCCTGTCGTATTCATGAAAGCGACTTCCGCGATCTCCGGCCCGAATGACGACGTAGTTCTGCCCCGCGGATCGACGAAAGGGGATTGGGAAGTCGAACTCGGAGTCGTGATCGGCAAGCACGCCAAGTATGTCACCGAGGAGGAGGCTCTCTCGCACGTCGCAGGCTATTGTGTCGTCAATGATCTTTCCGAACGCGCCTTTCAACTCGAAGGCACCGGGCAATGGGTGAAGGGAAAAAGTGCCGACACCTTTGGCCCGATCGGTCCGTGGCTCGTAACTCCCAACGAAGTTCCGGATCCCCACGCGCTGCACCTCTGGCTTGAGGTGGACGGGCATCGCTACCAGAACGGCAATACGCGCACCATGATCTTCCGTATTCCATTCCTGATTGCCTACCTCAGCCGCTTTATGAGCCTGCAGCCCGGCGACATCATTTCCACCGGGACACCCCCCGGCGTGGGGCTCGGCCTCAAGCCGCCCACCTACCTTCGCGCTGGGCAGCGAATTCGATTGGGAATTGAAGGATTGGGCCAACAAGAACAGAAGGTAGTCGCGGAGAACGGACTTACAAAATGACTTCTCGGGTGTGTCTCGCTCTTGTCGTGATGATGTTTGCTGCGTGCACGTTCGCCTCAGCGCAGTCTGCCGGAAGAATGGTTTCCTACAAGCCTCTTCCTTCCAGCTTGGTCGATTCGCGTGAGGTGGATATCTGGTTGCCGCCCGGCTATGACCAGGAAAAGACCGCGCGGTATCCGGTGCTTTACATGCACGATGGACAGAATCTGTTCGATTCGCGTCTCAGTTACACCGGCGTTCCCTGGGGCGTGGATGCAGCCATCGCTCGCCTCGCAGCGCAAGAGAAGATTCGCGCTGCGATTGTCGTAGGGATATGGAACACTCCCAAACGTTTCGGCGAATACATGCCGCAGAAAGCAGTGTCCGCCAGGAACACATCGGAGCTCCAAGGCATTCCCTTCCCCACCCATGACGAGATCATCTCGGACCAGTATTTGAAGTTCATCGTTCAGGACCTGAAGCCATTCGTGGACGCCAATTATCGGACGCTCGCCGACCGCGCAAATACCTTCATCATGGGATCGAGCATGGGCGGCTTGATATCAGCGTATGCCGAAATCGAATACCCCGATGTGTTCGGCGGCGCCGCCTGTCTTTCAACCCACTGGCCGATCGGCGATGGAGCATCGGTCGTGTATTTTGCAGCCCATCTACCAGATCCGAAAACGCACAAGTTCTACTTCGATCACGGCACCGCTACCCTGGATGCGCAGTACACCCCGTTCCAGCAGAAAATGGACGAGGCAATGAAATCGAAAGGCTACATCGCGGGGCAAAGCTGGCTTTCGCGCGTCTTCAAAGGGGCCGACCATTCCGAACGCTCGTGGAACGCTCGTATCGATGTGCCACTCGAATTCCTCCTTGGAAAGTGACCCGCACCGAAATGTCACGCAACTCACCGATGATGAATGGACCCGGACTGGATGGTGCGTTTCGTCTCGTAGAAGTTGTTGAAAAACAATTTCGTAACGGTACCGTCGGGCGTGTCAATTTCAGTCTGGCCCGAGGTGCTACGGTTGTAGGTGGTTACACC
>PLWX01000210.1:0-11952 GCA_003151155.1 Acidobacteriaceae bacterium
CGTGCCAGCAGCTTTGCCTGGAACTCGGTGAATGCCGTGCCCGAGGTGGCGATCACGTTGTGAATTCCCTCGCGATAAAGCGAAATGCAATCCATCTGGCCTTCGACCAGGATCGCGTAACCCAGGCCCGGCGAGTCTTTCGAGCCGCGGATTGCCTCTTTCGCCAGATTGAGATTGAACAGCACCCGCGACTTCGAGTAGATCGGCGTCTCTGGTGAGTTCAGATATTTCGGCCCAGATTTATCGTCGGTCGAGAGCGTACGACCGGTGAACGCGATTACCTTCCCCTGCTCGTTGGCGATGGGAAACATGATGCGGTTGCGGAACTTCGCATAGAGCGCGGAAGGCGCATTCTTCGATGCATTCGAATCGCGTGTGGCATCTTCTTTCCAGGAAAACAGGCCACACTCGCGCATGATCTCTTCGCTGAAATCGGTCTTCAATCGATCACGCAGCAGGAAGCCGGACTCGGGCGCGAAGCCAATACGAAACTTCCGAATGGTTTCCTCATCGAGTCCGCGCGATTTCAAATACTCACGCGCATGCGTCGAATCGGACTTGCGGAGTTGCTCCTGGAACCACGCGCAACCCATCTCGTTGGCGTCGAGCAGGGCCCCGCGCATCTTGGCCTCGCGCGCTTCCTGCGGAGAACTGTATTCCACCTTCGGCATGGGAACGCCGAGCTTCTGCGCCACGGCGCGCACCGCTTCCGGAAAGCTAACGTTGTCGATCTTCTGGATGAAGGTGAAGACGTCGCCGGAAACGCCGCAGCCGAAACAATGGAAGAATTGGCGCGACTGGTGCACCGAAAACGAAGGTGACTTCTCGTTATGAAAAGGACAGATCCCAGAATAGTTTTGTGCGCCTGATTTGCGCAGCTGGACGTATTCGCCGATGATTCGAACGATGTCCGCCTGCTGCTTCAGCTCATACGCAAAATCGCCGGGGTTGGCCACGTAATTGAGTGTGCGCCCTGAGCGTCATTCGCGCCAAGTCAGAATGCGAACGGCTGTGGAAATCCTGCGGAAAACCCCAATGAGGCGCGGACAGCAGTGGAAAAGTTATGTCTGAATGCGCACGATCGGCCGCATAGGACTTCTTCGCGCGACCTCGACGAACTCGGCTTTCAAAAAGCTCTGCTCCAGCCCCGTCCAGACGAATGCATCGGGAAGCGATCCGTCTACCACTTGCGGATATCCCTCCACGATCCTTGCTCCCTGCGACTTGGCGAATTTCGCGGCGGCCGTAACCAACTGCGCGCTCAAACCGAGACGGCGATATTTTTTCGCGACAAACAAGCAGGAGATGCTCCACACCTGTTGATCGTCGATCGGTTTCAAAACTCTCGAACGTTCCAGTGCCGGATAAGCTGTGCGGGGCGCAACGGCACACCAGCCCACAGCTTCAGCCTCGGCGTAGGCGAGCACGCCCGGCGCTGGCCCATCAGAAACCAATTGATGTAAAGCTGCACGATTCTTGTCGCCCTTGTTGCGGTGGAAGTCGGCACGGGACAAACGCCAGGTCATGCACCAGCATCCTCCGCACGCGCCTCTCGATCCAAAAATTCCTTCGAGGTCTGCCCAACGATCTGGGGTTGCGGGAAAGAAGGTAAATTTTGATTTGGGCGCAGGCATACATCTCCATCGCGATGGCTATCCACAATAGCAAGATTGTCATTCTCTTGAAATCGACAGGTTACGGCGCTTCGGTCGACACCGCTTCGCAAGCTTGGCTCATCGACGAAAGGTCACTTTCAGCCTCCGTGATCGTTACCCGCGCGTGCTCCGCGCCCCGCATCAGGTTACGGATCACGCTGCTCGCCGAGTATCCTTCCGCACCGTCGCGCAAGAAACGGCCGATACCCGTGAGATCGTTGCCCATGGTGACCAACGTCGGCTCACGATACCCGTCCGCCCGTGCTTGCGGCATGCCGATGTTCGAAACCAGCGCGTTGCAGAGACATTTGCGGCCCGGCATCATCTCGGGATCTCCGCCCTTCGCCAGGTATACGTTTTCCTGCTCGGCGGGACAGCGGAAATCTAATTTGCCTTCCGCAGTGCGGTACCCTTCCCGCAGAAATCCGAGATCGCAGGTTCTTACCCGTTTCGCGTAGACCGCGGGATTGGTCAGCGAGGCGTTCAATTGTGCAACCTTGAACGGAAAACCTGTGGGAGACGCAAGCGTATCGGTGAGAACTTTCGCAGTGCCCTGCCGGACCTGATCGAGAAGTTCGTGCTTACTCTGCGGCTCGAGATCGGATTCCTGCGACAGCGCAAAAGCTGTGCCGACCTGCACGCCGGCAGCGCCTGCCGCTAGGGCTTCGGCTACTTTTTCCGGTGCGCCATATCCGCCCGCGAGCCAGAACGGCAGGCCGAGCGCGCGCAGCTTTTCCAGATCGACCACGTCGCGTTCGCCGTAGATCACTTCGCCATCCGAATCGAACAGCATCTTGCCTCTCGGCGGAGCATTGTGACCGCCAGCGGTCGGACCTTCGACGATGAACCCATCCACCCGGCCATTCGCTTTCTTGATCAGCGTCATGGCAAGGACATTCGAGGCGATGATGGGAAGAAACTTGGGTCGCGACAGCGGCCGCAAATCAAGGTCGAGATACTCGCGCGGATTGAAAGTAACTTTAAAATCGTCGCCATCCATCGCGCCGGATACATACAACGGATATTCGGCCGGTTGATGATTCACATAAGCGTCGAGCACCGCGGGAATCTTCAGCGGAATGCCGGCGCCCATCAGGATGTAACCGACCCCGGCAAGCATGGCTCCGTAAATCGAAGCAAGATGTGGCAGTTGAAGCTTTTCGAGATAGTTGATGCCGACAGGATGGTTATGTCCGTGGCGCGCCAGGAAGATTTCCACGAAGTTCGCCACGATGGTAAGCTCTATCAGTGCGCGGCAGGGCTTCGCTGAGTGCATCGGCACCGGCCTGTAGGGGGCGTCCGCGGCCTTACCACCATCTATAAAGTACTTTCCCAGAATTCGTTGCGCGATCTCCTGCGATGGGAAATGTCTGAGCGCGAAACGGACGTCGCCCGCCGCATCGCCTTCCTGCAAACGACGCGCCAGCAATACATCGAGTGCGGTACCCGATACAACGCCCAGCTGTCCCGTGGAAGAAACTGCGCGGGCCAGGCGCCAGCCTGAAACCCCAGCGCCCATACCGCCCTGAATCACTACCGGAAGAATTCCCATACATACAAATTGTTTCAGGTGGCGCCATCGACGGCTGTCAGAGTTTTGTATTAAGTATGTTCGGAGATCACAACGGATTGTGACAAGGAACACGACGGCCTGGATCTTGTCATGTTGAGCGAAGAACGCGAGAGTTTCCGCGTTCGCAGCCGAAACATCTTGCGTTTTGCTTTTAGCGCTTTCGAACTGAAGTCCGGGGGAAAGAAGGCGTTACCCTGCACGGCGGAAAGGTCGCGTTAGACCTTTAATTCCACCACCGTCGCGCCGTTTCCACCTTCCTGCTGCGGTGGCTCAACGACATTGGAAACATGGGGATGGCTCTTGAGGTAGGCGCGCAGGGCGCGGCGCAAAATCCCCATGCCACTGCCGTGCACGATTCGCACCTGCGGCATGCCAGCAAGGAAAGCATGATCGAGAAAGCGCTCCACTTCGTCAGTCGCCTCATCGACGTTCTTGCCGATGACGTTAATCTCCGTCGGCGAGCTCAGGTCATCGCTCTTCAGCGTAACGCTGATCCCCGCCGCGCGCGCAGCTTCCACCGGATTCGCATTCGGCCTTGTCGTCACCTCCGCGATGTCTTCGCGCGGCACCTTCATCTTCATCACCCCGATCTGCACTTCGAAGAGATCAGGCCCGAGCCGCTTCGACACTTTGCCCGTACGTCCCATCGAGCGCAGCTTTACGGTGTCGCCTTCTGATACGTGTTTCACCAGTTCCGGACGCGCCCGCGGATCGCCTTTGTCTGCGCCGGTGGTATGCGCGACGACACTGTTGTTGAACTGCTCCTGGAACTCGCGGCGCATCTTGGCGATGCGGCGTTCCGCGTCCTTCGACAACTTCTGTTGCGCGGCGCGATCCTGCACCGCCTGCACCATTTCACGCGCCTGGTATTCGAAATCGTGCAGCAGCCCATCGAGCTTCTTCTCGAGATCGCGAATCTTCTCGCGCTGTTCTTTCTGCCCTTCCACTTCGAGCCGCTTGCGCTCGGCATTCAGTTCGCCTTCGATCCGCCGCAGCTGCGCCCGTTCATCGGAAGCTTGTCGCAACTCTGCATGCAGTCCATCGAGAAATTTCGCCACATCCTGCGCCTGCGTGGTGAGCTGCCGCCGCGACGCTTCGATGATCGCCGGATTCAACCCCAGCCGCTGCGCGATGTTGATGCCCGCCGACGCTCCCGGCATGCCCACGCGCAACTCATACGTCGGCTGCAACGTCTGTTCGTCGAAGCCGACAGCCGCATTGAGCACGCCTTCGGTGTTCGCTGCATAGACCTTCAACGAAGTGTGGTGCGTCGAGATCACGCTCACGCAGCCGAGCGCGCGGAAATGGTCGGCGATCGCCACCGCCAGCGCCGCACCCTCCTCCGGATCGGTGGCTGAACCCAGTTCATCGAGCAGAACCAGTGAATCCGCGTTAGCGGTGTGCGAAATGAAATCAATATTGGTCACGTGCGCGGAAAACGTCGAAAGATTCTGTTCGATAGATTGATAATCACCGATATCTGCAAACACTCCGCCGAAGATCGGCAGCTCCGCGCGATCAGCGGGAATCGGCACACCCGATTGCCCGACTAGCGCCAGTAGCCCAAGGGTTTTGAGCGCGACGGTTTTGCCGCCTGTATTGGGCCCGCTGATGATGATCTGCCGATGTGCCGCATCCATGTGCATGCTCATCGGCACGACCGCAATTTTCTTCGGACGCAGGTTGCGCTCCAGTAGCGGATGCCGCGCTTTCTCCAACACGAGCACGTCGCCTTCTTTATTTTCGATGAGGAACTTCACCGCGACGCATTCGTACTCATTCGCGAATTTCGCTTTCGCGAATTGCAATTCGAGCGCCGCCATCGCTTCCAGCGCAAGCAGCAGGTTGTCCGACTGTTCCCCGATCCGCCGCGACATCTCCGCCAGGATCCGACGGATCTCTTCCTGCTCTTCTTCCAGCAGGCGCACCAGGTCGTTGTTCTGCTCGATCGTCTCCAGCGGCTCGACGAATACCGTTTGCCCGCTCGAACTCGCGCCGTGCACCACGCCGTTCACTCGGCGTTTCTGTTCGACTTTTACAGGGATAACGAATCGATCGCCACGGATCGTGATGACTTCATCCTGCGCTGCCCCATCGTCCGAAAGCTTGCGCAAGTACGACCGCAGCGAGCTTTCAATATTCCGCCGCTGCCGTTCAATTTCACGCCGTATGCGGTTCAACTCGCTCGAGGCATGGTCGTCGAGCGATCCATCCGGCATCAGTTTGTTCGCGAAGTAACGCAGAAAGTCGCGGAAGTCGGTGATCCCCGCCGACAACGCTTCCACCGCGGTCCACGGCTCGCGCATCACAGGCGGAGCAATGATGATGTCGCGCCACTCTGCCGCACGTTCCGCCAGCAGCAGGATCGTCCGAATCTCGTCGATCTCCAGCGCCACGCCGCGAATGTTGGCCTTCTGGATCAGCTTGGTAGCATCCGTCAGCCCACCAAAATCAAATCTTCCGGCGGCGCGCAGGTACTCGCGAATCTCGGCAGCAAGCCGCTGCTCGCGCTCAATCCATTCGCGATCGCACGAAGGCGCCAGTTCGCGAATCTGCGTCCGTCCCAACTCTGACTGGGTATATCCGCGCAGAAGTTCGCGAAAGGCTTCGAATTCCAGCACCGCTGCGCTGGAGTGGACGAGTGGCTGGGGGATCATGATGACAGCGTGTATGTTACACGTTTCGCGCGTTCGGCATACCGCCTTCGGGTCATGTCCAAATGCCGATTTCCAGCCAAAACCCGCATTTTGCAGGTGTAAACTTTAGGGGCCATGTCATTCCCAATCAGCCGTCCCCGCCGCCTTCGCAAAAACGAAACCTTCCGTTCTATGGTGCGCGAAACCCGCCTCAGCCCGGCCGGCTTCGTCTACCCGTTGTTCGTCTGCCCCGGCGAGGGCATCCGCAAGGAAGTTCGCTCCATGCCCGGCGTCTTCAACCTCTCGGTAGACGAGGCGGTGAAGGAAGCGCAGGAAGTGAAGTCGCTCGGCATCCCGTCGGTCATTTTGTTTGGACTGCCGGAGAGCAAGGATGAGCAGGCGACCGGTGCATGGGCGGACGATGGCATCGTGCAACAAGCCACCCGCGCCATCAAGCGTGAGGTTCCCGGACTGCTGGTGATGGGCGACGTCTGCCTCTGCGAATACATGTCGCACGGACACTGCGGCATTGTGCAAAAGACCGGCAGCGGCCGCTCCGTCGGCGCAGCCTCCGTCGCCCACATGAGCGGCGTGGACGAATACGAAATTCTCAACGACGAATCGCTGGAAATCATCGCCAAGACTGCGGTCTCGCAGGCGCGCGCCGGAATGGACATCATCGCACCCTCCGATATGATGGACGGCCGCGTCGCTGCCATTCGCGATGCCCTCGACGACGATGGCTTCGAAAACATTCCTATCCTTTCCTACGCCGCGAAGTTTGCTTCCGGCTACTACGGTCCCTTCCGCGAAGCCGCCGATTCCGCGCCCGCTTTCGGCGATCGACGCTCGTACCAGATGGATGGCGCCAACCTGCGCGAAGCCATGCTCGAGATCGAACTCGACCTCGAAGAGGGCGCCGACATGATCATGGTGAAGCCCGCCGGCCCGTATCTCGACGTGATCGCCGAAGCCCGCCGACGCTACGATGTTCCGCTTGCGGCTTACCAGGTCAGCGGCGAATACGCGATGATCAAGGCCGCCGCCCAGAACAACTGGATCGACCACGACCGCGTCATGCTGGAATCGCTACAGTCCATCCAGCGCGCAGGAGCATCGATCATCCTCACCTACTTCGCGAAAGATGTCGCGAAGCTGCTCGGATAAATGTGGGTGCCCCACCCTTGTCGCGAAAGCGATAGGGTGGGCCGCACCCCCCCAGACTAAGTCCGGTGTCGTTGGGCGTCAGCCGAACAAGCGCCCACAGCGTTCACGCGCCCTCTTGTTGTCATCCCGAGGAGCGCAGCGACGTGGGGACCTGCTGTTTGTCAGTGCGAGAAGACAGCAGATTGCCACGTCGGGCTCACGCCCTCCTCGCAATGACAACAAGAGAGTTCGCTCTATCTGTAAGTGATTCGCTCGCTGGAGCGCGTTGCCGACTCACAACTTCCGGCTGATCCCCTCCATCGTCTCCGCGATCTCGCCGAGTTTCTGCACCTCTTGAAGCGATAGATCTGAAATCAGTTCCGCCAGCATCTCCACTCGTCGCCGGCGACCTTCCCACATGACTTTTTCGCCCTTTGCGGTGGGCACGATCCGGATCCGCCGTGCGTCCTCTCTCGTCGCCTCGCTCTTCACCAGCTTCGCCCGTTCCAGTCCTGCGACGATCCGGCTCATCGTCGGAGGTTTTACCTGTTCCGCTTCAGCGAGTTCCGCCAGGGACTTCGCTCCGCCAAACACCAGCACCGACAGCGCCGACAACTGCGCCGGGCCAATCCCGCTCTCGCGATCGCGCACCCGCAAGTGCCGCAACAGGTGGATCGACGCCGAATGCAGCCGGTCGGCGACCCGTAAAATTTCGGCTTTTTCCGCTTGCTTCAAATTAGTTAGCTATGCTAATTATATTGACCCTGACTTGCAAGGAGGATTTATGAGTGGTGCGAATATCACAGCGATCAAGCAGATCGCGGTCAACGTGAAGGACCCGGCCCGGGCGACGGCGTTCTACCGCGATGTGGTTGGTCTGCAGTTTCTCTTCTCCGCCGGCAATTTGGCGTTCTTCAACTGCGGCGGCGTCCGCCTCATGCTCACCACTGCGGAGAAGCCCGAGTTCGACCACCCCAGTTCGATCCTCTACTTCAACGTTGCCGACCTGCGCGCTGCCTACGAACGGCTCAAATCCGCGGGCGCCAGCTTCGTCGACGAACCCCACCTCGTCGCCCGCATGCCCGACCATGAATTGTGGATGTGCGTCTTCCACGACACGGAAGGCAATCTGCAGGCGCTGATGAGCGAGGTGCGGTAACCACCCAAATGTCATGGCGACCGGAGAACGCGGAGATCGATCCGCGTTCGGAGCGGAGTCACCCTTTGTTTCGGTTTGCTCGCCAGGCTCCTGATTCCCTCGAACCAACGCCCCTGATTTACAATTCTTGGTTCCCTGCGCCACTCCGGCGCATCTGTAGAACGGAGCCAAACAATTGCCAGACACAATGTATGACGTTGTCATCGTCGGCAGCGGCCCGGCCGGGTATACGGCCGCCATTCGCGCCGGTCAATACGGACTGAAGACCGCCCTCATCGAGAAAGACGCCAAGCTTGGCGGCACCTGCCTGCACGTGGGCTGCATTCCTACCAAGTCGCTGCTCTTCAATGCCGAGATCTACGACCACATCAAGGAAGCCGCCGATTTCGGCATCGAAGGTTTAGGAACTCCGAAACTGAACTGGGGCAAGATCCAGGAGCGCAAGCAGGCCATCGTCGACAAGCATGCCAAGGGCCTGCAGTTCCTCATGCGCAAGAACAAGGTCACGGTCATCCCCGGTTTCGGCCGCCTCACCGGGCCCGCGAAGAACGGCATTCACACGGTTGAAGTCGAGGCCGACGGCAAGAAGCAGAACGTGCAGGCCAAGAACATCCTGCTCTCCACCGGATCGGTGGCGCGCATGCTGCCCGGCCTCCAGGCCGACGACCGCATCCTCACCAACATCGAGATCCTGAGCCTCAAGGAGATCCCGAAATCGCTGATCGTCATCGGCTCGGGCGCGGTGGGCGTGGAGTTCGCCTCCATCTACAAATCGTTCGGCACCGAGGTTACGGTGCTCGAGATGCTGCCCCGGATCGTTCCCGTCGAAGACGAAGAGGTCTCGAAGGAGTTGCTGCGCAACTACAAGAAGCGCGGCATCGATTGTTTCGTCAACGCCAAGACCGACAAGATCGAGAAGACCAAGACGGGCGTGAAGGTCACCTTCGCCGTCGACGGCAAAACGGAATCGATTGAAGCCGAGAAATGCCTCATCGCCGTGGGCCGCGCGCCGCGCACCGAAGGCGTCGGCATCGAGAAGACCAACATCAAGCTCGATCGCGGCTTCGTGCCGGTGAACGAGTGGATGCAGACTACCGAACCGGGCATCTACGCCATTGGCGACATCGTCGCCGGTTTGCAGCAACTGGCGCATGCCGGCGCGATGGAAGGCTGCGTGGCCGTGGCGCATATCGCAGGCAAGCCCACGCGACCTGTTCGCAAGAACCGCGTCCCGGGCGCGACCTATTGCCATCCGGAGATCGGCAGTGTCGGCCTCACCGAAGCGCAGGCCAAGGAAGCGGGCTACGAGGTGAAGGTTGGCAAGTTCCCCTTCACCGCCAACTCGCGCGCCTCGATCGTCAACGCGCACGAGGGCTTCATCAAGATCGTGGCCGAAGCCAAGCACGGCGAAATCCTCGGCATACACATCATCGGTCCGCAAGCCACGGAACTCGTCGCCGAAGCGGTCGCCATGATCGAACTCGAAGCCACCGCCGACTTCATGATGACCGTGATCCACGCGCATCCCACGCTGGCCGAAGCCATGCTCGATGCGATGGGTAGCGTGTATGGAATGGCGGTCAACGCGTAGATCTTTCCGAAGACTGAGGCACAGCTCCGGCTGTGCCTTTTTTTCGCCCCTTCGACAAACTCAACCCCTTGTCATGGGGAGAGCGTTTTTGCTCCCGAATCTCCTCGCAGCGTAAACTCATCGAACACCCATGATCCAGGTCCTCCATCTCGGCCGCATCGACTACAACACGGCTCTTGAGTTGCAGAAGACACTCGTCGACCTGCGCAAGCGCGAGGTGACTCAGGACACGCTGCTTCTTTTGGAACATGCACCAGTGATCACCCTCGGGCGCAATGCCAAGCAGAAGAACATCATCGCTTCGCCGGAGATTCTGTCGCAGAAGGGTGTGGAACTCTTCGAGTGCGACCGGGGTGGGGACGTGACGTTTCACGGGCCGGGACAGTTGGTCGGTTATCCGATTTTCGATCTACGCGCATTAAATCCGAAGATCGGCGTGATCGAGTATGTGCGACGAATCGAAGAAGTTTTGATCCGCAGCTGTGGCGATCTCGGCATCTCCACGACGCGCGTGCAGGGACTGACCGGCGTCTGGACCGTCGAAGAACCGCAGGCGAAAATTGCTGCTATCGGGGTTCACATTTCGCGTGCAGTGACCTCGCATGGTTTCGCGCTCAACGTCACCACCGATCTCGATTATTTCAAGCTGATTGTTCCCTGCGGTATCAGCGATAAGCCGGTGACTTCCATGGCGAAGGAACTTGGCCGTCCCCTCACCTTCGAAGAAGTGATGCCCGTGGTGACCCGCAATTTCGGGTTCGTGTTCAAAGAGCAGGTGCTATGGCTGGAGTCGCTCAACGACCTGCTGCCCACGCCGGAAGATACGCCCGCCAAGGCACCCGAGGAATTGCGACGGATGGTTGGGGACGACGTTCGTTTGGCTTAATCGATCCGGAACCCCACCCACACAGCGGCTCTTTGTTTTCAATACTTTGCGCAGAAAATGTCTGCAAAATATTCTATTTAAACCACTTAAACGCAAAATATTCAGGAATATAGGGTTAGACCGTTTCCTGAGATCCAGTGAGGGGCGCAGTACGGCGGCTCGGCCTAATCGCGCTTGCCTGTCTTCTAAATTTTCAAAGAGCCAGTTACATTCTTTGGGAATGCCCCACACGCGCAGGTTAGCGGGGCGGCACGCAAGCTGTCTGTGACCGGACCGTACTCCGAACGTGGTAGCAAGATCCCCAGCACGTTCCCTGAACGGCTTACTGCGGGTCTTTGCGGTTCTTGGTAATGCGCTCGTCGATGGGTTTGCGGCCGGCGAAACCTTCATCCACGCCGTGGTAGTGGGTGATGCCCAGCTCGCCGTATTTCCAGCAGAGCAGCACCACTTCGTTTTCCAGTTGGCAGGGGAAGTCGAGAAGTCCGATGTCGAGGTCCTTCACCTGAACGCCGATGGAGTGGATTTCGGCGACGGCGTCGCGTACCTGCTGGACTGTCTTGTCGTAGATGGCGCGCTGGCGCGAGGCTTCCACGACGTTCACGGTCATGCCGCCGGCGAGAAAGATGCGGCTCTTCAACTCGGCAAAAGCTTCTTCCAGCGACTCGATTTTCTTTTTGCCCTCAATCGAAGTGCGCAGCAGCGACTCCAGGATCGGCAAAAGCGATTCAGCTTCTTCGAGGGTGAAGGTTTTCATGGATGGCTTCTATTGTATCGACAAAAGCAGGTTGCCACGTCGGGCTTGCGCCCTCCTCGCAATGACAACAAGAAGGAGTGATTCAGACTCAGCGCACCGATTCGGCTGCCCGCCAAGCGTTCAGCCGACAATCCCGCCGACAACACACACAGTCTCTCTTGTTGTCATCCCGAGGAGCGGAGCGACGTGGGGATCTGCTGTTCTTTTCGACTTCACAAAAGCAGGTTGCCACGTTGGGCTTGCGCCCTCCTCGCAATGACAACAAGAGAGTGGGATGGTCACTCCGATTTCTCACTTCACTTCGAGCATGCGGTCGAGCGCGACCTTGGCCCACTGCTTCACGTTTTTCTTCACCTTGATCTGGTTGACGACATTGCCGTCCACCAGGTTCTCGAGCGCCCAGCAGAGGTGCTGCGGGGAGATGCGAAACATCGTGGTGCAGAGGCAGCCGCTGTCATCGAGCGACAACACGGTCTTGTCGGGATTCTCCGCCGCCAGGCGATGCACGAGGTGGATCTCGGTGCCGATCGCGATCGTTGAACCGGCAGGCGC
>PLWX01000210.1:12004-13491 GCA_003151155.1 Acidobacteriaceae bacterium
TTGCGGCCGAGGTGCTGGTCGGGCAGGAAGAAGAGCTTCTCATTGCGCGCGGTCGCCCAGTCGTAGGCACCTTTCGCATTCGAGGAAGTGCAGACCAGTCCGCCGCGTTCGCCGCAGAAGGCCTTGATCGCCGCCGTCGAATTGACGTAGGTGATGGGCGTTACACCGTGGCCTGCATCGTCGGTGATGCCGGCGCGCACAAAGTGCTCCCAAGCATCTTCCACCTGGGTAATCTCGGCCATGTCGGCCATCGAGCATCCGGCATTGAGGTCGGGCAGAATGACGGCCTGACCGTCGCGGCCCAGCACGTCGGCAGATTCAGCCATGAAGTGCACGCCGCAAAAGACGATGTAGCGGGCGCTGGATTCGGAAGCAGCCCGTGCAAGGCGGTAAGAGTCGCCACGGAAATCGGCGAAGCGTATGACTTCGTCGCGTTGATAGTGATGGCCGAGCACGACACAATCGGNNTTGCGGCCGCATATTCCGCGGCTGAGCGGGTCATCCTGGAACGGGGATGTTGAAAGCTATTTGCGATAAGCTCCAGTAGGTTCGCTACGGCCGGTAAACCGCCCAACCTACGGGGATGTTGAAGCCTCGCAGTACTGCTTTTTAGTGCTACTTAATGGATGTCGGCGCTCCTCGGAGGACTCAGGAAATCAGAGCCTCGCCTGACGACATCTGCAGATATTGTGCAACTCGGAAGGGAATGTTGCAAGTCCGGCCAGGTAAACGGCTTATCCGCCGATGTGAACCATGGTCCGGGAGGCGGGCAGGAAGTCGGGTTCGCCGATGTGGTGGCGTTCTTCTTTGTTAGCAATGGCATAGCGGATACGGTCGGCGATCTCTTCGTCAGGCGCGTGGTGGAAGAGCAATCCGGCCAGATCGTGCTCGCGAACACTGAAGAGACAGGTACGGATCTTGCCATCGGAAGTCACGCGAATGCGAGAGCAGGCGCCGCAGAACGGAAGCGATACGGGTGCGATGATGCCGATCTCGCCAAGGCCATCTTCGAACCGGTAGCGACGGGCAGTCTCGCTGTGGCCGTGCGAGATCTGCTTCAGCGGTAAGTACTCGTTCAGCTTGGCGACGATCTCTTTCAGGGGAACAACGATTTCGGGCGTCCAGAGGCGGTCTTCTTCGAGTGGCATGAACTCGATGAAGCGGACAACGACGTCTTCTTCGCGCGCGAACTTGCCGAAAGGAACGATCTGCTCTTCATTGAAGCCACGCAGCAGCACGCAGTTCACTTTCACCGGCGCTAGGCCAACGGCCTTCGCTGCGCGGATTCCCGCGATGACCTTCTCATAGCTATTGGGGACGCGAGTGATCCTGGCAAAGAGGTCGGGATCGACGGCGTCCATGCTGACGGTGATGCGGTCGAGACCGGCATCCTTCAGCGGCTGCGCCATGTCGGAAAGCAGGTGACCGTTGGTGGTGATGGCGATGTCGAGCGGTTCGCCGTCGACGGTTGTCAATGTACGCAACTC
>PLWX01000261.1 GCA_003151155.1 Acidobacteriaceae bacterium
CAACGCTGCTCGAGGGACTTGAAGCCGGGCCGATTACCTCCTGTAATGCCGGTCGATCCCAATGAAAGTCAATTCTGAGGAGGAGACCGACTTGGGCCATTCTTTGGGCCGTCCGATTCGCGCCGTGGTTACCCTTGGCTTGGCCGCATTGTGCGTTCTTCTGCTTGCCAACGCGTTCGTAACCTACCGCGCGACCCAACAATTGATTGGGGCAAGCCACTGGGTGGAACACACCCTGACCGTGGATTCGCAATTACAGGTGGTCGGCTCGCTGGTGAAGGACGCTGAGACGGGACAGCGGGGCTACCTGCTGACGGGCGAGCCCAGTTATCTCGATCCATATAACGCGGCTGTCCAGCAGCTGCCTGCGGCGCTGCAAGCGCTCGGTGACATGACCACCGATAATGCGGAACAAGTACAAAATGTGCAGCAGCTGAAGGAACTGACCGCCAGCAAACTGGAGGAGCTGCGAAGCACGGTGGAGTTATACCAGCAGGGACATGCGGACGCCGCTCGCACCGTGGTGCAGAGCAATCTGGGCAGGAACAAGATGGAGGAGATACGCGCCACGCTTGCGCGTATGGAGGCAACCGAGCGGAAGTTGCTCACCCAGCGGCAACAGTCGTTGCAGAATGTGGAGTTGAAGGAACGTATCGCACTCATCCTAGGTCTCTCGATTGGATTACTGGCGATTCTCACCCTCGGATGGGCTTTGCACCGGATGGCTCTCGTGGAGGAACGTGCTACGGCGGAGGTTCGGGAGAGCGAAGAATGGCTTGCCACCACGCTAGGCAGCATTGGAGACGCGGTGATCGCGACCGATGCCAATGGCCATGTGCGATTCATGAATCCGGTGGCAGAGCAATTGACCCTCTTCAAGCAATCTGCCGCGCAGGGCCTGCCCTTGAAGCAAGTGTTTCCGATCTTTAACGAGACCACGCGTGAAGTCACGGAGAGCCCGGTCGAGAAGGCGATCGCTACCGGAAAAATTGTCGGGCTGGCGAACCACACCGTGCTCGTGCGCGGAGACGGCAGCGAAATTGCCATCGACGACAGCGCTGCGCCCATCCTCGATCGCGCGGGGAAGATTACTGGCGTGGTTCTGGTATTCCGCGACGTGAGCGCGCAGCGGCAAGTCGAAAAAGCGATGCGCATCTCTGAGAAACTCGCGGCGACTGGAAAGTTAGCGGCGACGGTCGCGCATGAAATCAATAATCCTCTTGAAGCTGCGGCCAACTTGCTGTTCCTGATGCGTGACGATGCGGGGCTATCCCCCGAAGGAGTGCTGTACCTGAAACTCGCCGAGGAGCAACTTGCTCGCGTGGCTCACATCACGAAGCAGACGCTGGCGTTCTATCGTGATCCGCGGCAACCGGAACCGCTGCTACTGAGCGCAGTGTGCGAGCGCATCATCGACCTTTATCGTCCGCGGTTTAAAAACAAGGGGTTGGAGTTGAATGCCGAATATGACAATGGCCTCAGGGTCTTTGCTACCGAGGGAGAGGTTTCGCAGGTGATTTCGAATCTGGTGGCGAACGCCATCGACGCCACGAAGCCCAAAGGTTCGGTCGCCATCCGCATCGCCCGCGGCAACGATCATCAGGGCGTGATCAGTGTCTCCGATGATGGCTGCGGTATTGCCGTGCGGAATGCTGTGCGCATTTTCGAGCCGTTTTTCACCACCAAGAAAGATGTTGGAACCGGGCTCGGGCTGTGGGTGTCGAAAGAAATTGTGGAGAAGCTCGGCGGCACGATCGAAGTGACCAGCGACGGAGAGAACCGGGGAGCTACGTTCGCCGTGAGCCTGCCGCTGTACGATTCGCAAAAAGCGCTCAGCTCCGGAGAAGCTGGATAGCGCTATACTAGGCGGTCAGCGGAGGTATCGCTGCCATGATCAGCCTTTTCCTGTCCCTTGCGTTTCTCGCGCTAGCTTCGTCGTCGCCGCAGATGCCCGCATCGACCACGCCAACTTCTTTCGAATTCACCACAGGAGCAGCCGACTCCGGTCCGGCGGTTTGTTACAAAATGCGCAGTTACATCTTCGCGCGCAATGACGACGCAGCTCCCAAACTGGTTCGTGAGACGACTTGTTCGACGGCACGGCCTCGCTTGAATCGATCGAAGATGCCGAAGGCGCGAATCGTTCCGGCAAACTAACTACGAGCTGCCAATCAGGATTCCGGTAATAAACACCAGGACGCCGCCAACGACAACCTGGAGAGCTGCGGCGAGAAACGGTGTGTCCATATATTTGTGGCGGATGAGCGAAATCGCGAATAACTCGATCGCGACCACGACGACGGCAACGCTGGTCGCCATGCCGAAGTTCTTGATCAGGAAAGGAAGCGTGTGGCCGATGCCGCCGAGTGTCGTCATGAGGCCGCAGATCACGCCACGAATCCACGGATGACCGCGACCGGTGAGACTTCCGTCATCGGAGAGAGCTTCGGCGAAGCCCATGCTTATGCCCGCGCCGATGGAGGCTGCCATACCAACGAGGAATGCGTCCCAGCTTTTGTGGGTGGCGAACGCTGCTGCAAATACCGGCGCCAGCGTGGAAACCGAGCCGTCCATCAAGCCGGCTAATCCCGGCTGAACGACCTGCAAAACGAAGAGACGACGCGCCGCGTGCTCTTCCTGCTCGCGGGTGGCCGGTTGCAGCTTTTCCTTTTCCAGTTCATCGGCGCGATGCTCGTGCGAGCGCTCTTCTTCCGCCAGCGTATCGAGCAACTGCCGGATGCCGAGGTCCTGGGTGCGTTTCGCTGCCTGCTCGTAGAAGCGGCGGGTCTCTTCTTCCATGGTGCTGGCTTGTCGGCGAGCCACTTCCAAGCCCAACGGCCGAATCAGCCATACTGGACGCCGCCTCACGAATCCCTTCACATCTTCGCGGCGCAGCAGCGGAATATGTTCGCCGAAGCGCTGGCGATAGGCCTCGAACAGGCGCTCGCGGTGGCCGACCTCTTCCAGGCGCATGCCTTCAAAGATCTGAGCGGTAGCCGGGAAGCTTTCTTTCAGGCCTTCCGCGAAATCTGCATACACGCGCGAGTCCTCTTCTTCGAGGGTGATCGCGAGGGCAAGAATCTCTCTCTCGGTTAAGCTCTCAAAAGTTCGCATGATTTTCGTTGTACCGTTGGGCCATCAACGAGCAAAGAACGTGATCCAAACAATCCCGACGGCAATAGTAAGGATTGTAGTGGGTACGCCCACGACAAGGTAGTCTTTGAAGGTGATTCGAACCTGCGGACGCACCGTTTCGACAACGATGATGTTGGCGATCGACCCGGTGATGGTGAGATTGCCCGCCAGGGTGCTCGCCATCGCCAGGGCCAGCCAGAACTGGTGCGCATTCTGGAATTGCGGAACCAGTCCCTTGAGCAGCATGACCGCAGGCACGTTGCTGACGAGGTTGGAGAGCAACGTGACCGCAACGCTGAAGATCGCGAGATTATGCAGATTCAAGCGCTCGGCAGTATGCAGAAAGGCGTCAGCAATGCCGGTGTGTTCGGCCGCGCCGATGATGAGGAAGAGTCCGACAAACAAAACCAATAGCGACCAATCCACCTCGCGGTAGATCTTCTGGATCAACCGCGAGCGTAGCAGCATGAGGACCGCTGCTCCGCAAGCCGCCACCAGCGCAGGATTCAAGCCGAACAGAAATCCCGCAACAATCCCGAGGGTGATTAGCATGGGGATCATAAGGCCGTCGAGGCTCCCGTCTGAACCGTCGCCAGCTTGCGGAGAAAGTTTTTCGGCAAGTTGTTTTCGACATAACAGCGAGAGCACGCCCCAGTCAATAAACATGCCGATGATCGCGATGGGGCCGAGGTGTAAGAGAAAGTCGCGATAGCCAATGTGCGAAACAGAGCCAATCAAAATGTTCTGCGGATTGCCGGTTATCGTCGCGGTGCTGCCGATATTCGAAGCCGTGGCGAGGGCGAGCAGGAAGGGAACCGGATTGCGCCCCATCTGCTTGCATACCTTGAGAATCAGCGGCGCCATGAAGAGGCACACCACGTCGTTCACGAGAAACGCCGACAAAATTCCGGAAGAGAAAATCACGCCGGGCAGAAGATGGTTGTGATCGAGGCGTGCCACGATGTGCCGCGTTACCCACTCGAAAAATCCTTCGAGATGGAGTACGGCCACCAGCACCATCATGGCGAACAGCAGGACGAGGGTTTCGAAATCGAGGGCGGCGATCGCCGATCTGCCATCCAGCGCGCCGATGGCAAACATCGCAACCGCACCGATGAATGCCATGCCCGCGCGGTCCACGCGGGTACCGGGCAAATGCCCGATGGCGAACACGCCGTAACTGAGGATGAAGATGGCCCAGGCTAACGCGTGGGTGAGATCGATCGACATGGCTTACGGAGTTAGATCCACCTCGCACCAGCGTTGCAGCAGTGGGAAGTATAGGCCGCCTTTCACTGGCACGCCATCGAAGGCGTGCAGGATATTGGCATAGCGCTGGAGATCGTCGCGATATTTATTGATCTGCTCGCGGAGATAGCTCTCGGTGATTGTTCCTTCCTGATCGCTCGTTTTGTAATCAATGAGCCATCGCGTCTGGTCTTCGACAAAGGTCCGATCCACTTTGATGCTCTGGCGCCTGGCTTCGAGAGCTGCGGAAAGCGCATATTCGTTGTGTGAGGATTCGCGCTTTTGCAGAATCCACCGCCCATGCTCATCGGAGAGCGTGTTGCGCAAGGCCTCGCGCACCCGGCGTTCCGCGGCGACCAAATCCGCTTCGCGCGTTCCTTCCTGCACCAGGAGGGCGCGGACGGTCGGCGCTAGTTTCAGGATACGATCGGTGGACCAGGACTCCAGGCCTTCTTCGCCAATCTGTTGCAGGAAACGATGAGTCACAGTCCCAACGCGCCGCAGGTCTTCGCCGACGCGCACAAACGTGTGTTTCCGCTTTTCGATCTGCGACTCGACGGGATCACGCGCCTCAAATTCGAGTGGTGCCGGAGAGGCGGGGAGCGTCCAATTCTCCGGCAGTCGGCGCAGGAGATTCGGTCTTCGCGGGCGCGACTCGCTCACAATCTCTGGGTCTTCTTGCATCGGGAATCTCGCAAACACGCTCTGCGGAAGCAGCGAAAGCAGGCTGCCGCTTTCGGGTTTCTTGTCGTGCCCGGGCATGGTGGTCACGAGATGCAAGCGCTCCCGCGCACGGGTTGCGGCGACATACAGCAGGCGTTTGCTCTCTTCGGCGGCGCTCTCTTGCTCGAGTTGCGTAATGTATTTGGAGAGCGTCGTGGCATTGTCGATGTCGGTGCCGACCGGTTCCATGGGGGCGAGCAACAGGTCGCGATGTTCGCCGATCACGCGTTCCCGCCAGTTCAATAGCTGGGTTCTGTTTCGGTCGGTCCTGCGATTCAGTCCCGGCAGAATCACGACGTCGAACTCCAGCCCCTTCGCGCCGTGGATGGTCATGATCTCCACGCGGATGCCGGAAGCGGTATCCGGCTGCGCGTAGAGTTTCTCGATCTCGCTTTCCAGCCGCTGTTCATCGACTTCACCAACGGTTTCGATTTTCTGCAACAGTGCGAGATAGGTTTCGGCGTCGCGGAGCTTCGCATCGCGCTCCGTGCCGGCAAGAGCGGCTGGACCACCGAGCGAGATCCAGAGAGACTCGACCAGCGTGCGCAACGGCAGGCGGCCACGATGTGCGACCGCAGTCGAAAGCACTGGCAGAATGCGCTCAAGTACCTGTTGTCCGCGTGCGCTCATGGAATGCCTGCGCGACTGCAGTAATTCCCAGATGGTTCGATCTTCCCCTCCGCGGCATAGCTCCCAGAGATCGGCTAACGATAATCCGCACCACGGGCCACGCAACAGCGTGAGCCACGCGGTGCGATCGGCAAGATGCAAGAGAGCCTGGGTGATGGCGTGCAGGTCGCGCACGGTCTGCCGTTCGCCGAGCACGGCGATTTCCTTGGCGCGATAGGGAATACCGGCGTCGGCAAGGGCCGGCGCAATGTGAGCGAGATGAATGCGAGAACGTACGAGGATGGCGATCGACTTGGCATCGCCGGCAAGTTCTTCGCGAACAATCGCGACCACGCGATCGGCTTCCGCAGAAAAATCTTTAGCAGGCGCGGAGTGCAGCCGCACGCCCGCGGAGAGCTTCGAGTGCTTCTCGGCGGTGGCGGGCGAATACTTCACCGCCCCGGTTACATCATTGTCCGCGATTAGGATGTGCGGAAAAACTTCGTTGAACCAATCGATCAGTGCAGGCCGCGAGCGGAAGTTGGAAGTCAACGTCGCCGGCTCGAGCGGCCATGCACCGCTGGCGAAGCCGTGTTCGCGAGCACGTTGGAAGAGCGTGACCTCCGCCTGGCGGAAGGCGTAAATCGATTGCATTGGATCGCCGACGACGAACAACGTCGATCCGCTCTCGGGCGACCATGCCTGGATCAAATGCTCGAGCAGCTCGGTTTGCGAAACAGACGTGTCCTGGAATTCGTCGACTAACAAATGCTGGATCTTGTAACCCAGGTGCAGCGCGAGATCCGTGGGACGACCTTCTTCGCCGAGTGCGGCCTTCGCCGCCAACGCGACTTCCGTGTGATCGACTTCACCGCGTTCTGAAAAAACTGTGCGCAGGTTCGCGACCGCCAGTGGCAACACGCGAAAGAGCGAGAGCAACGATTGCCACTGCGCATCGGAATACTGCGCTGGCGGCAACTTCGCAACCCGGCAGAGGGCCGCACAAAAAGTCTCCGCATAATCGGATTCTGAGATCGCCTTGATCAGGTTGTTGCATGCGTCTTTCTTGGTCTTATGAACAGGGCCGGGGGGGAAACCGGTTTTTACGTTGTACTCTTTGCGGAACTCCTCGTTCTCCGTGAGACAGAATTTCCCCAAAGCTTGCCAAAGCGGCAATTGATCTGGCTGATCACTGGGAAGCGCTGTTACCCCGCGCAATAATCGAATCGCATGCGTGTCATGAACGTACGCGGCACCGTAACGCGCGAAATCGAGCAACATCTCCAGCACATTCTGGGGGACAGCGGTGAGGATCCGTTCGCGAAGGGTGCACAGTTCGTAGCGAACTGCGTCGTGCAGCGCGCTTTCGAGACGTGTGCGAATTTCTTCCTGCTCGGCAGTCGTACGTTCGAGCGATGCGCCGATCAAACGCAGCCAGTGATCGCGCCGCTTTAGCAACTCGACCAGCAACCTCTGTACGCGATCGAAGCTGTTGTCCTGATCGCGCAAAACGTAGCCTACGGCGTCTCGATTCGATTTGTCGGCATCGCCCAGCATGAGGAGCGTGCGCTGCGCGGCCTCGGCGTACAGCGGGTTGAAATCGGCAGCGATGGCCGGGGATTGTCCAAAACCCGCCAACAGCGGCGTTCGGTTCGCAATCTTTTCGCAGAATGAATCGACGGTGCGAATCTCCAGGCGCTCAGGATTGCTGAGAATTTTCCAGCCCAGTTCGCGATCCCGCGCTGCGACGCGTTGTGCCAGATCCCAGGAGAGTCGCTTGTGTGGAGCTTCCGGCGCGGGTTGCGAAGCATTCTGCAGAGCGTCAAGCACGCGGTTGCGCATTTCGGCAGCAGCCTTGCGGGTGAAGGTGATGGCCAAAACGTTTTTCGGTTGCGACACGCCGGGATGCGCGAGCAGCGTGAGATAACGCTGCATCAGCAGCTCGGTTTTTCCGGAGCCTGCGGGGGCCTGCACGATAAACGATTGCGTGGGATCGAGTACGCGGGCGCGTTCAGTGGCGTCGCCGAATTCGATTTGCAGCTGCGAATTACTCGTCATCCGCAACCTCTTCAAACTCTTCTTCCTCGTCAGAGGGAGCAGCTACTTCCGTAATGCGGCACAACGCACCGAGATGGCAGAGACGGCAACTACTCTTGGCGGTTTTGGGCGGGTGCTTGGGGTCGACCTCTGCACTTCCTGCCAGGAAATTATTTGCCAGGCGCTCAAGTTCCGGGGGCCAAGAATCGAGCGATTCTGCGAATTCGCCGAAGCGTCTTCCGTTTTGCGGTTTGCCAAATATTTCTTTGCGAGCCGCCTCGCCCTTGAAATCGCACTTGCCGGTGCGTACCACCGCAAATGCGACGCCGGCAATGTCGTGTCCCTTCATCTGCTCCGCGACCGCGTAGATCGGCAGTTGTGGGTCCTGGGGGCGGGGCATCTCCCACCATGTCGGCGAGTAGGCAGCGCCGCCGGTTTTGTAATCGACGACAACGTATGCGCCATCGTTGGTCTGTTCCACACGGTCGGTGCGGCCGTGAATGGTGAGTTCGCCAATCTTGATCTCGAAGGGCTGCTGGTGCTGCACGTTGTGAAATGGCTCGCGTTTGCGCTCGACGGTCAGCCACTGGTCGATCAACTTCTTCAAACGCCCACGCTCGATGTCGCGGTGATGCTGCAACCAGGCTTGTTCGCCCATGGGGAATTCTTCTTCAACGGCGCGATCAATGGCGCCGGCGATCGCATCCTCAACTTGGTCGGCAGTGAGCTGTTCGAGATTCTGCAAACTGCGGAACTGATCCCAAACATATTCCAGCGCAAGTTCCGTGACCTTTCCGCGGTCGATGAAATTTGCGCCGAGCGTGCCTTCTTCCGGAGGCTCGGCAAGCAAGCGGGCCTGGGCGAAGGCGCGGAACGGACAGCCGGATTGCCACATCAACAGACTCGTTCGATGGCTGTGGAGCTCGGCATCGGTGAGCGGCGGAGCGTTTTCGTCTACGAGTTCTTCAAGCTTCGCGCCGTGCTGTAATTCCTGCCAACCCACAATGGTCGCGACCGGCAGAGCGTCGCGCGTGATCGAGGCCACGTACGCGAGCAGCGGAGAGGGGCGGAGTTCGCGGTCTTCCTCGCGCTGCGGCCAGCTGAGAATGCATTCGTCAGCGCTTTGCAGGAGCCGGGCCGTCACTTGTTCTGCCGCGTGCAGATTCAGTTCCGGCGACGAATGCGGGGCGTTTACAGCCTTCTGCAGCGCATAGGGAATAAACGGATTCGGATGACCGCGCTGGGGCCACGCTTCGTCGGTGAGTCCGCAGAACCAGAGGGCGTCGAAGCTTTCGCCGGAGGCTGCGAGCGGCCCAACGATCTGGATCGGTGCCGCTTCATTTTCCGTTGCGAAGGTCGCTTCGCTCGCAGCGCGTTGCAATTCGTGCAGAAGATCAGCAGGCGCGCGTGGCGGCAGAACCTGGTCGAGCGCACCGAATGCGGTGAGCAGCGAGTCCCAGGCGTTGGTCACCTGGAATTCTTCGGTGGTGAGCGTGAACTCCCCCTCCCCGTCACCCGGCCATCCCACGTTGTTGAGAATGCGCCGGACCTCGGTTGCCCAGTCGCTCCGCGTCGATCGCGCCGGAAGTTTGCGCGCGTTGCGCTGCAGCTCGGCAAGCAGGCGAAAGAATTTGGGGGCAAGCCTGCGTAAGCGTTCATCCCCTGCCGGCAAGAGTTGCGCGAGATTCGCCGTCGCACGAAGCTTTCGGCGCAGCTTGTAATCCAGGACGGCACGGCCCGCGGCCTCGCTCGTTCCTGCACCGAGATAAGGCGACCGCAAGAGTGAACTGAACTCCGCCATCGGCAATTCCGAAGTTGCCAGATGGAGCAAGCGCAGCGCTGTACGGACGATCGGATGGTCGCCCAGAGGACGTCCCAGGGAGATCTCAAAACAACGCGCCGCGCCTGGGTTCGCAACCAGGCTGAGTTCCGGATGCAGGCACTCCGCAAAGATGGTTTCCATCGTGCCGCGAAGCTTCTCCAGCCCGGGAACAATGATCCCGATTCGCGCTCGTGGGTTCAGTTCGAGTTGGCGACGCGCCCACAACGCAGAGTTCCGGATTTCCTCCGTGGCATCGGAAAACGAGAGAGCTCGGGAATGGTCGCGGGGACTGCCTGGCTCCGCGGACGGCAGGGTTACCTCGACACCTGCGGATCGCAACGCCTGCCAGAGATCTTCCTGCCTTGGGGTGAACTGATCGAAGCCGAAAAAGACAGCTTGCTTCGGCAGCTTCGGAATCCGCGCACAACCGGAAATGAGCATTTCGAGCGCCGCCGAAGAGTCAATCCAGCCTTGCTCGTCGCAGCGGGCGGCGAAACTCTCGGCCCATCCGTAAAACGTGCTGCTCTCGGCGGTGGCCTGGTATTGCGAGCGGCTCCGCGGCAACTTGTAATCGTGAATGAATTGCCATGCACGGTTGGCCAGGTCGGCGGCCGCACGATGGCTCATGAGCCCACGGCCCGCCGTGGAATCCGCGACGATCTGTTCCCACAGGGCATCGACAACGTTTGTTTTCAACAGGGCTCGATCGACTACGCCCGCCAACAGGCAATCGGTCCAGGTGCGGTTCACCCATGCGTCGAGCGGCAAAATGTCGGGCGTTTCGCAGACTGGGCGCGTCTCGAACGCCCGCCGCTCGGTTTCGCGCCGCAGACTGCGTGCAGCGCGGGTATTCGCGGTCAAGACGGTCGCTCCGGCTAGCGCGAGTGCACTTGCGGTTTCGATATTTCTTCGCTGCGGGCCCATGGCAAGAAGTCGGTATTTGGAATCTATCAGAATCAACGGCTGCGACCAAATTGTTGTGGAAATGGAGACCTCAAGTCGTTATGGATTTTGCCGAAGTTTTAGGTAAACGCGCTCTCCCGAGGGCGCCAATTCCGAGGATCGTGGCATGAGCGCCGGAAACTATATTTTTCTTCCTCCCAGCGAGGCTCTGCGCTGGTTCAAAATCCTGGCGGTAGTCCGCTTCGCCTCCGCCAAGGGCGAGCCGCCGGGATTCGAGTTGCCGCCGGATCGCGCGCCATTGCGCTTGCGACCGGAGCAGGATCGTGCCCGGATCCTCATCGTCGATGACCAGGAATTACTGCGAGAGGCCGTAGGGGAGTACCTGGCCATGCAGGGCTACGAGTTGCAGGCAGCGGAATCCGGAGCGGCGGGAATGCAATTGCTGGAGGCGGGCTCGCGGCCTGACCTGGTGCTCTGCGATGTGATGTTGCCTGACATCGGAGGCGCGGGATTTGTTCGCGAGGCTCATCTCCTGGTGCCGGACCTCAAAGTTCTTTTCATGTCGGGACACGACCACGACACCATCGTCACGCAAATCGGCGCCGCAGAATTTTTGCAGAAGCCGTTTCGCCTCGACGTTCTTGCCCGCCGTGTCCGCTGCCTGATCGCGGGAAACCTGCTGCAATAAAAAGCGGGATCGCCCGAAGTTTGCGTCCAGCACGCACTTCCGCGACAATAATCGCACGCTTGCTCGTGGGGTCTTACTTCATGCGGAACCCGCTGTTACGCGGCCTTGCCTGGGGTGCGGTTGCCGTCATCGGCGCCTACTCCATCGCGACGATCGCGATCCAGCGCGGTGAATCCATCAATGCTATGTGGCTCGTCGTCGCGGCGCTTTGCGTTTACGCCATCGGCTACCGCTTCTATAGCAAGTTCATCGCGACCAAAGTGCTTATACTCGACAGCCGGCGCGCTACACCGGCGGAGCGTCTCGACAACGGCCGCGATTTCGTTCCCACAAACAAATGGGTCGTCTTCGGACATCATTTCGCGGCGATTGCCGGTCCTGGTCCGCTTGTCGGGCCCGTGCTAGCAGCCCAATTCGGCTACCTGCCGGGAACTCTCTGGATCCTGGTCGGCGCGGTGCTCGGCGGTTGCGTGCAAGATTTCGTGACCCTCGTCTTCTCCATCCGCCGTGACGGCAAATCACTTACCGAAATGGCGCGCGAGCAGATCGGCAAAGTGGGCGGGATTGTCGGCTTTGTCGCCGTAGTGGCGATTATCGTCATCCTGCTGGGCGCCGTCGCATTGATCGTCGTCAATGCGTTAAAGGGAAGTCCCTGGGGTACGTTCACCATCGGTGCGACGATTCCCATTGCCTTATTGATGGGTGTCTATCTGCGTCGCCTTCGCCCAGGCAAGGTCATGGAAGCGTCGGCTCTCGGTTTCGCGCTGGTGCTGGCGGCGATCTTTGGCGGTCAATGGGTCTCGCACACCGCGTACGCGCAATACTTCACCTTCTCCGCGGCCACCCTGGCGATCGCGATCATCGTGTATGGTTTTGCCGCGTCGGCGCTTCCGGTATGGCTGCTGCTCGCGCCCCGCGACTACCTGAGCACCTTCGTAAAACTCGGCACGATTGCGATTCTTGCTGTGGGCATCGTGGTGTCGCGGCCGCAACTCCACATGCCCGCTCTCACCCGTTTCATTGACGGTACGGGCCCGGTATTCGCCGGAAACCTCTTTCCGTTTGCGTTTATCACCATCGCCTGCGGATCGATCAGCGGCTTTCACTCATTGATTGCCAGCGGCACCACGCCGAAACTGATCCAGCGAGAAACCGAAGCGCGTCTCGTGGGTTATGGCGCCATGCTCGCAGAGTCGTTCGTGGCGATCATGGCCACGATCGCCGCCTGCGTGATTCAACCCGGCGTGTATTTCGCGGTGAACAGCCCGGCCGGCGTGGTGGGCGCGGACCCGGCGCAGGCCGCGGCGAAAATTTCGTCGTGGGGCTTCCCGGTCGATGCCGCGCAGATGGCGCAACTCGCGCATGCTGTCGGCGAGCAAACCCTCTTCAATCGCACCGGAGGCGCTCCGGCATTTGCAGTCGGTATGGCGCACATCTTTGCCAATTCGCTCGGTGGCGAGGCCGTGATGGCCATCTGGTATCACTTCGCGATCATGTTCGAGGCGCTATTTATCCTCACCGTGCTTGACGCCGGAACCCGCGTTGGCCGCTTTATGTTGCAGGATGCGCTCGGCCACATCTGGAAGCCGCTTGGCCGAACTAGTGCGTATCCGAGCATTTTGCTGACCAGCGCGGTGATGGTCGCTGCCTGGGGATACTTCCTTTGGCAGGGCGTGAAAGATCCGCTTGGCGGCATCAACTCCATGTGGCCGCTCTTCGGGATCTCCAACCAATTGCTGGCCGCCGTGGCGCTTTGCGTCGCGACCACCATCGTCATCAAGATGGGCCGCGCGCGCTACGCATTCGTGCCGCTGGTTCCGCTCATCGTGCTCGTCTCCGTGACCTTTGCCGCAGCATGGGAGAAGGTGCTGAATCCGAATCCGCGCATTGGGTTTCTGGCGCATGCTCGCCAACTCGCGGCCGGGCCGAGTCTGTCGCACCAGACCTCGCAACTGATCTTCAACGATCGTCTTGACGCGGCCATCACCGCAGCCCTTGTCTTTCTCGTCGCACTGGTCGTTGTGGAGTCGATCATCGAGTGGGTTCGCGTGTTGAGCGGCAAGAAGCAGGCGGCGGTCCGGGAAGCTCCGTTCGTACTCTCCGATTTTGCGGAGGAACAAGCATGAGCGTTCTCCGAATCTTCTGGGCAACTCTGCGTGAGATTTTCGATGAGGCTGCCTACGATCGATTTCTGCGATCCCGAGGCCTTACGACTTCTCCCCAGGCTTACGAAAGTTTCCAGCAAGATCGCCGTGCCACGCAGGAGCGCAAGCCACGCTGCTGCTAAGTGTGGCGCATTCGCAACTCCCCATCGCGCACTCGGCCGTGCTACTCTCGCCGTATGCGGCGGGTTATGGGGATCGATTGCGGCAGTGAGTACACGGGCTACGGCGTCGTGGAGCAGGATTTGCACGCCAGGTTGCACTGCGTCACCGCCGGTGCGGTGAAACTGGTCGCCCGCGACTCTCTTGAGCTGAAGCTCGCCAAGATCTATCGCGAATTGTGTGCCGTCATTCGAGAGTTCCAGCCGGAAGTGGTCGCCATTGAAGACGTCTTCTATGCGGTGAACGCCAAGTCCGCTCTCAAGCTAGGGCACGTCCGCGGCGTGGCCATGCTGGCGGTAGCGGAGTGCGGACTTACCGTCGCCGCTTATGCCCCGCTAGCGGTCAAAAGTGCAGTTGTGGGTTATGGCAAGGCAGAGAAGTGCCAGGTACAAGCGATGGTTGCACGCCTGTTGAATCTTCCACAATTGCCTGAACCAGCCGACGTCGCTGACGCACTCGCGATTGCGATCTGCCACCTGCATACCTCTGCGACGCTGACGCGCATGGGCGCCAAAGCCTAAGCCGCCGCGCATCCTCTCCGTTTGTCGTAAAATTCCAGTTCGTGATCAAGCGATCGTATCTTTTGATTTCCGCCGTTCTGCTTTGTGCGCTGGCAGCTTTGGCTCAAGACCCTGTTCCATCGAAGGCGGGAGCGTCCGTCGTGCGCTTCTCCCTGGAGTGGAAGATCCAGAATCCACCGCATTACCTCATCAGCATCGACAGCAACGGCCGTGCGACCTACAACTCTCAACCAACGGCCGACGCCGATGGCGGCACTGCCCCTGATCCCTATCACGCGGAATGGACCGCAAGTGAGGTCACGCGTTCCAAAGTGTTCGACGATTTGCAGAAACTCAACTATTTGCAAGGGCATTACGAGTCGAAGGCGAAGGTCGCGCAGACTGGAACTAAAACACTCAGCTACAAAGATGCTTCGCACGACACTTCCGCCACTTACAACTATTCCGAAAACCCGCTGATTCGCGACCTCACACAGATGTTTCAGTCGATCGCAACCACCGCAGAGATGGGACGCAAACTGGAGCACGATGCGCGTTTTAACAAGCTTGGGATCGACGCCGACTTGAAAAGCTTGCAAGACGAGCAGCGGGAGGGGAATGCAATCGAGTTCGCTGCTGTCCAGGAAATACTGCAAAAGATCGCCGACGATCCGAACATGATGCGAATGTCGCAGCAGCGGGCGAAAGCCATTCTGCGCGCCGCTGGCCTGTCTCCGCCCCCTGCTGCTACCAGCGCCGAGAAATAGCTTGTGACTCAGATCACTGGCGCCGCGGCCGGATTCGGGCACACTGGTTAGGTTGCGAGGCCCATGCGTATCCCAGAGAGCACTCTGATGATGGAAGCCATCCTCATTCCCGCAGGAACCGTGATCACGGAGAAGGGCGACAGCCCCGTGATCGATATTGCTACGGCGGAAAGCTGCGTTTTCCTTCTCGACATGAAGATCACCGAGGGCGTCGAACAGCAATCTTTCGACTGCTGGTTACTCGGTTCGACGGATGGAACGAATTGGGCCCCGAAGCCGTTGGCCACACTACCTCAATATTTTTATGTCGGCGAATATCCCACACTTCTCGACCTTTCGGCCGATACCCAAACGAAGTTCCTGCGCTTGCACTGGGAAGTGAGTCGCTGGGGACGCGGGGAACTCAAGCCGCGATTCAACTGCGGGATGACTCTGCGCGAGGTCGCTCCGGCCCTGTTGATCGAAGCTCGCGCAGAAGCTCAAGCCCGTCGCTGACTCAACTTAGTGAGCCGCCGAAGCAAACACTCCCGTCATCGCAGGCAGCACGAGTGTATCTGGTTTCTCTACCATTAATGTTTTCACCTTCGCCAAAGCTGCGCGCGCCGAACCCGCCAACTCGCCATTGGGCTCCGCCGTGAGATAGGCTTCCAGGTCGGTGCTTGCCTGCTCAAAATGCTTCTCACCCATCAGCGCATAGCCACGTAAGAGATGAATGGGTGCCATCATGCCCCGCACCGTTAATTTCTCTGCACGGTTTAATTGCTCGACCGCGTGGCCATATTCGCGTTTCCCCAGCCAGGCTTTCGACGACTCGAACGCGCACTGCCACGATTTTGGATCGTACATCGATCCGCGATCGAGGCTGCGCAACGCCTCATCGTACCGTCCCATTTGGTTGAATACCGCTCCCAACACCAGGTAAGCCGGTCCGAACGATGGGTCCACTTTCACCGCGTGATCCAGGTCCTCGATCGCCGCCTGCGGCTGGTTGGCTGATAGTCGCAACACGGCGCGAGTGGTGAGGGCGTCGGGATAGTCAGGCGCTATTGCCAGCGCTTGCTCGACAGCTTTCTGTGCTTCTTCGCGATGATTCTTTCGTAACGCCTCGCGCGCCTTCTGCGTAAGATGCCGCGCTTTTTCGGGAGTCTTCAACTCCGCTATCGACACCGTGCCGATCTTCGGTGACGACGACCCGCTCCCGCTGCCGCCCGTCCGCAAATTGACGCTCGCCGTTCCACCTTCCAGGGTAACGTTCTCGCGCGTCTCGCTGAGACCGTCGATGGCGACCACTTCGTAAGTCCCAGGACGCAGGTTGCGTGCCTCGAAATTGCCGTTGGCATTCGAATAACAAGTCCCGATAACAGCCCCGGTTCCCATCGCGCGCACCTCGATCCGGATATCATGGAGGGGCGTTCCATTTATGCTGTTAATGGTTCCGCTGATTGTCGGCAGTCCGCGGAATGGGTTGTTGGATGCGAGGTCGCCGGCAAAACTGTTGAGCTGTGCGGCGCAATATGTGGAAGCGCTGATCGCGGCCGCTAAGAGGAAGGGGCTGGCCCGGTGGTACATGGTGCTTCTTTCGCGATACCTAAGGACCGAGGCCCTCTGTTCCGTGCCGCAGTCCGTGGGAGTTTCGTTCCCACTCGACGTGGACTGGTTGGTCTCACGCTGCTTCCATAGATGTTTTTTATTGAATAGAGTTGGCCGCGGGACCACTCTGTATTTATGAATTATCGATCGGTACCGAGAAATATATAGTTATTGGCAGACAACTTCGGACGGGTGCAGCTTTGGCGAGTGAACAACACGGATCTCTGAAATCGGTTCGCGTCAGGCCCGCGAGCAATGTGTTAGGAAGCATCGCGTTTCCTGGCGACAAATCCATTTCCCATCGCTACGGCATGCTCGCCGCGCTCGCCGCCGGTACCTCGTGTTTCCGCAACTTCTCGACCGGAGCCGATTGCGCGAGCACCCTGGCCTGCATGGAAGCGTTGGGCGCGAAGATCACCCGCCAAACGGACGGGACTATCGAAATTGAAGGGACCGCCGGACACTTGCATGCTCCGTCGCAGGCGCTCGATTGCGGCAACTCCGGTTCGACGATGCGCATGCTCTCCGGCATCCTTGCAGCGCAGTCTTTCGAAAGTGAACTTACGGGCGACGCATCCCTCTCGCGTCGTCCCATGCGGCGTGTCGTCGATCCGCTGCAGCAGATGGGCGCTCAGATCGAGACCACGGATGGTCACGCGCCGTTGCGGGTGCGAGGCAGCGCATTGCGTGCCCTCGATTATGTAACGCCGGTTCCCAGCGCGCAGGTTAAGTCAAGTGTTCTGTTCGCCGGAGCATTCGCGGAGGGTGATACCAGCGTGGATGAATCCGTCCGCACACGCGACCATGGCGAGATCGCATTGAAGGCCTTCGGCGCGCATGTCGAGCGGCGAGGAAACCGCGTCACCGTGCGCGGCGGCGCGAAATTCAGTGCCATCGAGGCGCTGGTTCCCGGCGATATTTCTTCGGCTGCATTTTTCCTATGTGCTGCGGCCTTGTTTCCCAAATCGAACCTCGTGATCGACAGCGTGTTGCTCAATCCCACTCGGGCCGCGATCCTTGACGTTCTCGCCTCCATGGGTGGAAAACCGAAATTTCTCCAGGTGCAGGAACAGCACGGCGAACTGATCGGCACCATCGGCATGGATCCTGCCGGCCTGACCGGGTTGAGAATTTCCGGCGCGCTCACTGCATCGTTAATCGACGAACTGCCAGTCCTGGCCGCGATCGGTCCGTACACGCGTTACGGCATCGAGATTCGCGACGCCAAAGAATTGCGGGTGAAAGAGAGCGATCGCATTGCTGTGGTCTGCTCGAATCTGCGTGCCATGGGCGCTGAAGTGGAAGAATTCGACGACGGCCTTCGCGTGAAGGGAAGTCAAAGACTGCACGGCGCGGAGATCGATTCGCATGACGACCATCGCATTGCCATGGCCTTC
>PLWX01000068.1 GCA_003151155.1 Acidobacteriaceae bacterium
ATTAAGTTATTGATTTTATTGGCGTCCCCGTCGGGATTTGAACCCGTGTTATCGCCGTGAAAGGGCGGTGTCCTAGGCCGGGCTAGACGACGGGGACGCTTGCTAAGGCAGGAAGTGCGGCCGACTTCTTAATCGTAGCAGCCGTAATTCGCCTGTGTCAAAGCCACAGCCAACATTCTCACGGCTGTGAGGCACGCACCGTACGCTTGCACAAATCAAATCAGTCTTGCGCTTCATCGTTGTACATCGATGCCGCTCGATATATCCCCCAATCGTCGCAGCCGTTCACCCGCGTCGCTCTGTTAGTCTAAGTTTTTCCTATGCGACGTTGGTTGGTTCTCTTCTTTCTCGGTTGCGCGATACTGGGCGGTGCCCAGCAATCTCCGGCGCCCACACCAGCGAGCCCAACAACGGCTCCCAAGCCGGATGAAACCGTTGTCGTTACCGGGACCTTCGAACCGCTGCCGCTCGCCGAGATCCAGCGCTCCGTGCAGTCCATTGACGTCCAGCAGGAGCCGCTGCTCTTCACCAGCGATGTCGATTACCTCCGCCTCGATCCGTCCATCGACCTTCGCGAGCGCGCGCCGGGCGGCGTGCAAGCCGATCTCTCCATCCGCGGATCGACCTTCGGACAGACCCTCGTTCTCATCGATGGCCTGCGGGTCAACGATGCGCAAACTGGCCATCACAATCTCGACCTGCCGATTCCGCTCGACTCCATCAGCCGCATCGAAGTGCTGCACGGAGCGGGCTCGACGTTCTATGGCGCCGATGCCATGGGCGGTGCGGTCAACTTCATCACCGCTCCCGCTGCGAGTAGCGAGTTCCGCATTCGCGCCGGCGCCGGAAATTTCGGTTACAACGAAGAGCGCGCCGTCGCGTCCTACGCTACCAAGCAGTGGAGCGAGTCGCTGGTGGGCGACCGCAGCTTCTCCACCGGATTTATGGCCGACCGCGACTATCGCAACGCCGCCGTTTCGAGCGAGACTTATTTCAAGAGCCCGCTCGGCGGCACGACCATCCTGCTTGCGACTGCCGACCGTCCTTTTGGCGCCAACCAGTTTTACGGTCCGTTCAATTCATGGGAGCGCACCAAGGGATGGTTTGCCGCCATCACCCAGGACCTCGGTACGCAAACGGTTTTCGATTTCGGCTACCGTCGTCACAGCGATGAATTTGTTTTGCTGCGCGATGACCCCAGCGTCTACGAAAACAACCACGTCACCGACAGCTGGCAGGCTGCGCTGCGCCGGCATGACGACCTGGCGCAGAACATCGTGCTCTCTTACGGCGCCGAAGGTTTTCGCGATCAGATCGACAGCAACAATCTCGGGCACCACGGGCGTAATCGCGGCGCGATTTATGCCGCAGCAGATTTCCGCGCGCTGAATCGTTTTTCGTTTTCCGTAGGCGCTCGTGAAGAGACATACAACGGAGCCCGGGGAGAGTTCTCACCGTCGGCTAGCGCAGCCTGGTGGATCTCGTCGAAGTTCAAAGTGCGTGGTGCGGTCAGTCGCGCGTTTCGCATTCCCACCTATACCGATCTTTATTACAGCGATCCCGCGAATGTTGGGAATCCGAACCTGCGTCCCGAATCGGCGTGGAGCTACGAAGGCGGCATCGACTGGAACTCCGGCGGACGCCTTGCCTTCACCGCCACCGGTTTTCGACGCAACGAACGCAATGGTATTGACTATGTGAAGTGCCCTCCTGGCTCGCTCTTCACGAACGGCAGTTGTGTTGCGAGTCCAGGCGCCACCGATATCTGGCACGCTTACAACATTGATAATCTGAACTTCACCGGCTTGGAATCGCTGGTGCGTTATCGCTTGAACGACCGCCAGGAATTCGATCTCGGCTATAGCGGCATCTACGGCGCGCAGCAGTCACTCAACGGTCTGGTCTCGCAATACGTGTTCAACTATCCCACTCACAACGCCTATGCCGGATGGCAGGGAAGCGTGGGCTATGGCATTACGGCGCGCACCCGCATCGGGGTGGTGCAGCGCTATCAGCGTGACGCATATCCGCTATGGGATTTTTCCATCGCACGCGACACCGGACGCATCCGCCCCTACTTGCAACTCACCAACTTAAGTGACACTTCATACCAGGAGATTGAAGGCGTAGCTATGCCGGGACGGGCCATTATTGGCGGAGTCGAACTCGTTCTCTTGTCGAAGAAACGCTGATCTCTCGCCGTAAACGTAGGGAGGGGCGTATAATGATCAGTAACCCCTTTGTCTATCGCTTCTCCGAAGAGATCGCGGCCACTGTTACGCTTACGGCTCGGATGTAATCGGCCGGCGCGATCAAGATTTGCGTTCCTCGCACTCCAGCCGAAACCGAAATCAGGTCAAAAATCTCTGCTGTTTCGTCGAGAAAGACCGGGAAATCTTTCTTCGCGCCCAGCGCTGTCACGCCGCCACGAATGTATCCCGTCAGTGGATGGACCTCTTTCAACGGCACCAACTGGATTTTTCGGTCGCCGGTCGCATTCGCGAGCGCCTTCAGGTCGAGCTCGTAATTTCCCGGGATCACGGCCAGGCACACGCCGTTGCGATCGCCTCGTGCCACTAAGGTCTTGAAGACCTGTTCGGCAGGGAAGCCGATCTTCTCCGCAACGCTTTCCGCCGCCAGATCGTCGGGGTCCACCTCGTATTCACGCAATTCGTAGGCAATCTTCAACCCATCGAGGATGCGCACTGCATTCGTCTTCATCTGCTACCTGATGCCTTTCCAATCCGTCAGACCATTCTGCGGGGCTCCCGCGATGGGGTTGTCTCCCCTATTGCATTTGGCCTGCTGCTCCGGCCCAAGTACAATAGATGTTTATCCCGAGTACTAGTGGACACAGAATGTTCTCTTGGAAGCTGACCGGCGGTGCTGCCGGTTTGTTGTGCGCGTTGATGATCTGCACCTCCTGCGGCGATACCTACCGTCCGGTCGCTAATCCAATCGTAAGCCCCGCAGGCGATCCTCAGCCGATTCACAACGCCTACGTCCTGTTCACCAATCCCAACGGCCCGAGCGGAATTCCCGGCAACGGCACGCTGGAACAGATCGACGTCTCCGGCGATTCGGTGACGCTCGATGTGATCGTCGGCCGCAATCCGTTGTTTGCGTCCTTTCTCGGGGCCAATATCGGAGCGGTTTATACCGCTAACGAACTCGACGACAGCATTACGCAGCAGTCGTTTTTCACTGCCAATCCGCCCAGCGTGATTACCCTGCCACTCGGAAACACTCCGGTGTTTATCGGCGGAACGCAGAACACGCTGGTGTATGTAGTTGATACGGTTGCTCCGCAAATCTGCCCGAGTGGCGCGGTCGACGTACTGGCGACGGGGAATGTAATTACGGACACGATCTGCGTTGGAAACAACCCCGTCGCGCTTACCCAATTGCCGAATGGCGGAAAGATCTACGTCATGAACCAGGGCGATAACACGGTGAGCGTGATCGATCCTGCCAGTAAACTCGTGATCACAACGCTGACGGGGTTCAGCAGCCCGGTTTGCGCCACCTCGAACATCGATGGCTCCTATCTCTTTGTGGTGAATAAAGGAAACGGCACGCTCACGGCAATTCATACCATCGATAACACCACGACTTCGATGGCGGTGGGATCGCAGCCGAATTTCTCGATCTTTGATAGCCGCCGCAACCGGCTTTACGTGACCAATAGCGGAAGTAACGACGTGAGCGTGCTCGATCTTTCGCAGCCCACGCCGGCCACCATGATGCTGAAACAAAGCGTTGCTCTGGGGGCTGGCGCATTGAATCCCACCTCGATCGTGCCGTTGGCTGACGGTTCGCGCTACTACGTCGCTAATACGGGCAGCAACACTGTGAGCGTGATTGATGCCATCAGTAATACGCTGGCATCTCTCCCCGTTGCGAACCCAATCCCACTTTTTCCCGTGGGAACAAGCGGACCGACGACCCAGCCGCTGTGGATCGAGTCGGAACCGACGAGCACCAAGGTCTACGTAACAACGCCTGCTCCCATCGGACCAGCGCAGGCGACCAATCCCAACGCCGCTCCGGGTGTCACCATCATCCGCACAAGCAACAATACGATTTCGAATTTCCTGCAGGCTCCGCAGACCGACCCGAGTTGCCAGGTGAATCCGAACGCCAATCCACCGACAACTTGCACCTACCAAACGCCACTGCAAATTCTGACCTACGTGCACAACTAGAGAAGCCGAGAAATAACAAAGGGTGGGAGCGATCCCACCCTCATTCTTTTGCTTACAACCGCTTCAGGCGGTTGCGGTGAGTTCTTCCCCGTGACGTCGGCGGTTGTAGCGCATAGCAATGTTCATGAAGATGTTGCCCGCGGGGGTCTCGATGTACATCACGAGGGCCTCTGTATCTTCAGTGCCTTTGAGCCCCAGATCGTCCTGGTGAATGGCAGGTGGAGCAATCTTGAAGCGGAAGCCCTGATCGTTGAGCGACGTGACAGCATTGCCGATCACGAGATTGGCGAGTTCACAGATGGTTTCGTAGACCAACTTGTCGGTTTGTGCGACCGATTGTCCAGCCAGAGTCGAGGCGATCGAGGTAGCCGTCGGCGCATCGATATCGAAGATCACACGACCTTCGATATCGCCATGGACGACGACCACGGCAGCGACCCCCCTCCGCCGGTAGGTCTCCTCTTCCATCGTCATATCCCCAATCCGGGTGTTGCATTGCAACAACTCGGCGATCACCGCGTCGGCGGCGTTGATGAAGGGCTGGATGAGCTCCATCTTCATTGGCCGGAATCTCCTGCGATGGCGGCGGTTGAAGCCAACGCCAGACCTTCGTCTCCGAGGACGTACTTGATGACCTCGTAGAGAACCTCAGGCTTTACCGGCTTCTGGACAAAGTGGCGAGCGCCCTTTTGCAGGGCAGCCACGATGTTCTCCTGGTAGCCGACGGAAGAGACCATGACGATGCGTGCGTCCGGATGCGAGCGGACGATGCGCTCGGCCGCCTCGATGCCCTCCATCTGCGGCATGGTGATGTCCATGAGCACGATGTCGGGATGAGTGCGGTCGTATTCTGTAATGGCTGTGCAGCCATCGCCCGCCTCGCCGGCCAGGTGTCCGCCGAAGGTGTCAATCATTTTCGTCAGGTTCTTGCGGGCAAACACCGAATCGTCTACCACAAGGTAGCGAACCGGCTGCCGATCCTTACTGCGAACTAGAGCAGGGAATTGCTCCATATATTTCCTCTCAATGCCGTGCCGGTTATTGTTCTATCCGGCAACGACAAACTTCACGAATGCAACGAACTTGCGCGTACAGGAGCGCAATGCACCTGCAACAAATTCGGTAACAAATCCAGAGCAACCACACGGTTCACATGGCCCCGTTCGATAGCAACTTTGGGCATGCCAAAGACCACGCTGGAGGCCTCATCCTGCGCGACGGCCAAGCCGCCCGATTCTTTCACCGCGCCGATGCCCTCGGCGCCATCTTCTCCCATCCCAGTCATGATCAAGGCCAGCGTCTTCGATCCAAACTCCTGGGCCACGGAGCGGAAGAGAACATCTGCCGAGGGTCGATGGCCGTTGACCCGGTCGTCATCAGAAAGCACGACCACATCGCCGAGCGGCATTCTTCGCACCCGCAGGTGCCGATTGCCGGGACAGATTAGTGCGCGGCCTGCCAGCAACATGTCGCCAGATTGCGCTTCCTTTACCTCGATGGCGCAGCTGTCGGCAAGGCGATCTGCAAACATCTCCGTGAAGCCTTGCGGCATGTGTTGAACGATGAGAATCGTGCCGGGGAAATCCGCCGGCAACTGCGATAACAAATAGAGCAAAGCGTTAGGTCCGCCGGTGGAAATGCCGATGGCGACGATCTTCGAGGGCGATGTCCGAGCGCTGGCGGGAGGCCGGGGGCGCTTGCGTGCATCCTGCAGGCGATCCGAAGCTACTGGTGCAACGGCTGATTTTGACTTACGCGATGCATCTGCGGCCTTGACCTTGGCGACGAGCTCGTCGGCGATGGTCTCCATGGTCATCCCCGCATTTTCCTGCGGCTTGGCAACAAAATCGAACGCCCCCCACTGTAGAGCCTTGAAGGTCTCAGTCGCGCCCTTCGTGCTATGAGAACTGACCACGATCACCGGAGTGGGGCCTCGCTTCATGATGTGTTTCAACGTCTCGATCCCATCCATCTGGGGCATTTCCAAGTCGAGCGTCACCACGTCAGGGCGGAGTTCTTCGATCTTTTTGAGACCGAAAGTGCCGTCCATAGCGGTGCCTACAACTTCGATCGATGTATCGCGCGCGAGCATCTGCGTAATCATCTTTCTCATCAACGCCGAATCGTCAATCACCAGTACCCGGATCGGAGATTTCCTCAAGCTGAGGCTCCCAATTTTCTTGACCCGTCGCCGCGTAAAGCCCGCCCCAGGCGCTCGACCACCGCAGCGACGTTTAGGATCAGAACCACCGTGCCGTCCCCCAGGATAGAAGCCCCACTCACCAGTTCAGTCGCTACCAAGTTGTCATCCAGGGCCTTAATGACGAGTTCTTCTTCGCCTTCCAGTTGATCGACCACCAGTCCAAAGCGTCGCTCACCGAGGCTGACCACAACCACAAAAATCTTTTCTTTACCCGCGGAAACCGCTGACTTCTTGCTTTCCAGTTGATCCAGACGAACCAGGGTAACGATTTCGTCGCGAAGTTGAAGCACTTCGTGACGATCCACCGTATGAATCTTCTGCGGTGTGGTACGCGCGATTTCAATCACTGAGCCAAGCGGCACCGCGTACAACCGTGTCCCCACGCGGAACAGCAAAGCCTGCATGATCGCTAAGGTTAATGGAACTCGCAACTGAAATGCGGTTCCACGTCCCGGCTCCGTCTGGATGCCGACCGAGCCCTTAAGCCGCCGCAGGACGGACTCTACGATGTCCATGCCCATACCGCGACCCGAAATCTCCGTGACCGCACTCGCCGTACTTAGGCCTGGACGGAAGATGAGATTCAAGGCTTCCGATTCGGTGAGCTTCTCCGCTTCCTTGGCGGAGATGATGTCGTTGGCGATCGCCTTGGCGACCACGGCGTCGCGATCAATGCCGCGACCGTCGTCACTGAGTTCGATCAATACCTGGTTGCCCTGATAATAGGCGTTTAATCCCAGAGTGCCCTTGGCAGGTTTACCCGCGGCCACGCGTTCGGCGGGTGATTCAATGCCGTGATCCACGGCGTTTCTAACCAAGTGCATTAATGGTTCGGCGAGCGCGTCGAGAATGCTTTTGTCGAGATCGGTATTCTGCCCGGCGATGACTAATTCGCATTCTTTTCCGCCGGCCCGCGCAACATCGCGAACGATGCGGGGAAAGCGGCGGAAGAGTTGTTCGACCGGCACCATGCGGATCTTCATCACCGCACGCTGGAGCTCAGTGAGGATCTGCGCCTGGAATGCCATGGCGTCAGCGAACTTCCCGCGCATCGGATCCTTGGGGTGAAGCTTGGAGAAATCGGAAAGTGTCTGGTTCAACATCGATTTCCCGATAATCAACTCGCCGACGAGGTTTAGAACGGTGTCGATGCGCTCTGCATCCACTCGCAGGAGGTTTTCCGGAGCGATGGTGGGACTAGCCAGGCCAGCGTGCTCGACGTGAGTTTCAGTCTCGGAATCTTCCGCAGGCATCATTACGGGAAGACTCGGATCGATCGCGGGCTTGGCAACGTCCGCGTTAGACGGACCGGAAGTTGAAGTGACGATCGCTGATGGAATCGATTCGATTGCAGGCTGGGTATCAGCTGACGAAGGGGCGTCGAAGGATTTGGCCGTGCTCCGATAATCCTCGACTACCGAGCGCTTCGTGATGGATGGAACCTGAATTTTCTTCTGGATCGTCTCGAGCGATTGAAAAGTGGCAAGCACAACCCGAACGCTCGAAACATTGTCGGGCAACATATCGCCGTCGGGACGAGTCGCCAATACTTTCCCCATGCCCTGGAGAACATTTTTCAGCAGTTGTAATGCTGCCATCCGCATCGGAGCTTGCGCGTCTACTTCGATGGCGACGGAATAGAGCTGTGCGCCCTTGTCCGCGCCTTGTTCGATGAGTAATCGCTCATACTCACTCCATCCGGTCTCGAGCTGCAATCGCCCATCTTCCTGCGGTTGTGTCGGATGCGTAAGCCGACTAATCATTGCGCGGATGTGATCGACATTGGGCAGAGCTCCATGTCCGCGATAGGAGCAGAGCATGGAATCGAAAGTGTCGGCGGCGTGCAGCACGAGGTCAACGAGGTGGCCGTTGGCGTTCTTCGTGATCTCGGGCGTAAACGCTTCTTCCATTTCATGCGCCAACTCGCTGAGCTCGCGGAAACCGCAGGCGGCAGAATCGCCTTTGAGGGTATGCACGGTACGGCGGATATCGCGCACAATCTCCGGGTCGTGCGGCTTCCGCTCCAGTTCCAGTCCTTCGTCATTCAGCGCCTGCAGGAGTTCCTGCGCGCTCTCGAAGAACAAGTCCCGGAGCTCAGTTGCCCGCTCGTCGGAGAAGAATGCCACGTTACGCCTCAATCCTCTGATATGCCGTGCCGTTATTCACATGCACCATGCGAAATTTGTCGCTCAGACCGAAGAGGCTTTCCGCATGTCCTACAAAGAGATACCCATCGGGCTTCAGGCACCGATGAAATTTGTCGATTAAACGCCTCTGCTCCGCTTCGTCGAAGTAGATCATCACGTTGCGGCAGAAGATCACGTCATTGTTTTGCGGAAGGAATTCCGTCTTCAGATTATGAAAGTCGAAGTGAACAAATTCCTTCAGCGCCCCTTTCACAATGTAGCGATCGTTAATCTTGTCGAAGTAACGGAGGCGATAGGAGTAATCCACGGGCTCCATCTGAGTTTCGGAATAGCTGCCCTCTTGAGCAGCGCGCAATACACGGTAGCTGATATCCGAAGCCAGCAGTTCCACTCTCCAGGGAGGAGGCACGAGCGGTTTCGGAGATGGAGTTTCGATCGGCAACGGATTACGCAAGTTGTAAAACGCAAGCGCGTCGCAGATCAGCATCGCCATGGTGTAGGGTTCCTGCCCTGTCGAGCAGCCTGCACTCCATACTTTCAGCGACCAGTCGCGACGCTGGTGTTTGCGGTGCAGAATCTCGTCCAGGGTGATCTTATGAAAGAGTTCAAGCTGTGGCTTGTTACGAAAGAAACTAGTCTCGTTGATCGTCAGATGATCGACGAGGGCCGCGATCTCGGCGCGTCCACGCGTGCCGGTGAGAAGCTTGTAGTAGTGATAGAAGCTTTCCAGACCGTTTTCCCGAATGCGGCGCCGGACACGATCCTGCAGGAAGTGCGCGCGGCGCTCATCGAAGAACATGCCGCATTCCTGGTAGACAAGGGTCTGCAGCAACTTCGTCTCGGCTTCTGTCAGACTGACCTGGATGATCGGCGTTGCCATGCGTTCTAGCTGGATCCTCTCGGAAGATTGGTCGCAATTACGGAAACCCTACCTCTACGCTACCCCTGCTGCTCCGGCCAACTCACCGATGCGTTTCAACTCACCGCGCTGCAGAATCTTCGTAAGGTCAACGAGGATGATCAGGCGGCCATTGAGTTTTCCCACGCCGGTTACGTAATTTAAGTCACCCTCTTCAAAGACATTCGGCGGATTTTCGATTTCCGAGGCAGGAATCTTCAAGACTTCCGAAGCCGAATCGACGATCAGGCCCACGAGCTTCTTCTCAACTTCGACCACCATGACTCGATTCTTGCGATCCACGGTGATCTGCTTTTCTCCGAAACGTTTTCGCAGGTCGATGACGGACACGATCTTGCCACGCAGATTGATTACACCCTCGATATAGTCTGGGGCATCTGGCACGGCAGTCACGTCGGGCACGCGCACGATTTCGTGCACGAGGTGTATCGGCACGCCAAAGGTCTCGCGGCCAACGCGGAACCCGACTAGATGAAGATCCTTTGCCATTGTTCTCTCAACCTATCCACGTGCTACAGCAGCGTACCGGGGCAGGGCACCGCGCTCTGCCGAATTTTCCTGACTGCGTCCGCCGTTTCTTCCGACATTCCCCAGCGTATCGATAATGAACCGATCCATAGAATCGAGGAGTTGCCGTGACATCTTCGACATTTGTTCCGCGGAAGCCGCGAGTTCGGTGGATCCCGAGGTGCTCTGCTGGATCAACTCGCGCATGCGCTCCATGGCGCGAACCACTGCCTGGGCTCCGCCAGCCTGTTCTTCCACCGAGGAGTTAATCTCATGCGTGATTTCATTGAGACGCGTGGTAGCGCGTGCAATTTGCGTGGAGCCATTGGATTGCTCGTTGGTGGCGGCACCGATTTCCTGCGCAAACTTGTACACCTCGGTGACGACCGAACTGATCTTCCGAAGCGCAACGCTGAGTTCATTCCCGAGCACGAGCCCTTCGTTCACGATGGTGGTGCTCTTCTCCATGTTTTCGACGGCGCGGCGCGCTTCCTTCTGAATATTCTTGATCAGATCGGAAATTTCCTTGGTCGACTGGGCCGACTTTTCCGCCAGTTTACGAACCTCATCGGCGACCACCGCGAAGCCAAGGCCGTGCTCGCCGGCGCGTGCCGCTTCGATGGCTGCATTGAGGGCCAGCAGGTTTGTCTGTTCGGCGAGGTCGTCGATCACTTCGATGATCTTGCCGATATCGTCGGCGCGCTGGCCGAGGGTATCAATAATTTGGGAAGAAGACTGAATCGCAGTGTTGATGCGGCCAAGACCATCGGTGGCCTTCTGCATCGTGGTGATACCGCTGCCCACCTCCTCGCGCGATTTATTGGAGATGTCGAGCAATACCTTGGCGGTATCGGCGACACGCTGAATGCTGGCGACCATCTGGTCGATAGAAGCCGAGGTCTCGCTCACGTTGGAGGCCTGCATCTGCGTGTTCTTCACCATGTTCTGCACGTTCACGCTCATCTCGTGCATGGTGCTGGTGACTTCGTCAATGGCGGAAGAAGCTTGAACGCTAATCTTGGCGGATTCGTCGGAGGCGTCGGCCACCTGGTTGGAGCCGGCTGCCACCTGGGCCGCACTGTCGCGAACCCGTCCAACCAGCATGCGCAGCCCTTCGGTCATGCCGAGGAAAGCGTTGCCGAGAGTGTCGCGCGTGGACCGCGGATGAATTTCCACGGTGAGGTCGCCGCCGGCGATCGCCTCAGAGACCGCGGCCATTTCTTTGAGATAGCTGACCATGGAATTGAAGGTATTCGCCAGTTCGCCGATCTCATCGTCGCGTTGAATGGTGACGGTATGGTTGAGATCACCGGACTCACCAATCTCGCGCGCCATTTTGTTAAGGCTGTCGAGCGGGTCGACGATAGCGCGACCGGTCCGGCGGGCAATCATCATGCCGGCAGCGACGGCGATCAGCATCACTGCGAAGGAAGCAATCAGGGTGAATACGGAAGAAGCGCTGTCCTTCTCGCGGCGTTGTGCGAGTTCTTTTTCGTTGTCTTTCTCAGCAGCGTCTAAAGCATCGTCGGGTTGGGCGTTTGACGCCCAGTCGGTGGTCACCGCGATATATTTCATCTGTACTTCAGCAGCCGAAGAGTTGCCCATCTCAACGGATTTGCCGACTTCCATCAAGGGCACCGCAAACTTCTGGTACCACATCTTGTTGCGATCTTCGAGCTCTTTCAGAGCGCTCCTCTGACCGTCGGAGTATGCCTTCGCGCGTGCATCCGCAAGTTGCTTGTCAAAAGCTTCTACGCCCGCATGGAAGTTGCTCAGGGGGCCCGGGCCTCCGGTGAGCACGTAGCCGTCAAGCGCGAGGCGGTTCTGCATCATCTGGAAGCGCAGGCGGTCGATGGCGCTTGCCATGTTGATGGCTGTTTCGGCTGCCTGCTTCGCGTCGCGCTCACGTTTCACGGACACGGCATTTGCCAGAAATAGGACCACCACCAGCAGCAACATCGCACCGAAGGATGCGATCAATCTTTCGCGAATTGTTTTGCGTTTATGCATGACCGCGTCTCCCGTGCCTACTTCGTCTGTCCGATCTATTCCGGGGTGAACTCACTCGGCACCGGGTCCAAAATGAAATTCGATCGTGTTGGTCGTCGTACTGGCCGCCGGCTCATAGCGCCACATCCTGGCTGCATCTACCGACGGAGTGATCAGCAGGGGATGCCCTCCAAGAGCTTTCGCCTGCAGCACTGAACCGTTTGGCGCTACCGTAACCTGCACCTTCACATTTGCCACTAACTTCAGCTTCCTGGCTAACTCCGGGTAGACAGGCACCACCCGGTTTCTAACTTTGCGGTCTGAGTCGGCACTCTGCGCCACTGCCAACGACGCCAATAGCGCAACGAGCAATAGCAAAAATCCGAGGAAGCACCGAACTTGTGCGACTCCGAATGTATGCTTCTCGCGATCCTTCATAGCTTTATCCTCGGGCCAAGACACAAGTCCACTTCGTGTTACTTCTGCAACGCACGTGCCAGCTTGAGAGCCAGAGCTCAATGTATTCCGAGTATTTCAATAAATCTATGAATCGGAACCACTTATGTCACTACGTCGCACGGTACGAAGGTAATCGTCAAAGGTCAACTGCAAGTTTATGAGTCTCATTGGGTTAAGGCAGTAAGGGGTTCGTCTCAGGATGAGAAAGAATCGCCGCCTAGTGCCCTAGGGGTGGTGCTAATTCGCTTGACTCAAAATGAGACGGCAGCCTATCGTGCAGTCACGCGAGCTTCTACTCTGCTGCTCCCGCTCGTTGGGACACCCTATGGCAGCTGGAAGTAAATCCAGCATGATTACAGGCAATTTCCGGGGCGCTCAGGAAGCGCTGCACGAATTGTTGCTGCAGTTTCCAGCGACTGTCGACGCGTCTGAGGACTTGGGATGTCTCGTCTCACGCTTCTGTCGGGCAGTGAGACAGATGTTCGCTGCCTCAGGGGCTTATTGCTGGTTGTTGGAAGATGGTGTCGGGCTAACCGGGTTTGCAGCGGATGGCTTGCAGGCCGCCACGTTTCCGGGTGTTAAGCTCTCGCTCGATCAACCGTCCCTGGCACGTCAGGCGATTGAATCCGGGCGCGCGGCTTTTGTAAACCAGGTTGAGCAGGACCCGACGCCCGCCGCTCCTCGGGCAATTCTGGCTGTGCCGTTGCTGGCGATGGCGCGACCGACCGGTGTCTTGGTCCTCACGCACCATCAGAAGGGAAGCCAGTTCGATGTCGACATTGCTTCGGCAGTGCTGGTTCTCGGGTCGCATCTCAGCGCGGTGATCTCGAATGCGCGCATGGCGCATGCGTTGGCGGCGGAACGGCGGCGTAACGAGGCGTTATTGGAAGCAGCTGAAAGCTTTCACTTGCGCTTGGGGATGCCGGCGGTAAAGCAATCGATTGCCGATCGCACGCGCAGGCTGTTGCATGCTGAAACTGTGATCGTCGTATGGTCTCATTTGGAGGGTTTCTCGCTCGATGCTGCTTCGAGCGCAACCCCTTTGCCCGAGCCGCCATCGGTCTCGGGCTTTCTTTCGGAACTCGCTTCGCGCGCGGTGGTGGCTGTCGATCCATTATTTGGACGAGCCCCTGCCGAAGAGTCGTGTCTCCGTGGTCCAATCATGGCCGCACCTTTACGGACTTACTCCGGACGCGGCGCTCTGATTGTGGCCGGTGGCGACCGGAACTTTGGAACGCAAGACGAAAGCCTGATCGCCGGCCTTGCGAAATTTGCATCGACAGCGCTGAGCAACGCGGAACTGCAGACCATCACGCAGGAGCAGTCGCAGGATTTGCAACGCCTCCTTGATATTTCGTCGAGCCTTGCGCGTGGCGCAACCGTCGATCGCTTTCTTGAACAATTCTTGTTGCGAGCGGCGGAGTTTTTGGAGTTTGAACGCGCGGCGGTAGTTCTGCTGGAGAACAACGAGCCCTACGTGCGCTGGATTGCGGAAAATGGGCAGTCGCGGCCGGAACGGCAACATTTGCGCTCGGCGCTGATTCGACAGGTGCTCGCTGGCGACGAGGTTTTCGTCAGTAATGACGTTTCGTCTCATCCCTTGGCGGATCCTCAGACGGTTGAGAAACACCATTTAACGCAGTTGATGTCTGCGCCTTTGCGAACAGCCTCAGGGCGAACTCTCGGCGCGCTGACGGTTCTGAATCGTAAGGATGGTAAGCCGATCAGCGAGTCGGATTCGCGGCGAATCAAGGCCCTGGCATCCGAGGCTGCAGTGGTGCTGGAAGCGGCCGAAAACTTCGAGCGGCTCGAACAACACCGGCGTCGCGCCGAAGACCTGGTTGGGCTGGCATTGGCGCTCAATTCTTCGCTCGAGGTGCATGATCTTGCCCGCGCGTTTACGGTGAAAGCCGCGGAGATGATGGGGGCTCCGGCTGCCGCAGCCGTGATCGTTTCGCCGCATGGATTTGAGGCAATTGTCCTGCATCCTGAGCCCGCAGGCGAAGATAAGGTGCTCGCACATCGCCTCGCGCATGGCCTTGCCGACGTTATCAACGCACACGGGAGGGCGGCCATTCACGGCACGGCGGGCGATCTTCTCGGCGATAACCTTGGCCACGCGCTGGGCTGGACTGATGTAGCGATTGCGCCACTCGCTTCAGGTACTGGTGAGTTGATTGGCATGCTCTGCCTGGCGAATCGCGGACGCGCGCTCGACGACGTAGAAGCCCACCTGTTGCATGCCGTGGTAGCGCACGCATCGGTCGCTTTCGAGAATTCGCGCCTGTTCGGACAGATTGCAAACTCCAATCGCAATTGGAGCCAGATCTTCGATTCGATCAGTGACATGATGATCGTGCACGATGATCACAACCGTATCGTGCGGGTGAATCGTGCGCTTTCCGACCTGGTGGGTGTAGAGCCAGCGCAGATGGTTGGCATGGATGTGCGAGCGCTGGTTCCCCTTTGCAGTACCGACGCCAGTCCCTGCCCGTTCTGTGCCCTGACTAATTCTGGTGGGACGGAGTACGACAACGACCTGCTCTTGCGCTCCTACCTCGTTTCGAGCTCGCGTATGGCGGGCAGCACGGAAGCGCAGACAGTTCATGTTCTCAAAGACATCACCGATCGTCGCGAAGTCGAGTTACGTTATCGGGAACTGTTCGACAACATCCACGAAGGGTTGTTCTTCTCGACCCCGGCTGGGCGTTTCGTGGAAGTGAACGATGCGCTGGTGAAGATGCTTGGATATGACAGTCGGGAAGAGTTGTTGCAGGTGGATATTGGAAAGCAGTTACACCTGAGCCCAGAGCATCACGAAAGCTTTGTACAGGCGATTGAATCCCACGGCGTTATGAAAAGCTTCGAATGCCCGATGCTGCGTAAGGACGGCAAGGTCATCCACACCCTGCAGAATTGTTATGCGGTGCGTGACGCTGGTGGCCGCAGCCTGCAATATCGTGGACTGATTCTCGACATCTCCGAGGTCAAGAGCTTCCAGACCGAACTGCAGCGGCAACGTGATTTCAATCTGAAGATTCTCAATAACACGCAGAGCGTGATCGTGGTGTCGGACACGATGGGACTTATCACGTATGCCAATGAGCGATGTGCTGGCGCTTGCGGCTACGATCCGCAGGCCATCGTTGGGATGTCGCTTGCAAAGTTGGTGGTGGCCGACAGTCGCGACCTGTTCACGCAGGCAATTTTAGCCACGGGCGAAGGCGCCCAGGTAGAGAGCCTTGATCTTCCGGTGCAATGCGCAGACGGACGTGCGGTGCGCTACAGCATTACGCTCAGCCCGATGCGCGATGAACAGGGGGCCGTAACCAGCATCATTGCGCTGATGACGGATATTACCGATGCTTCGATGCTTCAGGCGAAGCTGATTCATTCGGAGAAAATGGCCGCCGTGGGTCAACTTGTTTCGGGCGTAGCTCACGAGGTCAACAATCCACTGACAGCAATTATGGGATACGCGGATCTGTTGAATGCGTCAGAAGAATTGCCCGCACAAGCGCGCCGGGATCTCGGCATCATCTTGCAGGAAGCGCAGCGCACCAAGCAGATCGTACAAAACCTACTGAGCTTCGCTCGTCAGTCCGCACCCTATCGTGAAGCAGTGAACCTCAACGCTGTCCTCGGTCGAACCCTGCAATTGCGGCAGTACGATTTCGTAAACCATGGCGTGGTGGTGGAAGAGCAGTACGAAGAGAATCTGCCGCTAGTTTTCGGCGATCCACAACAATTGCAGCAGGTCTTTCTGAATGTCGTGAACAACGCGTATGACGCGGTCCGTGAGGTCACGCGCACCCCCAAAGTCCGGATTTCCACTTCCTCTGCAGATGGGCTTGTCGAGGTGCAAATCACCGACAATGGTCCTGGCATCAGCTTGCCGGATCGCATTTTCGACCCGTTCTTTACTACGAAGGAAGTTGGCAAGGGCACCGGACTTGGGCTGAGCATTTGCTATGGCATCGTGCGCGAACACGGCGGCGAGATCGCATGTTTGAATCATGAGGACGGGGAAGGCGCGACCTTCGTGGTTCGACTGCCGGTGTACTCGGCGAGCCGCCAATCCAAATCCGAAGAGGTGAGCGCGTGATGGCGATTCCTTTATTAGTGATTGAAGACGAACCCGCAGTCATGTCCTTTGTTCGTCGCGCGCTGGAGCGTGGTGGATACGACGTAGTCGGTGCAAATTCCGGAACCGAGGCGCTGGAGTTGCTCGCTTCGCAGCAGTTCTGCGGCATCATTTCTGACATGCGTACTCCCGGTAACGTTAACGGTGGCGGCGTGTACCAGTGGCTGAAAGTGAATCGCCCAGAGTTGGCAAGCCGCATCGTCTTCATTACGGGCGATATCGTGAACGAAGATACGGTCGCTATTCTGCGCGAAACTGGTGCGCCCTGTGTTGAAAAACCATTCCGCGTACAGGATTTGCTGACAGCGGTAGAACGCACCATCGGCAAGGGGCAGTCATGACCGACGATTTCCGCATCCGTTTTTTGATCGTCGACGACCAGCAGAGCATTCGAAAGCTCTGCATCGCTATTGGCAATACGTTGGGCTTCGCATGTCATGAGGCGGAGAGTGCTGAGAGCGCGTTGTCTGTCTTGGAAAGCGCGTCGCCTGACATCGTCCTGGTCGATTTGCGCATGGGCGAAATGGGTGGCATTGAATTTCTCGAGAGTGTGAAGCGTCTGCTGCCGCGTACCGAAGTGGCCATCATGACCGGGTACGGTTCTATTGAGACTGCCGTGCAGGCGATGAAACTCGGAGCGTATGACTACATTACAAAGCCCTTCCGCGTGGAAGAGCTGAAGATGGTATTGCAGCGGATGGCCGATAAGGTTCGGCTCGTAGCCGAGAACCACTTCCTGCGCGAGCGTGTGAATACCGAGATGGAATTGCACGGTATTGTGGGGTCATCGGCCAAGATCCAAGACGTGCTCCGCATGGTAGGCCGACTGAAAGACACGCGCACGCCGGTGCTGATCTGCGGTGAGAGTGGTACGGGTAAGGAATTGGTAGCTCGCGCCATGCACTTCCGTGGCGGCATTTCGAAGCGTCCCTTCGTCGCTGTCGATTGTGGCTCGCTGGTACCGACGCTGATTGAGAGCGAACTGTTCGGCCACGAGAAAGGCGCCTTCACCGGCGCGATTCGTCCGAAACAGGGGCTCTTTCAAGCTGCCAATGGAGGCACAATCTTCCTGGACGAAATCGGAGAGCTCCCGCTCGACCTGCAGGCCAAGCTTTTGCGCGTGCTACAAGATAAGCTGGTACGCCCGGTTGGAAGCAATCACTCCGAAAAGGTGGACGTTCGCGTGATTGCAGCTACGAATCGCGATCTCGAAGCCGGGTACAAGGCCGGAACATTTCGTAAAGACCTCTACTTCCGCTTAAACGTCGTGACGGTTTACCTGCCCTCGTTGCGTGAACGAAAGTCAGATATTCCTTCATTGGTGCAGCACTTCCTCGATCGCTATTCCACGAATAAGCACTCGATTGAAATTGCTCCCGCCGCCTTGCATTGCCTCCTGCAATATGAATGGCCAGGCAACGTGCGAGAGCTGGAGAATTGCATCGAGCGCGCAGTTGCACTTGGAGATGGGGAACTGATTGATGTGGATGACCTGCCTCCTACCATCCAGGCATCCGCTCCGAAGAAGATCGCTAGTGCAGCTGCGCAATCCTACGATTCGAACGATCTGGAAGACATCGAGCGAGCCACCATCCAGCGCGTCTTCGAGCAGGTGCACGGCGACAAACTCTTGGCGGGGAAGATGTTGGGGATTAGCCGGGCGACGCTTTATCGAAAAATCAAACGCTATAACATCGATATAGCAGTACGGGATTCGGCGGCTGTTGCTGGCGAGTAGTATGAGACGGTGTCTCATAGTGAGACTGAATCGATTCCGCCGTGACCGAATCGGATCATTCCGCACTCTGTAGCCCTCGCGGAGTCAATCAGTTGCGCGATTCGGCCAGCAACCAGCCTTTGGCTGGTTTCGTGCAATGTATTCATATGGCAGGATCCTGCCCGGAACGTCGTCGGGCTATCTGGTGGAGGAAATCGTGGCAACCGGAACAGTTCCGCAAGCAGACGGCTCTTTTGTGCATCGCCTGGCGCAGTTTTTTCCTGATGCGACCCCGGTTCGAATTCCCGTGCGCGTCACCGGCAAAACCATCTCTGGGAAGGACTTTTCCGAGAAGACAACGGTGGAGTTTGGCACGCCGAATGAGGTGATCTTCGGCTCGCACCTTCCTCTCGAGTTTGCTGACACGTTGCGGATCGAGAATGCGGATGGAAGCTTGAGCACGGATGTGAGCGTCGTCGCGATCCATTATTTTGATGGCAACACGACTGCCGTTGCCGCGCGCTTCAAGAGCAGCATCAGCAATTGGATCGTGAAGGGTTGACAGAAATCGACCGTGGGCCCGAGTTTCGGGCGACGATCTTAGCCGGAATAGCGGCAGGCGAATTCACGCGGAACAAAGGATACGGGATGAAACAGCCAAACGTTCTCGTGATTGGCGACCAAGGCGAATTTGCGCAATTGTTGATGAGCCGATGGCACTCCGAGCGTGTGGTGCCCGCTTTCACTGTAATGAACAGTGAGGTCTATCACGGTCATGCCGGGCGCTCGTGCGATCTAATCCTGGTGGGCCCGGTCGAGACGAAACGGTTCGGCGCTTTGATGGCGGCCCTCAGCAACGCCCCTCAACCTGTGATTGTCGTCATCGCAGACGTGATGGATGCTCTCCATTCCGTTGAACGCACCTCGCGCGTTATGGTACTGCGGCAGCACGATGGTTGGCTTGACCTACTGATCCTGCTTGCTTCCGAGTGCCTACGACGGATTGAAATGACGGAGCGGGCCGAGCGGGCAGAAGCCGTCGCCACTGAATCCGCGTCCCAGGCTACGCTGGGGCGCTACATGCTCGACATGCGCCACAGCCTCAACAACGCGCTGACCGCGCTGCTAGGCAATGCAGAACTCTTGTTGTTGGAACCTGGCGCTCATAGCGAAGAGGTTCATGACCAACTCATTACCATCCGTAGTATGTCGCTGCGAATGAACGAAATCCTCGCGCGCTTTTCTTCTCTCGAGGCTGAGCTTACGTTCGCCAAGCGTGAAGCCAAAGGTGAGGTCGTTCCTTTCGTGCGCTCCTCTGCTGCCGGCTGGACTTCGTTCTAAGTAAACAAAAATTCCTTGGTACGCAGTTCCCGGATCTGATCGCGAAGTTTAGCGGCCTTCTCAAACTCGAAGCGTTTCGCTGCCTCGCGCATGTCGTTTTCCAGCTTGGTAACGAAAGTATCGAGTTGTTCTTGAGACTTGAATTCGGGAATATCGTCGGCCTGCTCACTGATATCCATGTAATCCGCGCCGACAATCGCGACCAACGACATGTCGATGGGGCGAACAATCGATTCGGGGGTAATTCCATGCTCCACGTTGTAGGCCTCCTGGATGGCACGTCGTCGATAGGTTTCATCGATGGCCTTCTTCATCGAATCGGTCATACGGTCGGCATAGAGAATCGCGCGGCCTTCCAGGTTTCGAGCACAACGGCCCATGGTTTGTATCAGCGACCCTTGCGAGCGCAGGAAGCCCTCCTTGTCGGCATCGAGAATCGCTACCAGCGAGACTTCCGGCAGATCGAGACCTTCCCGCAACAGATTGATACCGATCAATACGTCGAACTCACCCTTGCGAAGATCGCGCAGGATCTTGATGCGCTCCAGGGTTTCAATTTCAGAGTGCATGTAGCGGCAGCGAACGCCAACCTCGGTGTAGTACTCGCTAAGATCTTCAGCCATACGCTTGGTGAGAGTCGTCACCAGCACGCGCTCGTGCTTCTCCACACGCTTGCGGATTTCGTGCAGCAGGTCGTCGATCTGGCCCTTTACCGGCCGTACTTCGACTTCCGGATCGATGAGACCGGTCGGTCGAATGATTTGTTCTACGACCACTCCCGCAGACTTCGTCAACTCGTATGGGCCAGGTGTGGCGGAGACGTAGACGGCCTGATTCACGCGATTCTCAAATTCATCGAAGGTGAGAGGGCGGTTATCCAACGCGCTGGGCAGCCGGAAGCCATATTCGATGAGGTTTTCTTTTCGTGAGCGGTCGCCGTGCCACATGCCGTGTAACTGGGGAACTGTCTGGTGTGACTCGTCAATGAACAGCAGGAATTCGCGCGGCATGTAATCGAGCAACGTCGGTGGAGGCTCGCCTGGGAGTCGTCCAGTGAAGTGCCGGGAATAGTTCTCAATGCCGTGGCAGTAGCCCATTTCCTTGATCATCTCGAGATCGAAACGGGTGCGCTGGTGAATGCGCTGCGACTCGACGAGGCGGCCCTGGTTCTGTAATTCGTTCTCCCACCAGCCGAGTTCTTCAAGAATCGTGCTGACTGCAGAGTTCTTCTTTTCCGGCTTCATCACGTAGTGCGTCTTTGGATAGATGGGGAGCCGAGTGTACTTCTGTTTCACGGTTCCGAAGAGCGGATCGATCTGGGAGAGTGACTCGATCTCGTCACCAAACATCTCGACGCGGTACGCATTGTCTTCGTAGGTAGGGAAGATTTCAATGACGTCGCCGCGAACGCGGAAGGTGCCGCGGCGGAAATCTTCGTTGGTGCGTTCGTAGAGAATTTCGACGAGCTTTTTGGTGATGTCGTCGCGCTTCATCCGCTGGCCCTTTTCGAGGAACAGCAACATGCCGTAATAGGCTTCCGGCGAACCCAACCCGTAGATGCAACTCACACTGGCTACGATGATCACATCACGGCGTTCGAAGAGCGATTTGGTTGCGGCCAAGCGCAACTTATCGAGCTCATCATTGACCGTTGCTTCTTTTTCAATGTAGACGTCACCCGCAGGAATGTAGGCTTCCGGCTGGTAGTAGTCGTAATACGAGACGAAATACTCGACGGCATTACTCGGAAAGAAATTCTTGAACTCGTGGTAGAGCTGTGCTGCCAGTGTTTTGTTATGCGCCAGGATGAGCGCCGGACGGTTCAATTGCTCGATGACCTTCGCCATCGTAAAAGTCTTGCCCGAACCGGTCACGCCAAGCAGCACCTGGTGCTTATCGCCTTCGCGGATTCCACTCGTCAACTGCTCGATCGCCCGAGCCTGGTCGCCCTGGGGCTTATAGGGAGAACTAACTTTAAGGTCCATGATTCACAGTCCAGACTCAGATGAAATGGCTCCGAAGCCCGCACAGATACGGATTTCGTGGTCTGGGTATCTCTTTATTATAACGGGAACTTTCCTACCCTCACCAACCCAGAAAACTATGGCAATTCCAGAGACTCTGAATTAACATCTTGCCGCTATGACGTCAAAAATGCGTCTCTGTTTATTTGTCTTCTTTTCGGTCACTTTGGCAATGGCAGTTGAACCGAGCCTTCCACCTGAGACTGCCGCGTTACTGAAGCGCGGCAATGATGAATACCTTGCGGGGAAGTACCAGGATGCCGCACGCGATTACTCCGAGGCAGTGAAGGATTCGCATGAGACGTGCCGCCTATGCCTGGAAGGACTGGCACTATCCAAGGCAAGACTCGGCGACGCTTCGGCATCTCTCAAACTTGCGGACAAAGCGCTAGGACTGGCCGCGACGCCCATGCATAAAGCTTCAGCGCACAATTGTAAAGGCGAGATCTGTTTGATGTACGCCAACACGGATCCGAAAAAACTGACCGAGGCGGAGACCGAGTATCGCGCTGTCGCAGAGCTGATACCGAACAACTCCGCGACCCAATTCCGACTTGGCTACGTCCTGCTGCGCGAGAAGAAGGTGGACGAAGGGGTCGCGTTGCTGAACTCGTTCGTCATTTCGCATCCTGCCGGACCCGATGCTGAACTCGCAAAGAAACTGATCGCTCACCCCGCACATGCCGGAAACGAGTTCGCTCCGTCGTTCTCGTTCAAAACCGCTCAAGGCGTTCCGATCGACAGCACTGCGCTGCAAGGTAAGGTTGTGGTTTTCGATTTCTGGGCGACGTGGTGTCCCTCTTGCCGGGCGTCAGTTCCGGAGTTGCGTGATCTCTCGAAGCACTATCCCGCGGAAAAACTTGTGATTGTGAGCATCAGTGAGGATTCGAAGCCGGGTGATTGGAGTGACTTCATCGCTCGAAAGCATATGGACTGGAATCAATATCTCGACGAAAGAGGCCAAACCGCGAAGGCGTTTGGCATTCACGCCTTTCCGACTTACATCATCATGGATAGCGATGGGGCGATCGTGCAGCGAATCGTCGGCATGGACCCCCGAGAGTCGCTGGTACATCGACTCCGCGAGGAACTCGCCACGATGATCAAGTAACTAGCCGCCCAGGACCTTCGCAATTTCGTCGGGAGTGTCGACAACCACGTCGGGCGGCGCGTGTTTCAGCGATTCAGGCGAGAATCCATAGGTCACGCCGATGCTCCACATTCCCGCGTTATGGGCGGTCAAGCTGTCGTTCTGTGAATCACCGATCATCACTGTTTCCGCCGGTGTGACTCCAAGCTCTTCCATCAACTTCTTCGCGCCAAACGGATCAGGCTTTTTGGTCTCAAAGCTATTTCCGCCATAGATCTGCACAAAGAATTCTCCAAGTCCGAGCCCGGCAACAATATCTTGCGACGGACGGACCGGCTTGTTCGTCAGCACGGCCTGTTTTCGCGGAGGCGTGCCGTTTTGCGTAGCAGCGATCGAGTGCAGCGCAGGAATAATTCCGTCGTAAACGTAGGTGTTATCGAGTTTGTGCTCTCGGTAATAGAGAAGGAAATATTCCAGGGCCTGGCGAATGAAGGTTTCGTCTTGCGGGTCGCCGAGCGAACGGCGAACTAACATGGGCGCACCGTCACCGATGAAGGTGCCTATGGTCTCCACCGGCAGTTCAGGCCGTTGGAAGTGGCGCAACATCCCGTTGATCGAGTGTGCGAGATCAAGTTCGGAATCCACCAGGGTTCCGTCGAGGTCCCAAACAACCAGCTGGATTTTGTCGGCGGGAAGAATGCGGTTCGTGTGAATCATCTCTGATTAGTATAGATGTCACTTCCGCCGGTTGCGATTCCTGCGGCCCAGCTTGCATACTGTGCAGTTGCAGAAGGGAACTCATGCGCGTCCTTATTATCGGCGGCACACGCAACCTGGGACCATCCATCGTCCGCGCTTTATTGCAAGACGGACACCAGGTAACGATCTTCCATCGCGGTCGCACGCTGTACGAACTGCCGCGCGAAATAGAAATCCTTCACGGCGACCGTACGGAACGAGCCGATTGCGAGCGCCTGCTTCGTCGCGACTTTGATGCCGCGATTGATACCACTCTGTACAACGGTCGCGACGCAGCCATCGCTATAGACGTGCTGAGCGGCCGAGCAGGCCACTACATCTTCATCAGCACCGGTCAGGTCTATCTCGTTCGGGAAGGTCCGCAGCGCCCGTTCCGCGAAGGAGACTATGAAGGGCCGGTGATGCCTGAGCCTCCGAAAGACGACCACCTCGATCACGACAACTGGGTCTATGGGATCGAGAAGAGGGCTGCCGAAGACCTCCTCATGGAGGCGCACGCGAAACACGCGTTTCCAATTACGTCTTTGCGTCTTCCCATGGTGAACAGCGCGCGCGACCACTTCTACCGTTTGCAGAATTATTTGTTTCGCATGTGGGATGGCAGCCCGCTGCTGGTTCCCGACGATCCCGGCCTTCCACTTCGCCATGTATATGGTGAAGATGTGGTGCGCGCCATCCAGCTCTGCCTGACCAACAGGAAGACGATCGGTCGTGCTTACAATATCTCGCAAGACGAGACCATGTCGCTGCGTGAGTTCCTCGACCTCACGGCCAAAATCGCTGGAACGAAATTGCAAATTACGGCATTCCCTCGCCATCTATTGGATTCTGCCCGGCTGCTTCCACATTGCTCCCCATTCAGCGATCCCTGGATGTCCAGCCTTGCGAATGACCGAAGCAAGCAGGAACTCGGAATGACCTACACGCCGCTCCCGATCTGCCTTAAAAGGCTTGTCGAATATGGCCGGGAGCATCGCGAACCCCCACCCCCGGGGTACGAGCAGCGCAATCGAGAGCTGGAATTTGCACAGCATCACGGAGCCTGACAAAACATCTAATAGGAGGCTGGCGATCCTTACGCTAAAATAAGGAGAACACCTGTGGGGACAGGACAGCAGTACGACCAACATGGCATGCATGCTTGCGCCACCCCAGTTCGATCGCTCTCATCCGAGGAATTGAATGGCAACGACGAAAGCAGAGCCGAAGTCTGCGACTGCGACCACGAAGCCTGTCGATAAGACTTACGAGGGACTCACGCGCGAAGACCTTCTCCGCGCCTATCGCCTTATGTATCTCTCTCGTCGCATCGACGATCGCGAGATTCTGCTCAAGCGTCAGCAACGTGTGTTCTTCCAGATTTCCGGCGCCGGGCATGAAGCGTTCCTGGTGGCTGCCGGATTCTTGCTGAAGCCCGGGTACGATTGGTTTTTCCCCTATTATCGGGATCGCGCACTCTGTCTCGCGCTGGGCATGACTGCCGAAGAAATGTTGCTGGGGGCAGTCGGTGCGGCTGCCGATCCCAACTCCGGCGGCCGCCAGATGCCTTCGCACTGGGGGCACAAGGCCCTCAATATCGTGACCGGTTCCTCGCCGACCGGATCGCAGATGCTGCACGCCGTTGGTTGCGCGGAAGCGGGCTGCTTTTTTACAAAACATCCGGATGCTGCTGCGAAAGCTGAAGGCGATTATCGCCAGTTCAAGGACGTCATCTTCAAGGGCGACGAAGTCAGCTACGTTTCCTGCGGAGACGGCACTACCAGCCAGGGCGAGTTTTGGGAAGCGCTGAGCAGCGCCTCGAACCGCAAGCTGCCAGTGTTATTTGTTGTTGAAGACAACGAATATGCTATTTCGACACCTGTAGAAGTGAACACACCGGGTGGAAACATCAGCCGACTGGTCGCCAACTATCCTAATTTCCACTTCGAGGAGTGTGACGGAACTGACCTTCTGGAGAGCTATCGCTCCTTCCGTCGCGCCATTGATTACATCCGCGCCGGCAAAGGCCCCGCTTTTGTGCACGGACATGTCATTCGTCCGTATTCGCACTCGCTTTCCGATGACGAGAAGCTTTACCGTCCCGAAGCCGAGCGCAAAAAAGAAGCCGAGCGTGATCCGATTGCGCGTTTCCAGAAGTTCCTCGTCTCCGAAGGCCTGGCTACAGACAAAGATCTTCGCGAGATCGAGAAAGACGTCGACGTTGAAGTGCAGGACTCCTCCGATCGGGCTGTTGCTGCGGCGATTCCCGCGCTCGATAGCTACAACCAGCATCTTTACTCGATGGACCTCGATCCGACATCCGAGGCCTTCAATACCAAGCCTGTATTCCCGACGCATGTTGAAGGCGAGACCGCTGTCGCGCCGGCGAAGACAATGGCCGACCTCATTAACGCCTGCATGCGCGATGAAATGCGTCGCGATCCGCGCATCGTAATGTTTGGCGAAGATGTGGCCGATTGCAGCCGCGAAGAATATTTGAAAGACAAGCAGGTGAAAGGGAAGGGTGGGGTTTTCAAACTGACCTCCGGCCTGCAGATGGAATTCGGTGCAGACCGCGTCTTCAACTCCCCGCTTGCCGAAGCCAACATCGTTGGCCGCGCGACCGGGATGGCTGCGCGCGGATTGAAGCCGGTAGTGGAAATTCAATTCTTCGATTACATCTGGCCCGCAATGCATCAGCTCCGCAACGAGTTGCCGGTCATCCGCTGGCGCTCGAATGGAGAGTTCTCTTCGCCCGCGGTGGTCCGGGTTGCGATCGGCGGCTACCTCACTGGCGGCGCAATTTATCACTCGCAATGCGGTGAAAGCATCTTCACCCACACGCCGGGCATGCGCGTCGTGTTCCCGTCTAATGCCCTTGATGCCAATGGTCTCCTGCGCACTGCAATGCGATGCGACGACCCGGTGCTGTTCCTCGAGCACAAGCGTCTTTACCGCGAAACTTTCGGCCGTTCACCGTACCCGGGCCCGGATTACATGGTCCCGTTCGGCAAAGCCAAGACCGTGAAGGCCGGAAGCGATATGACGGTGATCACGTATGGCGCGGTGGTTCCTCGGGCGTTGCAGGCAGCACAGAAGGTTGAGCGCGACCATGGCGTGAGTGTGGAGTTAATCGACCTTCGCACGCTGAATCCGTACGATTGGGAGGCGATCGCCGAGTCTGTCCGGAAGACGAATCGCGTGATCGTGGCGCATGAAGACACCTTGAGTTGGGGCTATGGTGCCGAAATCGCCGCGCGGATCGCAGACGAGTTATTTGATGATCTCGATGCGCCCGTGAAGCGGGTCGCCGCAAAGGATACGTTTGTGGCCTATCAGCCGGCTTTGGAAGACGTCATTCTTCCGCAATCGGAAGACTTCTTTCAGGCGATGCTGGCGATGAGCAAATACTAGCGACGCGCGAGAGGTCAAGAAAAAGGCGCACCGTGAAGTTGCGCCTTTGTGATGCACGCGTAGTTGCTACTTGCCGCGAGTTCCTACCAGCCAATCGATCGACATCTCTCCGGCACCGAAGAAGAGTAGTGCGAAGGCGATCGTCGCGAGGGATAACGGTAACTCCATCGCCCCCTGCCCCGTCAGACCTTTATGCAAGTGCACGGTAAGAATGGCGACCAGCATGTCGATCAGCACGAAAGCAGCGGCGATTCGAGTAGCGAAACCGAACATGAGAAAGATTCCGCCAAGGAACTCGGCCGCGATGGAGAGATAGGCGGTCCACCCCGGCATGCCCAGGTGCGAAACCGTCTGTACGAAGTGGCTCGGGCCGCCATGTATCTTTTGCCACCCATGTGCGGCCATGATCAGCCCCAGCACAAGGCGCAGCGCCAGGAGTCCAAGCGGTTGCAACTTATTCAAGAATCCCACGACTATGCTCCTGCCCCGGTCGCCTGTGCTCCGACGCCTTCCACTTCGTATGCGATTTCCAGACCGCGCGCCCCCATCTCTTTCAGGAACTGCACGGCTGGAACATCGCGCTCCTGGAGAACCGCGCCGCGCTTGCTGATCTGACCTTCTGCCATCATCTGCAAGACGATCGAAGCCGGCCATGCGGTGGTCCGCATCATGGAGGTTAACCTGGTCTTGGGATCTGTTTTGTCTACGAGGGTAAACGACGCCACCGAGCCCTTCTGGTGGGCTTCGACGCGAAGGATGGTCGCTTCGGGCGCGTCGTCGGCAAACTTCTCGAGGAAGAGGCTGGTGGTCATTTGGCGCGGAGTGATCTCAGATTTGCCGATCTTGCGCTTTTCGCTGGAGAAGAACCCGAAGTCGTACAGGGCGCGGATCATTGCGCAATGTCCCTTGTAACGAATGGTCTTCTCGAAGCACTCGCCCACGTTCTTGCCGAAGGTTTCGGGCATAGTGGAGGTGCCCCCGGAGGTGTGGAACGCCTCAAGCTCGGGCCACCCTTCGATGTTGAACTCTTCGATCTCGCTGAGGGGGTCGATGGTGATGAGCTTACCCTTGCGCAGGATGCGCGCCGGCTCGCAGTACTCGTTGATCAGCCCTTCCACGGAGAACACTAACTGGTAATTGAAGGGGGCCTTCGGTTTAATGGGAAGACCGCCGACATAGATCTTCAGGGCGTCGGCTTTGCCGCCGACGCGACGGACAAGCTCACCACCCAAGACCGACGCCATGCCCGGCGATAGTCCGCAGTCGGGGGCGAGGCCTACGCCCTTCTTCTCGGCCTGCTTGGCAAGTTCAAGGGTCTTGCGGACGACGACGTTGTTGCCGCCGAGGTCGGCAAAATGGCAGCGGTTGTCGATGGCTGCCTTGGCGAGGCCGAGGTTGAAGAAGTAGGGGACAGCCGAGAGTACACCGTCATGGCCCTTCATCAGCTTGCCGGCTCTCTTGGGGTTGGCGGCGTCTACCTCGGCGGCTTTCACCTTCTTGGACCCGGTCAGCTTGTTGACCCGAGCTACCGCATCCTTAACGCGCCTGGTGTCCGAGTCGGCGAGCGTTACGGATTCCACACGTGCCTGCCGCGCCATATCGTAGGCGGCAGCTGAGCCCATCATTCCTGCTCCAATTACCAATAGTTTCATTGACGTTCCCTCATGTTTTGCATGAATAAAGACAAGAGCCTAGCTTAATGCATCCTCGCATGATCGGTACAGCCGAGGGCAAAGGCGCAGCTCGCGTTGAGGTATGCTAGCCGCTATGCCTCGCCGCTCACCGTTCGCCCAAGGGTTCCGGGTTCTCCGCAGCGAGCCATCGGTGTGGCTTGCGGAGATCGCCTGGCGATGGGTATTTGGGGGGATCGCAACGGCCTTGCTGGTTTGGGCGACGCTGGGTTTCCTGCATGCGATCGAGGTATCGCGAGCCAACCAGTTCCTGTTGCGCAGCCTGAATCCCGCGATCATCAGCTACGTCTTGCGGGATATGTTGTCGCAGAAGTGGGGACTGCTGGCGCGTCTCGGGATTATCGTCAGCGTGAGCCTCTCGTTTCTCTGGATGATCACTGCCACGATTGCGCGTTCCGCTACGGCGCGGGTGCTGGTCGAGCAGGTCGCGGCGTTGTCAGGGGAGGAACGGGAAACCCGTTCCAATATACGTGCGGTTGCGGCCATACAGTTCTTTCGCGTCGCACTTCTCTGGGTTGGGGCTGCTGCGTACGTCCTGATTGCCGTCGTTGCCAGCGCGGTCACAGGCTCGGACGGGAAGTCGCACGTAGGAGCGTTCTTGCTGGTGTTCCTCGTCCTGTTTGGAGTCGTGGCGGCGGTGCTGTCATTCCTTAACTGGCTACTGCTGCTGGCGCCGATATTCGCGGTTCGAGATGCAGCGTCGTTTGCGGATTCGGTGCTGGCTGCCTGGCAGTTGTCGCGCGATCGAGGCGGGAGTTTGGCGGGGCTGAACCTCGCGCACCTCGCGATGCGACTGATCTGGTTCGTGTTCATGAGCGGTATCGGCTTCGCGCCACTCGGATTTGTGCACGTCGTGCCTAAGCTACTGATCCTGCTTGCGATGATCGCGACGACTCTGGTGTATTGCGCGGTCGCGGACGGGCTCTTCGTGGCACGTTACGCGGGGTACATTGAGATTGCGGAACAGGAGTTGTATCCGAACGCGGAGACCACGGCAGTTGATCCCTGTGTGCCTGAAACTGCTTTACAGTAAATCCTCATTCTGCGAGACTCGTACGTGGACACCCAATCAATCGTCATCCTCGACTTCGGTTCGCAATATACCCAGCTGATTGCGCGCCGCATCCGTGAACAGAACGTCTTCTCGGTTGTCCTTCCTTGCACGGCCAAGCTCGACGAGATTCAAAAGTACAATCCTGCGGCAATCATCCTGTCGGGTGGACCGTCGTCGGTGTACGACGCCGATGCGCCGCCTGCTGATCCGAAAGTGCTGCAACTGGGATTGCCGGTGCTCGGCATCTGCTATGGGCTACAGTGGATGACGCATAACCTTGGCGGGACGGTGCATGCCGCGGCGAAACGCGAGTACGGACACGCCGAAGTGGAGATCGTGGGCGACTCGCCGCTGTTCTCGCACCTCACGGGACCGCTGCATGTGTGGATGTCGCATGGCGATGAGGCCGATAAACTGCCGACGGGCTTCACCTTGTTTGCTAAGACGGCGAATGCCGTCGCGGGGATCCATAACATCGAGAAGCAGTGGTTCGCGATCCAGTTCCATCCGGAAGTCCATCACACGCGGCAGGGAACGGAGATCCTGCGCAACTTCCTGTTCGAGATCGTGAAGATCAAGCCGAACTGGACGCCGGCGCGGTTCATCGACGAGACGGTCGAGAGGATACGGCAACAGGTGGGAACGGGTCATGTGATCTGCGGGCTTTCGGGCGGCGTGGATTCGTCGGTGGCGGCGACGCTAATGCATAAGGCGATTGGGAAGCAGCTGACTTGTATCTTCGTCAACAACGGGGTGCTGCGGCTGAACGAGTTCGAGAGCGTGCAGACCAACCTGCGCGATAAGCTGGGACTGAACATTGTTGGGGTCGATGCTACCGATCTCTTCCTGGGGAAACTCAAAGGCGTTACCGAGCCAGAGAAGAAGCGGAAGATCATCGGCAACGAGTTCATCANNATCGAGTCGCAGTCGGTGCGCGGACCTTCGCAGGTGATCAAGAGCCATCACAACGTGGGCGGATTGCCGGAGAAGATGAAGCTGAAGCTCATCGAACCGCTGAAGGACCTGTTCAAGGACGAGGTGCGGCGGATCGGGCGCGACCTGGGAATGCCGGAAGATGTGCTCAATCGCCAACCATTTCCAGGACCCGGATTGGCGGTGAGAATCCTTGGGGAAGTTACACCGGAACGGATTGCGCTGCTGCAACTCGCCGATCACATCGTAGTGAGCGAGATCAAGAAGGCTGGACTGTACAACAAGATCTGGCAGTCGTTTGCGGTGCTGTTGCCGGTGATGTCAGTGGGCGTGATGGGCGATCAGCGCACTTACGCTTACACGTGCGCGGTGCGCAGCGTGCATAGCGAAGACGGGATGACGGCCGATTGGGTTCCGCTTCCGTACGAGGTGCTGAAGTCGATCAGCAGCCGGATCGTGAACGAGGTGAAGGGGATCAACCGGGTGGTGTACGACATCACGTCGAAGCCTCCGGGAACGATCGAGTGGGAGTAGATCTACTTCTCGGCGACGATGGCGTCGCGGTCGATATGGGACATCAGGTCGCGCGCGACGCTGGCTAGTTTGCCATCCGGTTCAGCGGAGAGATAGGCCTGCAACTCCGCAGTCGCCTGATCATATTGCTTCAATCCATAGAGGGCATTGCCGCGCAAGATGCGCAGGGCGTTGCCCATCCTCGCCTCAGCGCCGAGCGCGACAGCGCGATTGATCTCTACCAGCGCGTGTTCGTATTCATGCTTGCCTAACCAAGAGCGGGCGCGCTCATACGCACAACTCCAGGAACGCGGATCGAACTGCGCGTTGCGATCGAGGCTGGCGAGGGCTTCGTCGTAACGGCCGAGATGATTGAGCAGCGATCCCATGTAGAGATAGGTGATCGGGAGAGCGGGGTCGGCGCGCAAGGAATGCTGAAGATCGTCCATGGCAGCGTCGAAGCGGTTGGCGCTGATTTCGACGAAGCCGCGGAAGCTGAAGGCTTCGGCGAAATCGGGCGCGATGCGCAGGGAAGCTTCGAGATGATGCTGCGAGGCTTGCGCGTCGTGACGCGAATATGCAGTAACAGCTTTGAAGAGTTCTTCGCGAGCTTTCTCAGGAACGCTGAGGCTTTTGGCGGAAACAGTCTCACGCTGGCGAGCTTTAGAAATATCGTGTGGCGATAAAGTTTTCTGGGCGGGGGAGAAGGTGGCGAGAAGGAGGAGAGCGATCGCAAGCCGAAGACGCATGAGTGGCCTCCATCCAACTTGCGGATTGGGGAGCACTTTAGGGCCGAAGAGGGGCGGCGTCAATCCCATTCTTGAGGGCGGCAGGGGTTTCGTGGACCTCGGCGAAACGCAAGATGCTTCGCTGCGAATGCGGAAGGTGCTCCGCATTCTGCACTCAGCATGACAAGGGGGAGAGAGTACCCCCTCCCCCAGGCGGTCTATTGTTTTCAGAGGGTTAGGAGGCGAATCCCCGCAAAATATTGCAGCCGTAGTAGTTAAGTCTCAAAATATAGAAAACAAAGAAGTTGGGGGAGGAACTTCTTTTGGTGGAGGCCGGGGGAAGTGCGTCAGCAAAGATTT
>PLWX01000309.1 GCA_003151155.1 Acidobacteriaceae bacterium
CTTCGACTGCGAATCCGCCACGCCACCCCACTGTCGCCGGCTCGCCTCGATTGCCTTTTAATGCACCCACCAGTGCCAGGGATTACTTGCGCAATCGCGATATACCAACAGTTATTCGGTGTGCACTCCGCTGCCCGTGCAAACTATGTGCGGTTCGCGGGTGCGCGGCTTAAAAAACCGCCAATGCTCGTCGCTTAACGAATCATCGGGGAACACCTCCATCACTAGCTCGCCATCGAAAAAGATCGAGAAGTTCCCCGCTGCACCCGCTTCGATTCTCTGCACCGGAAACATCTCAGCACCATCCCGAAACAACTCGGAAATACGAGCATCACGCCGATTTCCACCCATTCCCGCTGCCTCATCATCGAAGTCCATATTACCAGCGCTTTCTGCCTGCGCCGAGTGGTACAGGTCAGGCCTCGCCACGATCACCTTATCGCCGCGCCTGATGCGCCACGAGCACTGCACATGCAGAGCGTACTCGCCAACTTCGAGCGGTTCACCCCTTGCATTTGTCGTCGCCTTGCGGTCACCGAAGCTGAACCACTGCAGATCGGCAGCACGGCCCGACGACCATAGCGGTTTCCCAACCAGCACATCGAGAGCGGCGTTGATGTCTCTGTTCATGTCGGAGAATGGTACGCCAGGATTTCCACGTTCGAGGAGGCGATCAGCGGATAACTGTCCGAAACAGCCTATTACACAAGCTTGCGCGTTTTCTTCTCCACCGGACCACACTCCCTAAGTGGGCGGCAGGAACTAGTAGCGACCATTGTGCAGAGATCGATTGAGGATAATGCCGGCAGCGCAATCACTGTTGATGAGTCCTTGCATCGCTATGAGAGTCTTCCCCTTCTCCCACCATCACACTATCGAGGTGACCCCGCGCACCACCCGCCGTGCTCTGCCTCACAGACTCTTTGACGAACGGCACCTATCCTGCGCAACTGGGGTGAACCCAGAACCACAAGTAGCTCTTTGAAATCAGCGGCCATGAAGATCCACCCGTCGTGCCCTTCGTGGCCTTCGTGTTAATGATTTTGACTTGTAGCTCTTCTGTTTAGAAGAATTTACCTCTAACCCCTACGGTCCGAAGAATTTAGGAGTTCCACAGCTTAAGCTGCTGAAAACAATAATTCGACTAGGGGAGGGGGAGGGGGGGACCTAAACGACCGCGACCGGCCTGGTTGAATCGGCCTGCTCGTGGGCGTGGTAACTGCTCCGCACCAGCGGCCCGGACTCCACGTGACGGAAGCCCATCTTCATGGCTTCTTCCTTCATGAAGAGGAATTCTTCCGGCGTGTAGTAGCGGGTCATGGGGGCGTGATCTTTCGACGGGCGCAGGTACTGGCCGATGGTCAGGATATCGACGTTTTGCTTGGCCAAGTCGCTGTAAACCTGGAGGAGTTCTTCGGTAGTCTCGCCGAGGCCGACCATAACACCGGTCTTGGTGACGGTGGTCGGGTCGATCTCCTTGGCGCGGCGGAGCAGGTTCAAGGTGCGCTCGTAGCGGGCGCCGGAGCGGACCGCGCGATAGAGGCGCGGCACGGTCTCAGTGTTGTGATTCAGGATGTCGGGCTTGGCCGCGAGCACGATGCGCAGAGCTTCTTCTTTGCCCTGGAAGTCGGGGATCAGTACTTCCACGCGGCAACCGGGCTTCTGTTCGCGGATCTGATGGATCGTCTGGGCAAAGACTTCGGCGGCACCGATGTTATCGTCGTCGCGATTGACGCTGGTGACGACGGCAAACTTTAGACCTAGGGTAGCGACAGCTTCGGCCACGCGGCGGGGCTCATCGAAATCGATCGGCTCAGGACGGCCCTTGGGGACGGCACAGAATCCGCAGCGCCGGGTGCAGAGATTGCCGAGCAGCATGAAGGTCGCGGTCTTGTGGTTCCAGCACTCGCCAATGTTAGGGCATTGTGCCGACTCGCAGACGGTGTGCAGGTTCATGCCCCGGGCGAGTTTCTTGAGATCGTGATAGTTCTCGCCCATGGGAGCCTTGGCGCGCAGCCAGGTTGGCTTGGCGGCAGGGCGCTTGGGTTCGAGGTCGATCTGGATGAGTTCAGGGGCCATGGGGCAACGTTCTAGTATACGATGCCGGGGCTGGAGCGGGCGATTCGGGGGAGCTTGCTTGGCCCGAATCGAGAAGGCACTTCTTCTGCAATCAGAATGAACAGTTCTATGCTGAACGGGTGATCGAGACCATTGCCATTCACGGTTATCGCTCGCTGCGCGACCTGATCTTGCCGATGAAGCCGTTGACTGTCGTCACCGGCGCAAACGGGAGTGGCAAGTCGAGCCTGTACCGGGCACTGCGTTTGCTGGGGGATGCCGCTCTCAATTCGGTCGTTTCCTCGCTGGCAAGAGAGGGTGGCCTGCCTTCGACCTTGTGGGCTGGGCCGGAAAAAATCGCGCGCAGCGTCCGTCGCGGCGATCACGCCATGGAGGGTTTAGCTTCACGGTCGCCCGCAAGTCTGAAGTTGGGATTCAGCGGCGAAACATACAGCTACAGCATCGACCTTGGCTATCCGCCGCCACAGGCAACTGCATTCAGCCTTGATCCGGCGATTAAACGCGAATGCATCTGGCACGGTTCGCGGTATCGCAAGGCGGCAGTACTGGTCGATCGCCGGAATGGATTGGTGAGTTTGCCGGCGGGTAAAGATGAGCCGGTCATCCTGACCACAAAGCTCAGTCCCGCGGAGAGCATGCTGGCCAGCATTGCAGACCCGCATCGCGCGCCGGAGATGTTCGCGGTTCGAGAATCGATACGAAGTTGGCGGTTTTACGACGGATTTCGAACCGATATTGATTCCCCGGTGCGTATCCCGCAGATCGGAACATTTACGCCGGTATTGAACAACGATGGAACGGATCTGCCTGCAGCGTTACAAACGATCCTCGAAATCGGCGATGCGGAGGCGTTGGAACGCACCATCGACGACGCATTTCCGGGGAGCCGGATCGTTATCGATGTTCAGGCAGGAAGATTCGAAGTTCAGTTGCAACAGCATGGACTGCTGCGTGCGTTATCGGCTTCTGAACTCTCAGATGGAACCCTGCGTTTTCTCTTGTGGACGGCCGCCCTTCTAACCCCACGTCCACCCGAGTTGATGGTGCTCAATGAACCAGAAACCAGCCTTCACCCGGATTTGCTGCCGGCGCTGGCCCGCCTGATTGTGACTGCGGCCGAGCACAGCCAGATCATCGTCGTGTCGCATTCGCAGACGCTGATCCAGCCTCTACAAGAATCTTCCACCTGCCAGAGGTTGCACCTCGAGAAGTCGTTTGGAGAGACGGTACTCTCGGGAGCCACCCTGCTCAACACTACGAGGTGGGAATGGCCATCGCGCTGAACGCGATGGTGATGTCTGACGAATGATGTGTGATTTGCGTCACCGCCAAGGGGCGGCGGATGGCCTACCGTTTTCGGCACTATGGCACCGCAAACCAACAACCATCGTGGGGCATGGCTGCAAGGGCCATCTGCGAACTGTGAACCGCCTGTAAAACTCGAGAATCCCTTCCGGCTGGTTTTGCTGGGGGCGCCGGGAGTGGGCAAAGGAACGCAGGCCGATCTACTGCACCAGAAACTGCAGGCGTGCCACCTGTCGACGGGCGACGTGTTCCGCGCCGCGAGCAAGGGCGATTGCGCATTAAGTCCGGCGATGAAGGCAGCGACGGACCACATGCGTAGCGGGAACCTGGTTCCGGATGGGATCGTGTGGGAGATGGTGCGCGAGCGGAGTGGGTGCCTGCATTGCTGCGGGGGATTTATCCTTGACGGATTTCCGCGCACGCTGGCGCAGGCCCACCTATTGAAGACATTGATGACAAGTGAGAATCTCGCGCTGACGGCGGTGGTGAACTACGAGCTTCCGGTGAATGAGATCGTGGCGCGACTGAGCGGACGGCGGACGTGCACGGAATGTAAGACGGTATTTCATGTGACGGAGCGTCCGCCGAAAAGAGAAGGCGTGTGCGATCGCTGCGGGAGCAAATTATTCCAGCGCGAAGACGACCGGCCGGAATCGATCAAGGTGCGACTGGAAGTTTCTAACCGCAGCACGGCGCCGCTGATTGCGTTCTACCAGGACCTCGGCTTACTGGTGACAGTGGAAGCCCGCGGAACTCCGGAAGAGATTTGCGAGCGGACAGTGGCTGGGCTGGAGAACCGGCGGGCGGCACACTCGCACTAGATTCACCGCCTATAAGGTGTGCATGTAGGCGAGCAGATCCTGTAGCTGTTGCTGGGTAAGGACGTCGCCAAAAGCCGGCATTTTCGGCTTGCCCATCAGGATGATGTCGCCGACGCGATCGTCGCGGGCGACCATCCCGCTTGGCAAGTAGGACTTCTTAAAAACTCCGGACATGGTGGGACCATTGAGGTCCTTCTTGCGATAGGGCTCGTGGCATGCGGCGCAGCGGAGGTCGTAAATGGCGCGGCCGCGGGCTTGCTGTTCATTGAGGCCGAGTTCCGCATTGCTACGCAGGCGCTCGGGCTGGTCGCACGCGGCGAGCAGAAACATGAGCAGCATGACGATTGCGGAGCAGGCAAGAAAAATTTGGCCCGAGCGATTACCGACGTTCATCCTTACGCGAGTCTCCCGCGCTAGAATACATCTTCATCACCTCAGCCATGAATGTCGCATTGAAACGCGCTTACGAGTTGCCGTCGCGCAAGGACGGCAAACGCTTCCTGGTGGACCGGCTGTGGCCTCGGGGAGTGAAGAAAGAGGCATTGCAACTCGAAGCGTGGCTGCGCGACTTGGCGCCCAGTAACGAGTTGCGGAAGTGGTTTCATGAGCGTCCGGCGCAGAGACTGATTTTCCGCAAACGCTATCTCGTAGAGCTAGCAAAGCCAGAGGCGATGGCGGCGTTGGAACGTCTATACGAGGCGCTCGCACCGGGGACACGCGTGACGCTGGTATATGCGTCGAAGAACGAGGAATACAACAACGCGGTGGTGTTGAAAGAATTGATCGAGGGAGCGCGGAAGCCTCCGACGGGCACGGGGCCGGTGCGCGAAGCAGGCCAGCGGCGTGCCAAAGCCGCGCAGCGACCGTAGTTTTTCCTTGTACGAATCGCGGGCTGAATGATGGAATACTCCATCCATGACGGGCCCTGACAAAATCTCTCCTGAACTTTTTCAAGAGTTTCTTGAGACCCTGGCGGGAGTCGACGACCTTCCGACGGAGAAGCAGCGCAAGCTGTTCCTCTCGTACGCGGAGGTGAAATTCCGTTTGCGTGGCGGAGGGCGATGTCCGCTGTGCCAGACCCACGTACGGTACGTGCTTCCGATCTACGCGGTGCACATCGATGGAACCGAGCGTAGCTACCCGTGCTTGTGTACCCGCTGCTTTGAAGGGGAAAAGGGATTGTCGTCGAAGGTCGTGATGCGGCTGGGGGCGACTTCGCTGGTGTATGACCGGGGCGAGCGGGAGAAGTTCGAACTGACACTGCAAAAGAATGGTGCGAGCGCCTGACCCCGGGGCTGAAGCCCATTTTTCTACAAGTGACTTTTACAAGTGACTTTTATGTGGGTCTGAAGGCTCACTCCACCTGAAGTCCACCGTCCCTAAAGCCGGCTTCGCCTGATGTTGGATGTGAAAACCCGGATTACTTCTTCTTGTTTTCGTCCACAACGGCTTGCACGATGGAATCGATGACTTCGATGGCGTGCTTGTTGGTCAGGTTGTGATTGTTGGAAAGGATCGCGAAGGCGAGGTGTTCGCCTTTCGCGGTGGTGAGGTATCCCGACAGCGCGTTGACGTGATCGAGGGAGCCGGTCTTGCCGTGAACACGGCCCTGCGCGGAAGTCTTGCTGAAACGCTCGACGAGCGATCCGTCGACACCGGAGACCGGGAAGCTATCCGCAAAACTCGCTCCCCATGGCTGTTTGCTGGCGTAAGTCAGGAGCTTGACGATAGCGTGCGGCGAGACGAGGTTCTGACGCGACAGGCCGGAGCCGTCGTAGAACATGTATTCCTCGGGACGAAGATCGGCCTGCGCGAGGAAGCTGCGCTCGACTTCCAGACCGCCTTCGATAGTGCCGCCGTTTCCCTTCTCTTTGCCCAACAAACGCAATAACAATTCGGCATGCAGGTTCTGGCTGACCTTGTTGATGACGCGAAGATCGGCGGAAAGTGGCTGGGAATCGTAATTGCCGAGCACCAGCGGCAGCCGCGTGCCGGAGGGCGGAAGACGATCGGAACCTCCACCGGCGGAGGCCATCGCAGTGACGCTGAAGGTGGAGAGGCTGGCCAGCTCGGTGTGGTGGGTTCGATTTTTTCCGTAGACGACGACACCGCGCTTCTCAAGCAGCATACGGAAGAGCTTGGCGGTGAAATCCGCCGGATCTTCGATGGAGAGACCTTCGTTGGCGCCCTGGTCATCGACGGGAATGTTGCCCCACAGCGTCAGAGTGTTGGATCCGGGCTCGCGGTTGATGAAGATCTTGCGCGGACCAGTTCCCGAGGGCGTGGTCATCACGCGGTTGTCGACTTTGTAGTATTCGGGAAAAGGATTGATATCGACGAAGGCGCGTTCGCCCGCACGGTCAGCGGGGAGGATGTTGACGAAGATGACGTTGTCATTGATGGTCAGCGCGGAAACAGGAGCGCCCCATTCCCAGACGAGGTCGTCCTGAGCCCAACCTTCGCCGTAGCGTTCGAAGGCGTAATAGGAATCGTCGGCCACAATGTCGCCGTCGACATAGCGCAGGCCCTTGTCCACTAACTGATCCGCAAGATTTTCCAGGGCGATGATCGGTGGCAGCTTGCGCTCGGTACGCAGGTTGTAGGGCAAGGTCCGTCCGGAGAGATTGGGGTCGCCACGACCAACAATCACGAGATCGGAATCAAGGCGGCCGTGTTTATCGATGGTGCCGGCGGTCTCGACGGTGGTGTGAAAACGGTAGTCAGGGCCAAGCAGCGCGAAGGCGGTCGCAGTAGTGAAGAGCTTGGTGTTGGAAGCCGGGGTGAAAAGCTTGTCGGCGTCGTGCGCGTAGAGAGTCTTGCCCGAGTCGAGCGAAACCACCTCGACGCCCCAGAAGCTGCGGGCGACATCAGGCTCGGCAAGGATGGTATCGATGCGGCTGGCGAGCGAGCGCTTGTCGGCCGCAGGGGCATAGATCGCCAATAGAACGGCAAACGCAGCGACGAGCGTGGAACGACGGCGAAGCATGCTTCTACTTGGGATTTTACACCTCAAATAGTGCAGGTGGAACTGCTTAGCATACAATCAGGGCCGCATGAGACCAGTGTTTAAGTGGAACCTCGGAGCACGACGAATCGACCTCGGGAGACGTACGCTGGTGATGGGCGTGCTCAACGTAACGCCGGATTCCTTCAGCGATGGCGGTAAGTTCAAGTCGGTGGACGAGGCCGTGCAGCAAGGGCTGCGGCTGGTTGCGGAGGGGGCGGACTTTCTCGACATTGGCGGCGAATCGACGCGGCCGGGAGTGAGCGTAGCGGGGGAACAGGCGGTGACCGCTGCCGAGGAGATGGCGCGCGTGGTGCCGGTGATCGAGGGCATCAAGAAGGCCAATCGACAGATATTCATCAGCGTCGATACCTATAAAGCCGAGGTGGCACGGGCGGCGGTGGGTGCCGGGGCGGAGATCGTAAACGACGTGAGCGGAATGACGTGGGATCCGGAAATGGCTGCGACGGCCGGCAGCCTGCCTTGCGGCGTGGTGCTAATGCATACGCGAGGCAAGCCGGGAGACTGGCGCGATTTGCCGCCAGAACCGCGCATTGTGCAGGTGGTGCAGCACGAGTTGCACGAGACGGTGCAGCGGGTGATTGGGGCGGGGGTGCAGCACGACCGCATTGTGGTCGACCCGGGGTTTGGGTTTGGGAAGCGTTTCGAAAACAACTATCCGCTGCTACAGAAGTTTGAAGACCTGCACAGCATGGGCTTCCCGTTAATGGTCGGACTTTCGCGGAAGAGCTTTCTCGGGCGTACGGCGGGGATTCGCTTTAAAGGCGACCTAGGACCGCAGGAACGGCTGCATCCGTCGATTGCGGCGGCGGTGATCGCGGCGATGAAAGGCGCGCATATTGTGCGGGCGCATGACGTGCGTCCGACGGTGGAAGCGCTGGCGATTGTGGATGAAGTGCTCGACGACGGCGGGCAGAGCGGAAATCCGTGGTTCGACGCGTACTCCTAGTGCAATCGCACCTTCTGGCTTTGATTGCGACGAAACAAATTTGAATTCCACATAAACGTTCTGCGCGAGTGCATCACAATGAAGCGATGCCCTCGTTGCAGCAACTGAAAGACAACTCGCGCGTAACCGTGCGCCGCGATGGCGAACCGCGGCCGGGTGGGCGCTGCGTGGTGTACTGGATGCAGCGGGCACAGAGGGCGCACGATAATCCGGCGCTCGATGTGGCGGTGCAGGCAGCGAATGCTCTGAAGCTCCCTTGCGTGATCTTCTTCGCGCCGGTTCCCTTTTATCCACATGCAAACTTGCGGCACTATGCGTTTCTGCAACAAGGGATCGGCGATATTGCCGAGGGGGCGGACAAGCGCGGCGTCGGCTTTGTGCTGCGACGCTTTCCGCAACATTCGCTGAGCAAGTTTTGCGACGAGGTGCACGCCGCGCTGGTGGTGGGCGATGAGAATCCACTGCGCGAAACCAACCACTGGCGCGAGATCGCGGCGAAAAAACTGAAAGTACCGCTGTGGACGGTAGATGCGGATGTTATCGTCCCAACGAAATTGTTACAGAAAGAGCAGTATGCGGCGCGGATCATTCGACCGCGGCTGAAAGCGCATTTCAAAGAGTTCCTGGTGCCCTGTGCGAATACGAAGGCGCAAGTGGACTGGGAGGGGCCGCGAGGACTGGAGCAGCTGGATTGGCGGGAGGTCGAGGACATCACCGAGGGGTGGGACCTGGATCGGTCGGTGAAGCCGGTGGATTCGTTTCGAGGCGGAACGAAAGAAGCCTTGCGGCTGCTGCATGAGTTCGTGACCCACAAATTGCCGCAATATCCCGTGAAGCACAACCAAGCTCATGAAGATGGGACGACGCGACTCTCACCGTATCTGCACTTCGGGCATATCGGGCCGCACACCGTCACGTTCGCGGTCGAAAAGGCGAAAGCTCCGCAGGCGGCGAAGGACGATTTTCTTGACCAGCTGATCACGTGGCGGGAGTTGTCGATCAACATGGTGCACTTCAACCCGGTGTACGACTCGATGGAGTGCGGCGAGAACTGGGCACACAAGACGCTGGCGGAACATGCGAAGGATCCGCGGCCGATTCTTTATACGCCGGCGCAACTGGAGCGCGGCGAGACCTACGACGATCTTTGGAATGCGGCGCAGTTCCAGATGGTGTACGCGGGGTGGATGCACAACTACCTGCGCATGTATTGGGCGAAGAAGATCCTGGAATGGATGAAGACGCCGCAACTGGCCTACAAAACCGCTGTGTATTTGAACGACAAGTATTTTCTCGATGGGCGCGATCCGAATGGGTATGCCGGCATTGCATGGTGCATGGTCGGCAAGTTCGATCGTCCGTGGTTTCCGCGACCGATCTTTGGAACGGTGCGGTACATGGCACGGAGCGGCGCGGAGAAGAAATTTAATACCGCGAAGTACATTGCAGAGATGTATGCGTTGGCGGGACGCGAAGTGGGAAAGGATGCGGATGCGCCGATGCTATTTTAAGAAACGAACTCTAGCGTGTGGTGGCGATAGGGGTCCTTCGACGGCGCACGCTGCGCGTGCTTCGCTCAGGATGACAGGGGTGAGTTTAGAGTGTCGTGGCTGCAGGCGAAACAGCAGGTCCCCACGTCGCTCCATCACCCCGCCAAGCGCAGAAGCGGCGCTCGTCGGGGGCCCGACTTCGCTCCTCGGGATGACAAGAGAGAGGGTGAATGCGGCCAGCTTCCTCGCGGGCTGACCGCGAAACATTTCTAGACGTCGATCTCGTGGCCGTCGCCTAAGACTTGTGCCAGTTTTTCTGGTTCGGCCAGGAATGCGTCGTGGCCGTGCGAGGACTGGATTTCGCGATAGTCACATTCGGCGCCGTACTTCCCGATGTTTTCTGCCAGTTTGCGCACGTCCTGTGGCGGAAAGAGCCAATCCGACGAGATTCCAACCAGCGTAACTTTCGCTTTGATCCTGCTATACGCAGCTTTCGCCGAGGCGTATTTGCGGACGGGATCGAAGGTATCCATGGTGCGCGTGATTGAGAGATAGGAATTCGCGTCGAAGCGGCGGACAAACTTCTCTCCCTGGTGGTCGAGGTAGCCGCCGATGTCGAAGCGAGCGCTGTGGTGCTGCCAGGGATCTTCGCCGTTGCGGTTGAGCTTGCGGCCGTAACGCTCGTCGAACAGGGTCGCCGATTTATACGACAACATCGCGATCTGGCGGGCGATGGAAATCCCTTGGGACGGAGACTTGTCGTCAGTGTAGGAGCCGTGATTCCAGCGCGGGTCGAGGCGAATGACCTCACGTTGAATGTGATTCAACGCCAGCCCGAGAGCACCGAGAGGCGCGGTACCGATGGCGATGGCGTGCTTCGCGCGATCGGGATAATCCATCGCCCAGTGCAACGCCTGCATACCGCCGATCGAACCACCGATCACTAATTTCAACTTATCAATGCCGAGCGAATCGAGCAGCAGCGCCTGTGCGCGAACGATGTCGCTGATGGTGACGAGCGGGAATTCCGATCCGTAAGGCTCGCCGGTTTCGGCGCTGATGGAATTCGGACCAGTAGATCCGTAACAGGAGCCGAGAATGTTGGTGCCGATGACGCAATATTTTTCGAGATCGAGCAGGCCGCCTTCGACGAAGAGTTCGGGCCACCAGTCATCCACTTTTGCAGAACCTGAGAGTGCATGGCAGACGAGCACCACATTATCGCGCGCGGCATTCGGTTCGCCGTACTGTGCGTAACGAATCGTGACTGGCTGAAGTGCGCCACCCGACTCCAGGGAAAAGCCTTCGTCCTCCGCGAAGGTGAAGGCTCCCTGGATCAGGTGGAATGGACAGTCTACGGCACTCATCTGGCGCTCCCGGCGGGCTGAAGTTCGGTGGAGACGCCGGTGGCGACTTCGAGGGCCTGGTCGAGATCGGCAAGGATGTCGCGCACGTCTTCAATGCCGACGGAGAGACGCACGAGCTCGGGCGTGACGCCGGTGTCTTTCTGTTCGGCGGCGCTGAGTTGCTGGTGCGTGGTGGACGATGGATGGATGACCAGCGACTTCGAATCGCCGATGTTGGCCACCAGGCTGAAAAGCTTGAGCGAGTTGATCAGCTTCTTGCCGGCTTCGAAGCCGCCCTTGATGCCGAAGGTGAGCAGCGCACCTTGGCCGTCGGGGAAATACTTCTTCGCACGAGTGTAGTACTTGCTCGATTCCAGTCCGGGGTAGTTGACCCACTCGACCGCCGGATGCTCTTCAAGGTGCTTCGCCACTCTCAACGCATTCTGCGAATGACGCTCGAGGCGCAGGTGCAATGTCTCCGCACCTTGCAGGAGCAGGAACGAATTGAAGGGCGAGAGAGCCGCACCGGTATCGCGCAGACCCTGCACACGGGCTTTGAGGATGAAGGAGAGCGGACCGAAGGCATCCCAGAAACTGAGCCCGTGATAGGACGGGTCGGGGTTGACGAAGTCAGGGAAACGACCGGAGGCTTTCCAGTCAAACTTTCCAGCATCGACGATGACGCCGCCGATCGTAGTGCCGTGGCCGCCGATGAACTTGGTCGCCGAGTTGATGACGATGTCGGCGCCCCATTCGATCGGACGCACCAGCGCCGGCGACGCCGAGGTGTTGTCGATGACCAACGGCAGCTTATTTTCGTGGGCGATCTTGGCAAGCTGTTCGATGTCAGAAACGTCGAGCTTGGGATTGCCGAGGGTTTCGGTATAAAGCGCCTTGGTCTTTCCATTAATCGCCTTGCGAATGCCATCAAAGTCATCGGCGTCGGCAAAGCGGACGGTGATGCCGAGTTTCGGCAAGGTGTAATGGAAGAGATTGTAAGTTCCACCGTAGAGCGACGTGGTCGAGACGATCTCGTCACCGGCGCTGGCAAGGGTAAGAATCGTCAGGGTCTCCGCGGCCTGGCCGGAGGCGGTGGCAAGCCCAGCGGCGCCGCCTTCGAGCGCCGCGATGCGCTTTTCGAAGACGTCGGTGGTGGGGTTCATGATGCGGGTGTAAATGTTGCCGAATTCCTGCAGAGCGAAGAGGCGGGCCGCGTGGTCGGCGTCGTCAAAGAGATACGAGGTGGTCTGGTAGATGGGGACGGCCCGCGATTTCGTGACGGCGTCGCGCTCCTGGCCACCATGTACCGCGAGCGTGGCTAAATGTTGCGGCTGCTTTTCCTTTTCGTTGCTGGACATCGGCTGCTCCTTCGTTGTCGTGCGAAATTTTGGGCCAAATGCGAAACACCCACGATCTGGGACCGTGGGTGTTTAGGAACTCTGGACTACTGAACTTGCGTTAGTCTGTCGCTCCGTAAACCCGCGGCCGGGCACACATATGCGTACACATGCACATAGCCATGGTGGTCTGCGGATTGAAGGCAACGGACGACATCGTTGGAACAGTATGCCGAAAGAGGTGGGAGTTGTCAAAAGCAGGGTAGTAGGCGCTCAGCCTGGGAGTCTGGCGCTTGTCTAGAACTTCAGTCGAAAAGTCGCCACCCATGGAATCAAGCACAATGCGAAAGCGAGAATGACCTGCCATCGACTTGCAGCTCTACGTAGTTCTTTTATCCCGTATAAAACGGAAACGAGAGATGTCGCAAGCGCGATAAACAACAAAATCCACGGCGCGACCTCCAATGGGCCGCGCCAATGAAATCCGAAAGCGAGCGCAGCACAGATGATGCTGCCGATCGCCAATTTTAGGCTGTCTGCAATTCGCTTATCCAAAGCTGTACCTTCCCCACCTTACATCGGAAGGCTGGGCTTCGGCGACAACTGAGTGGGCTGCCGACTGAGTTAAGGCTGCTCACTTCCCGCCATACTGATCGCGCAGCACGGTTTGTTTGTCCACCATTGGTACATCGACTCCAGCGATGAAGACCCGTTTCACATCGGTCTTCACATCAAGCGGATCGCCGTTCGCGATGACGACGTTGGCCTGCTTGCCGACATCGAGCGAACCAAGTTTGTCGGCGACGCCCCAGACCTCGGCGGGATTCAGGGTGATGGCTTTGAGCGCTTCGTCATAAGGAAGACCGTAGGCAACGGCGTACCCGGCGGCGTAGGGCAAGTTGCGTGATTGATGCGAATCGTACGAAGCGAAAACAACCTTCACGCCGCGCTTGAATAATTCGGCGGGAAGTTTGAAGACAGCGTCATAGCGTTCGTCGTCCTTTGGCTGTTCGTAAATTGGGCCGACGATGACCGGCAACTTCAACGCAGCGACCTGGTCGAGGACGGACTGGGCATGCGAGAGGTGATTCAAGATGATCTTCAGCTTGAACTCCTGCGCTAGGGCGATCGCGGCTTCGAACTCGCTCGAAGTTTGGGCTTCGAGCACCACAGGCTTCTGGCCCTTAAGGTACGGGATCAGCGCCTCGGACTTGAGGTCGCGCTTGAAGTGCTCGCGTTTGTCAGCGGGCTTGGCATCGTTGTCGTCGCTCTTGCGCATGTATTCCTGCGCATCGAGAAAGGCCTGGCGCAGTTGCGCGGCCATGCCCATGCGGGTCTGGGGATACTTCGCCTTGCTGAACGATTCGTTACGACGCTGTGCGCCGGTAAAGTTCATCGGCATGGCGACGTCGCGACCGATGATCATGTCGGCGGCGTTGCGGCCGTAGAGTTGCACGAACGAATCCTGTCCGGGGAGCGTGTCCTTGTCGCTGGGCGCCACGATGACATTGGTGATGCCGTTGTAGCGGGTGACTGGAATGAGCGCGCTCTCGGCGTGGAAAGCGTCGTAAACATGCATCTGCGGCATGATCTCGTCGCTGGTCTCGACGAGATCGTTGGTCATCTCGTCGGCTTCGATCTCGGTGAGGCCGAGATGAGTTTCGGAATCGATGAGACCGGGATAGACGGTCATGCCGGTGGCATCGATGACTTCGGCTCCAGCAGGAATCTTGGTGGAGCCCGCCGCACCGACGGCGGTGATCCTTCCGCCGGAGAGGACGATCACACCGTTCTCAATCGTGCCGTGCGAGACAGTGAGCAGTTTGCCGCCCTTGATGGCGACAGTCTTCGCGGGAGTTTGCGCCAGCAGGCAAGCCGACATCGCTACGACAGAACACACACTGATCAGCTTTTTCATCACTGGCCCTCCTGCGGGAAGCTCTTGTAGTTCGGCATGCCGTAGCCTGGCGTAGAGCGATCGAAGAAGAGTTGACCATCGATCCAGACTTTGTCGGCGAGGGCGTAAGACGAGAGTGGATAACTGTTCCAGAGCACGAGGTCGGCGTCTTTGCCGACATCGATGGAGCCGGTCTTGTCGTCGACACCGATGATCCACGCGGGATTGAGGGTGATCATCTGCAGGGCTTCTTGTTCGTTGGCCCCGCCGTAACGCATGGTTTTCGCGGCTTCCTGGTTGAGGCGGCGAATGTAATCCTCGGAGTCGCTCTTCACCGCGACGCGCACGCCGTGATGGAGACAGATCGCCGCGTTCCAGGGAATCGCGTCCCAGGCTTCGTACTTGTATCCCCACCAGTCGCTGAAAGTGGCGATGGCGATTCCCTCTTTCGCGATGGCGTCGGGAACCTTATAGGCCTCTAGTGCGTGATGGAAGGCGCGAATCTTGTAGCCGAATTCATGGGCGAGCGCGATCTCGGTGAGGAATTCATCGGCGCGATAGATGTGGATCTGGACGAGAAGCTTGCCCCGCAGGACATCGGCGAGAGCTTCGAGTTTCAGGTCACGATGAGGCATCTTGGCGTCCTTGTCGCCCTTCTGCACTTTCGCGTTGTAGTCATCCCACTCGCGGCGGTACTCCTGCGCTTGGATGAACGCTTCACGCATGACCTCAAAATTGCCCATACGGGTGGAGGGCAGCACGCCCTTGTCGCCGAAGACGCGCTTGGGATTCTCGCCGCTGGCGAACTTGATGGATTGCGGCGCGCCGGGGAAGAGCATCTGATCGCGCGACATCCCGAACTTGGTCTTGATGACGACAGCCTGGCCGCCGATCATGTCGGCGGATCCGTGCAACAGCAGCGCGCTGGTAACGCCGCCGGCGAGCGCGCGATAAATCTGCTTGTCGGTGTAATCGAAGGCGTCCTTCATCATCATCTGCGGGACGACGGGGCTGGTGGCCTCGTTGACATCGTTGTCGAGCGCCATGTGCGAATGCGGATCGATGATGCCGGGAGTGACGAAGGCACCGTTGACATCGATAGCCTGCACGCCGGAAGGAGCCGAGACATTGGCGCCGACCGCGGCAATCTTGCCGTCTTTCACGTAGATAGAGCCGTGTTCGATGCGGCCGTGGGTAGCGGTGAGTACGGTCGCGTTTTTGATCACGAATTCAGACGGCGCATTGGAAGCAGGCGGATTCTGCGCGAAAAGCGCAACGGTCAGAATCAGCATTGCCGTGCAGAGTAAAAATATGCGGGACCCAAATGTCCGCGCGGAACAGAACATGAGGCACTCCTTCGGTCTTGTAACGGAACGAAAAAATGAGCCACTGACAAGTTCGCCAATTGTATGCAGAACGGGCGAACTGGTAAAACGGTTCATCCCATGCGAGCGGTCGTGCAACGCGTAAGCCGTGCTTCGGTGAATGTCGATGGCGAGATTGTCGGCGCCATCGAGCGCGGACTGCTGGTGCTTCTGGGCGTGGGACAGGACGACAGCGAACGAGACGCTGAATATCTCGCGGAGAAGATCGCGGGCTTGCGCATCTTTGAAGACGAGAACGAGAAGATGAATTTGTCGGTGCAGGATGTCGGCGGAGCCGTGCTGGCGGTTTCGCAGTTCACGTTGTACGGTGACCTGCGTAAAGGCAAGCGGCCGAGCTTCGATGCGGCGGCGCGACCGGAGCGTGCAAAGGAACTGTACGAATACTTTGTCGCGCAAGTGCGTGGAAGAGGCATTCGATGCGAGACGGGAATTTTCCAGGCGATGATGCAGGTGGAACTGGTGAATGAAGGGCCGGTGACGATTCTGGCGGATTCGGGAAAGGCATTTTGAGAGTTTGTGACGGCTTGGACCCAAATATTCGTACCCGCAAGTTCTGCCTGATCGCGAGCAGCTTCTGCTGATTTGGCACTCCGATTGTGTCTATTTGACACAAAATTGGCGGTTGCTTTACAGGCTCGCCTCCGCCCCATTACACTGAGCGTTTGACCCCGTTGGCCGGGATTTTTCCGGAGCTCTCCGTGCGGCGGCAAAAAAATCAGTGTGGCTGCGGGCCTATCAAAGCAACCGCTGTCATGCAGATTTCATACAGTTCAGGAATGATTGCGCGCTAGGCGCGAAAGGAGATTTCGTAATCAATGGCTTCCGTTGAAGAAAAAGTGAAACAGATCATTGTCGAGCAGCTCGGTGTGGATGAGGGTGAGGTAACGCCCAACGCTTCTTTCGTGGACGATCTCGGCGCCGATTCGCTCGATACGGTCGAGCTCGTCATGGCTTTCGAGGAAGCGTTTGAAATCGAAATTCCGGACGAGGATGCAGAGAAGATCCGCACAGTAAAAGACGCGGTGGACTACATCCAAGCCCACGCGAAAGGCGGCAAGTAACTTTGAGTCGCCGCGTTGTTGTTACCGGACTTGGGTTGATTTGCGGAGTTGGCAATACGGTGGATGAAGTCTGGTCCAGCCTGTTGGCCGGCAAAAGCGGCGTTGCCCGAATTACCGATTTCAACGACGACATTGAAAAGTACGCCTGCAAGATCGCGGCGCAGGTGAAGAACTTCGACCCGCTCAACTTCGTGGAAAAGAAAGAAGCGAAGAAGATGGCGAGGTTCATTCACCTGGCGCTGGCGGCCGCTACCGAAGCGATGACATCGTCAGGACTGACGGTGACGGACGACATTTCGGAGCGCGTAGGAGTACACATCGGCTCGGGCATCGGCGGGTTCGACATTATCGAGCGCGAGCACAAGGCTTGCCTCGAAGGTGGGCCGCGCCGCATTTCTCCATTTTTTATTCCCGCCGCTATCGTCAATCTTGCCGCAGGGCACGTCAGCATTCGCTACAACGCCAAGGGCCCAAACGAGGCCACGTGCACGGCTTGCACTTCAAGCGCCCACGCCATCGGCGATGCCTACAAGATCATCCAGCGGGAGGATGCCGATGTGATGATCTGTGGAGGTAGCGAAGCCGCGATCACCTCGATGGGGGTCGGCGGGTTTGCGGCGATGCGCGCTTTATCCACCCGCAATGATGACCCGGAGAAGGCCAGCCGTCCGTGGGACAAGGATCGCGACGGTTTCATTATCGGTGAAGGCGCGGGCATCATGGTGCTCGAGGAACTCGAGTTCGCCAAGGCACGGGGTGCGAAGATTCTCAGCGAAGTTGTCGGCTACGGGATGAGCGGCGACGCTAACCACATCACGCAACCGGCCCCGGAAGGCGATGGCGGATTCCGCGTGATGCGCAACGCGATGAGGGACGCGAAGATCACGCCTGATCAAGTCGGCTACGTCAACGCGCACGGAACTTCCACGCCGATCGGCGATACGCTGGAGACGGTGGCAATCAAGCGCGCCTTCGGTGATCACGCGAGGAAGATTGCAGTGAGTTCTACGAAGTCGATGACGGGCCATCTTCTCGGCGGAGCAGGCGGACTGGAAGCAGGCATCACCGCGCTGGCGCTACGCGATCAGATCGTGCCGCCCACCATCAATCTCGATCATCCCGATCCGGAATGCGACCTGGATTACGTGCCGCATACCGCGCGCAAGATCAGCATGGAATATGCGATCTCGAATTCGTTTGGGTTTGGGGGCACCAACGGCTGCCTGGTGTTCAAGCGCTGGTCGGAATAAGAGTTTCTTGAAACTGAAAAGCCCAACCCTATGGTTGGGCTTTTTCTGCAGTCGCTTGTCTTCTATTTCTTCTCTGCCGGCTGGAAAATGCTGAACACCGCTCCCTGGGGATCGGCGAACGACCGACAGCGTGCCCACATGCTCCATTTTCAAATTCGGCAAGTACACGCTTGCCCCCAATGACTTCGCTTCGGCCGTTTTGGCTTCGCAATCGGCAGTCTGGAAGTAAATGTGCCAGTGCGTGGTGATGTTCGGATCGGTATGCTCCGTGGGCGGGATCCCTCCGATGTAATCCTCCCCATTCTTGATGTGGTAGTAACCATGTGCCGGATTCTCGTCTTCTTTCTCGATCTTCCAGCCAAGCAGAGCGGAATAAAAATCGGCTGCTTTGTCTCGGTCGCGGGTCATCAAGTCCGCCCAACACAAGGCGCCTTCTTCATTGTTGACGAGCACGCCGCTGTGCTCCTTGGCCTGCCAGAGCGAAAGAATTGCGCCGGTGGGATCCTGGATGATCGCCATCCGCCCTGCGTCGAAGACATCGAACGGAGGCGCCAGCACTGAGGCTCCCAGCTCACCGGCGCGCTCGGCAGATTCATCGACATTGGCGACTGCGACATACAGGTTCCAGTGAGGCGGCACTCCGCGTTGCAATTGGTCGGGACGCAAGGTGCAGGCCGCAGCTACGTCTCTTCCATCCAACTTGAACATCGTATAAAACGAGTCTGGCCCCATCGGCCTATCATCAGCAGTCCAGCCAAATAACTGTTCATAGAATTTCTTGGCGGATGGCTGGTCGCTGGTGGCGAGCTCGATCCAGCAAAGTGAACCGGGCTTGTGAACGTTTACTTTCGGCATGGCGCGAGAGTATACACCCGGGCGATTCCTGCGGATGTCAACGCGTAATTAGGAACTTAGACCGGTTCAAATTCAATGCTGCTGCTTGCTGTTGTCAGCCGGAGCGCTGCCGGTTGCCGAAGGCGGAGAGGCACACTGCTTGGCGGTCACTTTCACCGCGGTAGCCACGAACAGGCGGGTGTTATCGACCTTATCGGAATGGGGAGCGATGCCATTGGTTTCCCAGGTGCCGGTGAGCGTGACCTGGTGGCCCATGCCGACTTGCAGATAGTTCGGACCGACCACCGAGACAGGACGTCCGAAGACACCGGACAGAATGAAGCCGCCGGACTTGGTACGAGCGGTCATGCATCCGGTGATTTGTACCGGCTTGGTGTCATCGGGTTCGTTCATCACGGCCTGCGCCGAGGCGTACGACCCAAAAAAGAGCCACACGGCGACCCACAACCACCCGGCTTTCTGCTTCTTAAACATTCCGACCATCCTGTTTGAAGTAGTTCATCTTCGCGCAGCCGCGAGATTCTGTCGCGGCAATTCGAAAAATTGATGTAAAGCATACTTGACATTCTTGGATGTCAAGTTTACTTTACATCGAGACGAGGACGGTTCGATGAAGATTTGTGACGATTCTGCTGGAATGAATGTTGCACAACGTAGCGCGTATCAAAAGTTCTGGTGGGCGATGGTGGCGTACGGCGCAACCTTGCCGATCGCGTTTGCCTTGATGAAGCGGTTCCATGCATGGCCGGCCAAACCGCTGTTCCTGCTGCTGCCGCTGGGGTCGGTAGTGCTGATGCTACGCGGGATGATGGCCTACTTTGCCGCGGCGGATGAAATGCAACGACGAATCCTGTCGGAGGGAGCGGCGTACACCCTGGTGACGACAGTCTTCGCGACAGTGGTCTTCGGCTTCTTCGAAGGCACGGCGATCCCGATGATTCCGTGGTGGGTGCGTTTCAGCTTCATGATGGTGGTATGGGGGATCGCGGTTACGGTGGCGAAAGCGAGATACGAGTGAAGAACCGGGTCCGCGATTTACGGGCAGAGCGCGAGTGGTCGCAAGCCGACTTGGCGGATAGACTTGATGTCTCTCGTCAGACGATCAATGCGCTGGAGACGGGAAAGTACGATCCCAGTCTTCCGCTAGCGTTCAAAGTTGCGGCTCTTTTTAAACGTCGAATCGAAGAGATTTTCTTTCCGGAGAAGTAAAAGCATGAATACGACAGGGAGCCACCGATGGCCAATGCGGTAGAACTGCGCGGAGTTACGAAGCGTTATGACGAGTTCGTTGCCGTCGACCACTTGTCGTTTGAGATTCGCGAAGGCAGCGTATTTGGCCTGTTGGGCCCGAATGGTGCCGGTAAGACTTCGACGATCCGGATGATGATGGGCATCACGTTACCCGACGAGGGCGATGTTTTCTTTTTCGGCCAGCGCTTTGAGCGCAAGCACCTGGAACGGATTGGCTATATGCCGGAAGAACGCGGCTTGTACAAGAAGATGAAAATTATCGACCACTTGATTTTTCTTGGCCAGCTCAAGGGTCTTGCGGAAGCGGAAGCGCGAAGACGGTCGCTGGATTGGGCGGAGAAGATGGGCATCGGGGATTGGATGAAGAACAAGGTCGAAGAGCTCTCCAAAGGTATGCAGCAGAAGATCCAGTTCATCGCGACGCTACTGCACGATCCGCCACTGATCATCATGGACGAACCGTTCTCCGGACTCGATCCTGCGAACGCGGTGCAACTGAAAGATGTGCTTATCGAGTTGAAGAAGAGCGGCAAGACGATTCTCTTCTCAACCCATCGTATGGATACGGTGGAGCGACTCTGCGACACCATCTGCCTGGTCGATCACGGGCGGCCCGTGTTGATGGGCGAGTTGAAACAGATCAAGAGCAGCTACGGAAAAAACAGCGTGCAGGTGGAATACGAGGGAGACGCGAGCTTCCTGCAGGACAAAACACTGGTGGAGTCGTACAACGATTATGGAAATTACGTGGAAGTGAAACTAGTCCAGGGGGCGGATTCCCAGGCGCTGCTGCGCGCTATTTCAAAAGGAGCGCGCGTGAACAAGTTCGAACTGGTGGAGCCTTCGCTGGAAGCGATCTTTATTGACGTGGTGAAGAACGACGAGGTGACCACCCATGCGTAACATGCTGCTGATCATGAAGCGGGAGTACCTGGAGCGGGTGCGCAAGAAGTCATTCCTGGTGATGACGGTGCTGGTGCCGGCACTGATGGCGGGAGCGATTTGGATTCCGATCGAGGTGGCGAAAAAGAATGGCCTTGAGCAGCGCACGATCTCCGTGGTTGCGCCAACCTTGACGCTGGCCGAGGCGGTGAAGAAGCACCTGATCGAAACTGTGGCTCACGACCAGGACGATCCATTCGGCTCGGACGAGAACGACGCGGCGGTGAACAAACAGAACGAAGGGCCTCCGTACACGGTGTTAACCAGCACCGCGACAGACGAGTCGGCAAAGCAGGAACTGCGCAACCAGGTGAACGACGGGAGGATCAGCGGATTTTTGTGGATCAGTCCGGAGGCGCTCAAAGACCGGAAGATCACGTACTTCTCGAAGGACTCCACGAATTTTTCGGAACAGATCTCGCTGCAATCCGCGTTACGGGTTTCGCTCACAGAGCAAGATTTAGCGGGACACGGCCTGCGGCAGCAGGAGATCAGCGACGTACTAAGACCCGTATCGGTGAAGTCGGTGCGAATGGAGAAAGGAAAAGAAAGCAGCAGCAGCGGAATCGCCCTTTTCATGGGTTCGATCATGATGGTTACGCTGCTCTATATCACCGTGCTGATTTACGGGATTGCGGTGATGCGCTCGGTGATTGAAGAAAAAGGCTCCCGCATCATGGAGGTGATGCTCTCCTGCGTGCGGCCGCGCGATTTGATGGCGGGAAAAATCATTGGGGTAGGGGCGGTGGGACTGACGCAGATCGCGATATGGATGGCATTGAGCGTTGCACTTTCCAGCCCGGCGGTCATGGCATTCAAAAGCATGGCGGGTGGAGTTCACATCCCGATCTCCTCGGTGATCTATTTTGCTGTGTTCTTTTTACTCGGTTATCTGCTCTATAGCTCTTTGTACGCTGCGATCGGCGCGATGGTGAACAGCGAGCAGGAGGCACAGCAGGTGCAGTTCGTGGTACTGATGCCGCTGATCTTTGCGATGGTGATCGCGCAGACCGTCATTCAACATCCAAATTCACAGCTGGCGATCTGGCTGTCAATGATTCCCTTCTGCGCGCCGATGCTGATGTTCGTGCGCATCCTGATTGAAACGCCACCGTGGTGGCAAATCGCGCTTTGCATCGGACTGATGCTCGCGACGATCTGGGGCATCCTGGTACTCTGCGCGAAGATCTACCGGGTCGGCATCCTGATGTACGGCAAGCGTCCGACTCTACCGGAACTGCTGAAGTGGCTGAAGTACAGCGGATGAAGCTGGGGATTTGGCCGGATGGTTACAATGAACGCGTGAGCGATGCCCGCGATAATGCGCCGCGCTACTCCGTGATGCAGCGCATCCAGTTCGCGCTGGTGTCGACGATTGTTTCCGCCATTTTGCGGTTGATCGGGATCACGCTACGCCCGACGATGTCGTTCGATGCAAACACCATCGATCCGGGACTGACGCAATATCATGCGCGCATCTTTCCCTTCTGGCATCGGTGCGTGCTGCCGGCAACGTTTCTCTTTCGCGACCGCAACCTTGCGGTGATGACCAGCCGCAGCACCGACGGTGAATACATCGCGCGAGTCATCCAGAAATTTGGCTTTCTTGCGATTCGTGGATCGAGTTCACGCGGTGGTTCGCAGGCGCTGCTGGAAATGCGCACGCTGATCCACAACAACGGCACTGCGGTATTCACCATCGATGGCCCGCGCGGACCACGCTACGTTGCGAAGCGTGGACCTGTGCTGCTGGCCAGCATGACGGGAGCACCGATCATTCCCTTCTATGTAGCGGTGAAGAGCGCGTGGGTACTGAATTCGTGGGACCGCTTTGTAGTGCCTAAACCGTTCGCACGCATTCATACGCACTTCTCCGAGATGATCTACGTTCCTTCGAGTCTCGACGATGCGGGGATTGAAGAACACCGCCTGCGGATGCAAATGGGCCTGGAGCATGCGACGCGGATCGCGGAAGAGAAGTTGGGGATCAGCGCGCTTGCAGCTGAAGCCACTCCAGTCGAAGTTGAGAGCGAATAAAAGCCCGGCAATTTCGCCGGGCTCTCGTGAGTGAGTGTTCTGGTTTACCAGACGCGACAGGCATTCACCGGCGCCATCGGCTGACCTTCTTTGCAACCGAAAGCTTTGCGGAACTCCGGCGAATTGCGCATCACGCCATTGGTCCTCCACTGCCCCGGAGAGTGCGGGTTGGTTTGCGCCTGGACGCGCAATGCCTGCGGCGTCTGGTTCTCGCACCACACCTGCCCGAAGCCGAGGAAGGCGCGTTGCTGAGCGGTGAAGCCATCGATCTTTGCCGGCTCCTTGCCGTTGAAGGTCGCTTCCAACGCCATCAAGGAAATGCGCACGCCACCGTTGTCGGCGGTGTTTTCGCCGAGCGTCAGCTTGCCATTCACGTGAACGTCGTCGGTGGCAACGAAGCTGGAGTACTCGTCCGACAGGCACTTGGCGCGCTCTTCGAACGCCTTGCCGTCGGTGGCAGTCCACCAGTCGCGAAGATCGCCGTTGCCGTCGAACTCGCGGCCTTCATCGTCGAAGCCGTGGGTCATCTCGTGTCCGATCACCGCGCCGATGGCACCGTAGTTCACGGCATCATCGAGCTTGTTGTCGAAGAACGGAGGCTGCAAGATGCCCGCCGGGAAGTTGATGTTGTTTTCCTGCGGGTTGTAGTAGGCGTTCACCGTCGGAGGCGTCATGCCCCACTCGGTGCGATCCACGGGCTTGTTCACCTTCGCCAGCTGGCGATCAGTTTCAAATTCGTTTCCGCGGATACCGTTGCCGACGAAGTCGCCGCGAACGACTTTGAACTTGCTATAGTCGCGCCACTTTTTCGGATAGCCGATCTTGTCGGTGATCATCCCGAGCTTCACGATGGCAGCCTTCTTGGTTTCCGGCGTCATCCAATCGAGGCCTTCGATGTCGGTCTTCATGGACGCCTCGAGGTTGTGGACCATCTTCTCCATGCGGTCTTTCGCGTCCGGCGGGAAGGCAACCTTCACGTAGGCTTGGCCGAGAGCTTCGCCGAGTTGACGGTCGGTGAACTGCACGCAGCGCTTCCATCGCGGACGAAGTTCTTTCGCGCCAGTCAGCGTCTTGCCGTAGAAGTTGAAGTTCTCCTGCACGAAGGGAGTCGAGAGAAATTGAGCGGCGGTGTGCAGCGTCTGCCATCGCAGGTAGGTCTTGATGTCGTCGAGCGAGGTTTTCTGGACGATGTCGTTCAAGCCTGCAACGAAGCCAGGCGAGTCAAGGTTGATCTTCTCGAACGAGGGAGCTTCGAGCGCGACCAGGTACTTGTTCCAATCGAAGGCAGAATTCATGGCAATGAGTTCTTGCTTCGTCTTCGGGTTGTAGAGCTTCTGCGGGTCGCGACGTTCCACATTGCCCATGGAATTCTTCGCCAGCGTGGTTTCGAAGGTCATCACCGTCTGCGCATCTTTGGCAGCCTGATCGGCGGACTCGCCGGCGAGTTTGAACATGTTGGTGATGTGTTCGACGTACTGCTTGCGCAGCTCAACCGACTTGGCATCGTCACGGAAATAGTAGTCTTTCTCCGGTAATGCGATTCCGCCCTGGTCAACGGCAACGCCCATCATCTTTGCGTTCTTGAAATCGGGTTCAGGTCCAAAAGCGAAGAGAGCGTCTGCCCCTTCGCGGTGCATCTTGCCAAGCAGCGCAGGAAGTTCCGATTTATCTTTCACGGCGGCGATGCTGTCGAGCAGCGGCTGCAGCGGCGTGAGACCCTTGGCGTCGATGGCTTTTTCGTCCATACAGGCGTCGTAGTAGTCGCCGATTTTCTGATCGACGGCATCGCGGTTCGCGTTGTTAGCCTGGGCTTTTTCCAGCACAGTGCGCAGGATCATCTGGTTGCGCTCGAGCAATTCCGAGAACCGGCCCCAGCGCGCCTGGTCGGATGGAATCGGGTTGTTCTTGATCCAGTTGCCGCAAGCAAACTGGTAGAAGTCCACGCACGGATCAGCTGTGCGATCGAGAGCGTCGATGTCGAAGCCCTGCATACCTTTTTTAGCGGCGGTTTTTTCTGCCTGCTGCGAATTAGCCGGTTGCTGCGCAAGACCGAGCGCAACCGCCATTAACGCGGCGGCGGCCACGGATAGAAATTTCCTCATGATTTCCTCTCTGGTTCCTTCGTGCTGGGTATCGAACGGGTACAGTACTGATCGGGCATACGAAGAAGGCTTGTCTTGCGGTTCTCTGCGGAGTTCAAGCCTGTATAGAAGACCTTCAATTTAACCACAAACCATGCGGCTGCGCGAAGCTTCACGACGGTGAGTTGCTGGTTTTTGTCCCATGATATTTTGGGACGAAACGGCTTATTCGAATGGGCGAAGCAAGACGCTCCGCCCATCCTGAGCAGCTCTACCACACGCGACAAGCGGTTGCCGGAATCATGGCATCGCCCGGCTTGCAGCCGAAGGCTTTCTGGAATTTTTCGAAGTTCCGTACTGAGCCGTTGGCCCGCCATTCGCCTGGCGAATGGGGATCAATGAGGGCCAGGCGACGCGCCTCCTGCGGGGTCACATTCTGACACCACACTTGCGCGAACGAGAGGAAGAAGCGTTGTGACGGAGTGTAGCCGTCAACCTTCTTGCTATCGTCGTTGCCTGTCATCTTCATCAGCGCTGCATAGGCGAGCCGCAGTCCGCCATTGTCGGCCGTGTTCTCTCCGAGGGTTAACTTGCCCTTGAGGTGAACTTCGCCTTTGTCGTCGGTGACGGCAACGAAGCTCGAGTATTCATCGGCAATGCAGCCGGCACGCTCTTCGAAGGCCTTGCCGTCGGCTTCGGTCCACCAGTCGCGCAGATTGCCCTGGTCGTCGTATTTGCGGCCCTGGTCGTCGAAACCGTGGGTGAGTTCGTGGCCGATCACCACGCCGATGCCGCCGAAGTTCACGGCGTCATCCGCACTGCCGGCATAGAACGGCGACTGTAGGATGCCGGCGGGGAAATTGATGTCGTTGCGCGAGGGATTGTAGTAGGCGTTCACGGTCGGCGGCGTCATCCCCCATTCTTTCTTGTCGGTGGGTTTGCCGATCTTGTTCCAGATGCGATGGGTTTCGAAGTAGTCGGCGCGTTGCGAGTCGCCGAAGAAGTCGTTGCGCGTGACCTTTACCGAACTGTAGTCACGCCACTTTTCCGGATAGCCGATGTTGTTGACGATGGCTTGCAGCTTCACAAAAGCAGCCTTCTTGGTTTCGCCGGTCATCCAGCTGAGGGAATGCAGATCGTCGTTCATGGCGTCTTCGATCGCCTTCACCATCTTCTGCGTGCGCTCTTTCTGTTCTTTGCCGAAAACTTTTTCGACGTAGAGCTGTCCGAGGGCTTCGCCAAGAGCGCCGTCGGTTTCTTCCACGCAGCGCTTCCAGCGCGGAGCGAGTTCTTTTTGTCCGCGGAGATAGGCGTTGAAAAAGTTGAAATCTTCGTTCACAAAACTGTCGGGCAAAAGTGCGGCAGCATTGTGGATGGCCTTCCAGCGCAAGTAAACCTTCCAGTCGTCCACCGGAGCGCTGGCGAGCAGGTCGTTGATCTGCTTGAAGAAGTCAGGATTGCCGACGTTGAGCTTGGCGAACGACGGAGCTTTTGCAGTTTGAAAGAACTCCGCCAATTCGAAGTTCGGATTGTCTTTTTCAACCGCCGTCAGCTCCATCATGTGGTCGCGGTTCTTCGGATCGCGGCGCAAAGTGCGGTCCATGGAAGCCTTGGCCAATGCGGTCTCGATGGTCATCACGGTCTGCGCTTCTTTTTTCGCAGTGTCGTCGCTGTCGCCGGCGAGCACAAACATTTTCTGCACATGCTCAAGATACTTGGCGCGCATCTCGACGTTCGCCGGATCGTCCTTCAGATAATTGTCGCGGTCGGGCAGGGTGATGCCACCCTGGTCGAGGCCCGCAACCTGCATGGTGGCGTCGTGCATGTCGGCCATTGCGTAGAACGTCAGCAACGCACGCACCCCATCCTGCTGCAAGTTAGCAACCTCCTGCATGAGTTGAGGGCGAGTCGTCACCTTGGCGATGCCATCAAGTTCGGCTTTCAGCGGCTCTGTACCTTTCGCCTCGATGGTTTTCGTATCCATGCAGGCAGCGAAGTAGTCACCTACTTTCTGCTCGATGGGGCTATGCTTGCCCGGCTTTGCGGCGTCGGTCAGTAGGCCATCAAGAACCAGCTTGTTGTTTTCGGCGAGCTTGTTGAACTGTCCCCAGCGCGTCTGGTCACCCGGAATCGGGTTCGACTTCTTCCAGTTGCCGCATGCGTACTGGTAAAAGTTGTCGCAAGGATTGGCGCTCTTATCGATCGCGTTGACGTCGAAGCTTTCAATTTTTTCCGGCGCAGGTGGCTTGGACTCTGCCGTTTGCGCAAAGGCCGCGCCACTACACAGCAGGAGTATGCCTACGGTGGTAAGGAATCGCATGGTTACCTCTTTGTATGAAGTGAGATTCACTGCTCTATGGTCAAGCGCGCAACGAGAGGGTGTCGCGCCCGGTACATTGTGCCTACCAGATTTAGCACAAAAAGGCGGGCCGTTGTTGCAGCCCGCCATATAGATTTATGTCAATGTCCGGAATCGGACAGCTAGAAGACTTTTACGTGGAACGTAAGATACTTTTTCGGATTCTCGCGAATGCCCTGGAGCAGATGGCGCGTCTCCACCAGCATCTGGTCGGCGTTGTTATAAACCGCGGGATCGTTCATCAGCTTGCCGAGACTCCCATCGCCATTGTCGATCTTCGCCGCAATGCTATTGAGGTGAGTGATCGTGTCATCCAGCTTTTTCGCGAAGGCCTCGTCTTTCGCAAACTTTCCGATTGCGCCCTTACCAGCGTTCAGGTCATTCAAGAAAGCGTTCGCTTTGGCGATGGTCTCGTTCGTATTGTTATAGAGGCTGGGATCTTTGAGGAACTTACCGATCGTGCCCTGGCCGCTGTTGATCTCGTCGATGACGCCGTTCAACTTGTCGACGGAAGCGTTCGCCCGGTTATAGAACTCATCGTCATTCAGCAGCTTGCCGATTGACCCCTTGCCCGAGCTGATCTGGTTGACCATCGCCTGGACTTCCGACAGCGTGGTGTTCAGCCGGTTATACATTTCCTGGTCGTAGATGAGCTTACCGATCGATCCCTGGCCGCTTTCAACGTAGGCGAGGATGCGGTCGGTACGCTTCAACAGCACATCGATGTTCTGCAATGTACTTTGCGAAGCCTGCACCACGTCTTCAATTTGGGGCGTGTCTTTGGAAGGCAACACGTCGCCGTTCTGGACGGGTGCGCCCTTGGCATTACGGCCATCAATATCGATAAACGTCTCGCCGAGTACGCCGGCGGTCGCCAAGGTTGCGCTCGCATCCTTGCGAACCAACTGCTGGAACTTGCCGGCAATCTTCATGCGGACTTCGACTGGAGTATTGCCATGGCTGGGCACCACGCCAACCCCCGTGACGTTGCCGATATCCACACCTTGCAGCCGTACGGGCGCACCGGTACGAATGCCGCCGGCATTGTCGACGTACACCATGAAAGTGACTTTTCGCGAGAACAGTCCGCTCGTGCCCGACATGAGGAAGATGAGCACGCACAAGGTCACGGTCGCGAATATGACCGTTATGCCGACGCGCAATTGCGCCCAACGCACTTGTTTCTGACTAGGCACACATCCCTCGTCTCGGGCTCGAGCAGGCCCGGGCTGGCACCGTGGCTCGTTTGCTTAGTAAACGTCGAATGATATCAAGAACTTGCAGAGGAGTCACCTGCGCGACAGTAAACTGTATCCGAATCAGTCTTCCAAGATCACGTACGCTACAGCGTGTTCCTCGGTGTGCGACACAGATAAATGCGCACGCCGCGTTCCCAAGCCTGCCGCCACCTGCGCTGCTTTGCCGTGCAGCAGCATGGTTGGTCGTCCTCCGGGCTCGCGGCCCACTTCAAAGTCCTGCCAGCTGACGCCGCCACGCATGCCGGTACCGATCGCCTTCATGCCGGCTTCTTTGGCCGCGAAACGCGCAGCGAAGCGTTCCACGTAATTCGCTTTGGCCTGGCAGTAGCGGATTTCGGCGGGGGTGAAGATGCGCTTGAGAAAGCGTTCGCCGAACCGCTCGATGGATTGCCCGATGCGTGGCACTTCGACGATATCGATGCCCGTACCTACGATCATTGCTTAAGCTTACCAGCCATGAAGGCGGAGGGGACTTGCCAAAAGCTGACCTGCTCAGGCATGATGTCTGCCGCTCGATTCGGAGTACCCGCGCAGTCTCTGCCCGCCGCTTCGAATTCCTGAGCTAATCGCGTGGAAGGAAGTTTCTCAACATGGAACAAGGAACAGTGAAGTGGTTCAACGACGCTAAGGGTTATGGATTTCTCAGCCGCCAGAATGGCGAAGACGTCTTCGTGCATTTCTCGGCAATCGAGTCGAAGGGCTTCCGCAGTCTTCAGGAAGGCCAGGCCGTACAGTTCAGCGTCGTAAAGGGACCCAAGGGGTGGCAGGCAGAGAAAGTTCAAGCTCTGTAAGAGTTCGTCTCACTCCATCGACCAGGGCAGCTTCCCGGCTGCCCTGATTTTTTGCGCCGGTCAAAACAACTGGCCGGCGTTGTAGAGCAGTTCTCCGTCGATAATTTGAGCCTCGCGCATTAATTTGTGCGGCTTCGGCGGCGAGAGATCGACGATGTGCGACACTTCGTTGCCGTGAGCGACGTAGTAATCCGACACCATCATCCGGTGACACTGGAAATACATCTTCTCCGCGCACATGTAGGCCGTCGGTTGTTCTTCGGCAAGCTGCTGGACCTTGGCGGCGGCCTGCTGGAATTCCGGAGTGAGCATGTAATCGGCGTAGTTGCGGAAGGAATCACTTCGTAACGCAGTGTTGCGCGATTCCGTCGTGATCCTCTTTCGCCGTCCGCCCATGCGAGGCTCCCAGAAATAGGAGATGCCGGCTTTCGGGAGATCGAGTTCCAGGGTCTCGCGATTGAAGTACGGAAGGCGGCGTGACATGGGGAAGGCACGGATGTCGACAAGGTTCTTGATCCCATGCGCCTGCAAGACCTCGATCAGTTCGGCCAGCGAGCGCGTGGAATGTCCTATGGTGTAGAGGGTGGCCATTACTGCTGAGCAAGATTCACGAGGGCGGCGAGGAGTTGCGCGTCCTGGTCGGGAAAGACGGTACGCAGATCGAGCAGCACGCAATCATCTTCTACGCGGCCGATGACGGGAGGATCGGATCTCCTGAGTGCATCTGCAAGTTGCTGGGCGCTCATGCCATCAAAACGCAACCCGAGTACGAAGGTAGGAATCGTAGCTCCTGGTGCAGATCCGCCGCCGATCGCGGAAGCTGATTCGACTACGTCTGTCGTGTAACGCGACGATTGCTTCTGCAAATCAGCGGCAAGTTTCTCGGCCCGGCTGCGAATCTCTGAGGCGGGAATTCGCATGAGGCGAAGCGCCGGAATCGCGTCGAAATCTTCGCGGATATAGCTGAGCAGGGTGGCTTCCAAAGCAGCGTAGATCAACTTGTCGACTCGCAGAGCCCGGAACATCGGGTTGGATCGAATCCCGGCGATGAGATCCTTGCGGCCGCTTAGCATACCGGCTTGCGGGCCGCCGAGAAGCTTGTCGCCGCTGTAGGTGACGACATCCACGCCGGCGCGCAGGCTGTCGGCGATGGTGGGTTCCTGCGGCACGCCGACCCGGTGGAGATCGAAGATTGCGCCGCTGCCGAGGTCTTCCATCACCGGAATGCCGTGTGCTTTACCCAGTTCAACGAGCTCTTCGAGAGACGGTGTTTCGGTGAAACCGACAATCTGAAAATTTGAGCGGTGCACCTTCATCAGCAGACGAGTGCGATCGTTGATGGCTTTTTCGTAATCGGCAATGCGAGTACGGTTCGTGGTTCCGACCTCGCAGAGCACGGCTTGGCTCTTGCTCATGACGTCGGGAATGCGGAACGAGCCGCCGATTTCGACCAGTTCTACGCGGGAGACGATGACATCGCCGCCCTCGGCCAGCGAGTTCAAGGCGAGCAGAACCGCAGCGGCGT